>CAMWVP010000005.1 GCA_947177735.1 uncultured Clostridia bacterium
CTATATTATAATTATAACATTTTTGTTGAATTGTGTCAAGTAACAGCAGTTGGTATCCTTCAAAAATTCAATTATATATTATAGTAATGAATGCAATATGTGCATTTCCGTTTATAACGGCACATAGAGAAATCCCCGAGGTCGCAAGGCTTCGGGGATTTTTTGTGTCCAAATTACAAGGAGGAAGGAACTATGAACCAAGAAACAATCCAGCATTGCTCCCGATGTGGAGCGGAAACCTGTGGTGACGACATCACAACATTTGACGGAGAGGCATTATGCCCAAGCTGTCTCGAACGCTATACCGCATTATGCGAGCATTGCGGTGAGCGAATTTGGCTTGAGGACAACGCAGGAGATTCCACAATCACGCTCTGCCGGGATTGCTATGACGACCATTACACAAATTGCGAGCGCTGCAACTGTATCATTCACGAGGACTATTCTAATTACATCGGCGACATTCCTTACTGCGACGATTGTTACGACAAAGAACGAAGTCACCCGATCCACGATTACAGCTACAAGCCCGACCCCATATTCTATGGCAACGGCAAGCGATTCTTCGGTGTGGAACTTGAGATTGACGACGGCGGCAAGGACGACGACAACGCCGATATATTACTGGATATCGCCAATTCGGGCAACGAGAGAATCTACATCAAGTGCGACGGCAGCCTAGACGACGGCATGGAGATCGTCACTCACCCTATGACCCTAGACTACCACAAGAACCAAATGCCGTGGGAGGAAATCATGGACGAGGCAATATCACTCGGCTACAAAAGTCACAAGTCGGGAACGTGCGGACTGCACATTCACGTCAACAGAGAAACATTCGGAAATACCCGTGAGGCGCAGGACGACGCAATCTCACGGGTCTTGTATTTTGTCGAACACCACTGGAACGAACTGCTGAAATTCAGCCGACGAACCGAATCCCAAATGAACCAATGGGCGGCGAGATACGGCTATAAGAATAACCCAAAGGATATTCTCGACCACGCGAAAAAGGAGGAGAAAGGGCGGTATACCTGCGTTAATATCACAAATTGGAACACGGTCGAATTCAGAATGTTCCGCGGAACGCTCAAGTATAACACGCTTATTGCCACATTAGAGCTTGTAAATAGGATATGCAACCTTGCGGTTCATTGTGATGATGTTCGACTTGCAAAATTAAGCTGGTCGGATTTCGTAATGTCGCTTAATGAAAGCGATTGTGCGGAACTTATCACATACTTAAAGGAGCGGAGACTGTACGTCAACGCTCCCGTCGAAAGAGAGGAGGACGAATAATGTGCGCAATTTTCGGCTTGATTGACTATAAGCGAGTTTTTACGGCGGCACAGCGCGAATGCTTTATGAACGTCTTAGCGACCGAATGCGAAATCCGCGGAACTGACGCCACGGGATTCGCATTCAACTCGGGCGGCAAATTGAAGATATATAAACGCCCCGTCGCCGCCCATGAGCTTTCGCTTAAACTTAGCGAGGACGCTAATGTAATTCTCGGACATACCCGCATGGCGACACAAGGCGACTGCAAACTTAATTACAATAACCACCCGTTTTTCGGAAAGGTTCGCGGAACAAAGTTCGTGCTCGCCCACAATGGAATCGTCTATAATGATTCTAATCTGTATTACGAAATGAAACTTCCGAAAACCCGAATCGAAACCGACAGCTATGTCGCGGTTCAGATGATTGAAAAGTCGGGTGAGTTGAGCGAGAAATCTCTTGCAGAAATGGCAGAGAAAATCCGAGGTTCGTTCGTGTTTACACTGCTTGATGAGCGGAATAATTCGTACTTCGTGAGGGGCGACAATCCGCTTGCACTGTACCATTTCAAGGACGGGTTTTATGCCTATGCGAGCACGGATACGATACTCAAAAACGCGCTGTTCGTCCTCGGATTGCATAGCTCACCCTACGAGGAGATTGCAAGTGACTGCGGGGATATTTTGAAAATCGACAGTAGCGGAAAACTTACACGTTCCAAGTTCAATCAACCAATAGTTGGAAATTATTTCGGATATTCTCCAATGCGAAGTTATGGATTTACCTACGACATTCCCGAAGAGTATATTGATTTAATGCTCGATTACGGATACACATTGGAAGATGTTGAGGATTTGTGCGGAATCCCTGAGGCAATTGAAACGACTGTTTCCGAGATTCTGTGTGAATATGGATATTGCGATGAATGAAAGGGGGTGATATATTTGAACAAAAGGCAAATCGCAGACTTGATTATATTGGCGCTCAGCGCGGCGCTGATAATTGCGGAAAAGGTTATTAACACGGAAAGTTTGCCCGAGGTTGATGTTTCGGACAAGGATTGAAAGGAGAAAAATTATGCCGGCAAATGTAGAAACAATGTTTTACACAAGGGTAGCGCCTTGGCACGGATTGGGAACTCGTGTAGAAAACGCAGTAAGTTCCGAGGATGCGTTAGTGCTTTCGGGGCTTGATTGGAACGTTATCCAGCGTTCCATTATGACAGACGAGTTTACACCGATTCCCGGTTACAAGGCGAACGTTCGGGATACCGACGATAAGGTTCTCGGAGTGGTTACCGATCGTTACAAGGTCGTCCAGAATTCCGAGGCTTTCGCATTCACGGACGCACTTTTAGGCGAGGGCGTAAAGTATGAAACTGCGGGTTCGTTACAAGACGGGAAAAAGATTTGGTTACTCGCGAAGTTACCCGAAAAGTACATAATCGAGGGCGAGCAGATCGAACCGTATCTTGTATTCAGTAGCTCGCATGACGGTAGCGGCGCGATAAAAGTCGCGATGACACCGATTCGCGTGGTATGTCAAAATACGCTGAATCTGGCACTCAATTCCGCAAAGCGAATTTGGTCAACGGTTCATGTCGGAGACCTTGCGGCAAAAATGGATGAGGCTTACAGCACCTTGCAGTTAGCCGGAAAGTATATGACTAATCTCGGCAGCGAGTTCGCTAAGCTGTCGCGTATAAAGCTTACAGACAGCAAGGTTATGGAGTATATCGAAATGCTCCTGCCAATGGACGATCAGCCCACGGATATTCACCGCAAAAATATCGAGCGTATCCGCGAGGACTTGAAAACCCGTTACTTCAAGGCTCCAGATCTGGATCACGTCGGTAAGAACGCATATCGCTTTATGTGCGCGGTATCGGATTTCGCGACTCACGCTAAACCGTTGCGCGAAACTGCAAACTACCGCGAGGGTGTATTTGCAAAGACGATTGACGGGAACCCGTTGATTGATAAAGCCTATGAAATGGCTTTGGAGACAGTATAAGGAGGTGTTACTATGGGAACGAAAGTTGTTACATCAACCGAAAACTTACCCTATGAAGAATGGTTGGAGTACAGAAAAATGGGAATCGGCGGTTCGGACGCGTCGGTGGTCTGCGGGATAAACAAATACAAAACCCCGATTGAGCTGTGGATGGAAAAGTTGAATAACTTTCCGCCGCAAGAGACAGGCGAATCCGCCTACTGGGGAACGCAACTTGAAAGCCTTGTTCGTGCCGAGTTTACCAAGCGGACAGGCATTGAGGTGAACCTCGTAAAGCAGATTTTGCAAAGCGAGGAGTACCCGTTTATGCTTGCAAATCTTGACGGGGTGTGCAATGACCCGCTTTACGGCGACTGCATATTCGAGGCAAAAACCGCGAGCGCGTTCAAGGCGAACGAGTGGGAGGATTCCATTCCCGATGAGTATATGCTCCAGATTCAGCACTACATGGCTGTTACGGGTTATAAAGCTGCATATATCGCTGTTTTGATTGGCGGAAACACATTCCGTTGGCGGTTAGTCGAGCGTGACGAGGAGCTTATTTCAATGCTGATCGAGCTTGAGGAAAGGTTCTGGGGATATGTCAAAAACGGAACTCCGCCGCCCGTTGACGGTAGCGAGGCTTGTGCAAAATATCTCGCGGAGAAGTATTCCGAGAGTATAGCAAATTCCGCTGTTGAGTTACCAATTGAAGCGGAAAAGCTTTTCAAGGATTACAATACCGCTTGCGAGAAGTTGGATAAAGTTACCGAGGAAAAACAGCTTGCTGAGAACAAACTGAAACAGTTACTTGGTAACAATGAGGTCGGAACGGTAGGCGGTAATATCGTGTCTTGGAAGAGTATATCGCAGGAACGCCTTGACACGAAAACCCTAAAATCCGAACACCCGATCCTGTACAAAAAATATGCAAATAAGACATCATACCGCCGTTTCACAGTGAAGTCGGCGGAGTAAATTTGGAGGACAATTATGGACAATCTGAAACTCAAAGAACGTTTGAACACTAAGGTTCAGACCATTGACGAAAGGAAAGAAACTATGAATGAAATTGCAACAGTGAACAGCTATGCCGCGCTTACGAACAATGCGCTCGACATAATCCGCGACAACTTGAAGAAACAGCCGCTGTCGTTTCAGCTTTTCGATATCGTGAAATCGCCCTCGGGTGGGTCTACGGTGTTCAGCGTTCCGGGACTGTCGGGTGATGAGGCGGCTAAGGAGCTTACGGGAATTATTCTCGACTACTCCACTCCCCGCGCTTACTGGAACACTCCCGATCCCGTTGAGGGAACTCCGCCCACTTGCTATAGCGAGGACAGCATTATCTCCCATGACGGCAAGGCTTGCGCGACTTGTCCGTTTAACGATTTTGGCTCAAAGGACGGTGACAGCAACGCTAAGGCTTGCAAGGAATCCGTGACATTGTTCCTGTTGCGACCCGACAACATTATGCCGATAATAGTGCGAATTCCTGTGTCGAGCAAGTTGAGGTTTCAGCGCTACATGACAAGGCTTGTCGGCAGAATGATTCCGCTTTCGTCGGTGGTAACCAGAATTACCTTGGAGAAAACCACGAATCGGACAGGTCAGCCGTATTCGCTGTTCAATTTTGAGGCGGTAGAGGAACTCACTCCCGGAAAAGCCGCAAGCGCGAAAACCTTTGCAAAGCAGTTTATGGAGTTCGTGAATGCCGCCGAAATTGAACAGAAAGTTGAGCAGGTATCATGAAGAACTTTGTGTTTGGATATGCTCGAGTTTCGACTGAACAGCAGTGCCTTGATCGGCAGTTGGATATGCTTGAAAAGTACGGCGTTGATATGATTTTCAATGAGAAGATGACTGGCACAAAGCGCAGTCGACCCGAACTTGAAAAGTTGCTTGAACGCTTGACAGAAGGAGATACAGTTGTAATTGAATCGCTTTCACGGCTTGGGAGAAGTACCAAGGATTTGATTTGGCTTATGGAAATATTCAATTCCAAAGGCGTAAATCTGGTGTCGCTGAAAGAATCCATCGATACCACGACAAGCACGGGGAAACTGCTGTTCACGTTAATGTCCGCATTGGCGCAGTTCGAGCGCGATGTTATAGCCGACAGAACCCGCGAGGGTTTAGCGTCTGCCCGTGCCAGAGGTCGCAAGGGCGGCAGACCGTCTGCGGATACTGAAGCGGTAAAGAAAGCTGTTCGTCTTTACCGAACCGGAGAGTACACTGCGAAAGAAATTTGTGAACTTACCGGTGTGAAGAAAACCACGCTCTACAAAAACGTCCGTAAAACGTAGCTTTTCCGAATGTTGATTTACGAACGGGTTTGCGAACGAAAATCCCCTTGAAATCGCATGATTTTCAAGGGGATTTTTTGTGTTCGTTTAACGGTCGTTTTTTGAACGCGTATTTTGTTTTTTATTGTCGAGGAATGCTTTTTGTAACTTTTCACGAAATGTGTAAATGGCACTCAAAAAGCCGTAAAAATATTACAATAAATTCAACATTAAACTAAAATAAAACTATACGGGAGGATATACTTATGTTTAACGAATACAGCGATATAGTAACAATTGACGAACTTTGCGAGATGTTACGCATTGGAAAGAACAAGGCTTATGAGCTGCTGCGGAATGGTGACATTAAAGCGTTCCGTTGCGGGAGGCTTTGGATAATCTCTAAAGCGGCGGTGGAGGAGTTTGTGAAAGCATATGGAAAATAATGGGGTATACAGATAAAAAACAAGGAGCTTGCGTTTATCAAGCTCCTTAATATCATCCGAAATTACTGCATTCGCTGGCAATGCTCCTTGTAGGTGTCCTCGTCAATTCCCGTATACTTCAGCGCTTTTTCGAGCGGAAGTCCGTCCTTGAGCATATTTTTTATGTCCTCGAGTTTACCTGCTAGTTTTCCTTCGAGTAGCCAATCTTCTTTCCTACGGTTAGCGTAATCTTCAACAGCCTTACACATACTATCAACCCCCTCGTTCGCGATTTTATGGTGCTTGACCGCCTGTGACAGTGCTCCGAAACCATTATTTTCCGCGCTACTGTCTGCCATATATTGTAGTAGCTTGGATAAATCGGTTCCGTCGTCAACGGCGGTATTAAAGTACAGACGGTGAATTCCGTCGTCACATTTGGTATTTGTTCCGTCTATGTACAGCGATAAGCTGTAGTTGTTTCTACCGAGCTTGAATGTATCGAATTCCGAGATGAATATCATATACAGTTCGGGCAGTTTATTATACTTGACACCCTTTTCCAGATATGTCCAGTCGACTGCAGTCTGATTGTATCTCATTCTGCGTTCATGGTTGCCCTCGTCCTCTTTCTGGACTTCAACATTGTACAAGTTGTGCTCGTTATCCTCAACAAGAGCGTCAAGCACTACCGAGTGGCTTTCAATATTCCTTATCGAATATTGGGTCTTATGCTCGATAATACTTACGCTTTTGCCCATAAGCGCCGACAGCAGATACTCGCAAGCCGCTTTATCTCTCATTACCACAGAGAAAAATGTATCGTCCATAAGGTTAAACTGAGATACCAATGCTCTTTTCTGCTCGTATGTTCCTATCAAGTCCTCATGTTTAATTACCAACACATCATCCCCTTTATTGTATTATATCACGGTCAGTAGGTTTTGTCAAGACGTAATTGAGCATTCGACTTCATTTTCCAACAAGCCTTGCCGAGCAGGGAAATTCCCATATAAATGTACGGTGCAGTCGTGATAGATCAGCCGCGCACGTCCGATAGCTTGTTCCAGATCGGAACCGAGCATGTACTGCTGGATATTACGCAGTTCGCTATCGGCGTATGTCATCATACTAAATTCAAATCCGTGTAGCTGTGCTGTTCGAGTAGACAGTATATCGTAATTATCCATTCCCAACGACCTAGCAAATAGCACATACACATAGGACGGACGATGATTCAGCCCTATAATTACCAGGTCTCTGCCCTCAAAGTCGTTAGTACCAACGGCTTGTCCGTAGTGCGTCCGTTGATATTTGCTGTCTATATATTTACAGTATTCCTTGAAAGTAATATAAACGCAGTCGCCATGCTTCGCAACAATATCCGTGATTGTCTTTTCGGCATTATTATCAGATAAGTATGCTCTGCTGAACGATTTACTGCTGTGCATTATAACCTTGCCTTTGTACTCGATCTGTCCAAGATCGCAGAAGTTTACAGAGGTATTAAACGCTTTCCAACAAATCCTTTCGTTGGCGGTCGCAGACATCATAATGATTTTTCCGAAATGCTCCAAACGGTTTACAACAGTAAAGCGAATGCTGTGGTCGGTGGCGCAGTAATAGAAATTTTCGCTTTCGGCAAGACCCCAGATGTTTTGAGAAAAGACTATGCCACAGTTTGTACATCTAGCCATAAATTCCGATTTATACTCGGCAGGAAAACGCAGTTCTCCAAGATGAAAATAGTGGGAATCGCCCGAAATATGCTCCTTTACCCTGCTCAATTTATTTTTTAGTAGCTCATCATCAACTGCGTTGTACAACTTGTAAAATTCATCAACCGAAACAGCCGAGCAACCGAACATTGACGGAAAAATATCCTCGTCAATGAATACGACAGCGTTTCCGATCATCTGTTCAGACATTCTGAACAGACGGGAATGGGTGGTAAAAATATGTGCGTCAGCCGGCAGATTGTTCAGCTTGCTCAAATAGGCTTGAATATACGAATTGTCCTTGCTCCATTGTTTCAGCAGTCTTATCGGTAGCTCCCCTGCACCTATCTCATATAATGAAATTATTTGTTCATATTGCTGAGTGGTAAGATGTTGATAAAGGTCTTCAATAACAGGCGTATGCGCTGCATTTATCCCCATTTGCTTCGCTGTATTGTACTTCTCCAACATCAATGCGGAGTTGGGATACGCATTGATAGTGCGGCGGTTAAAGCTTTTGAGGAATTCCAGATGAGCAAAGGATTTTCCGCTCCCCGTAGGAGCTTTCAGTATATTCACTGCAAACTCGTTTGAGACCGCATTATTAAAGAAACTCTGCATATCTTTTCTAACGCTGTCAAGCGCCACGAACCGCTCGGAATATCCCGCTATCCTTTTCATTCTGTGACGTTTGTTTTTCAGTGTAAGAATCATATTTTTCAAGTGAGGACACTCGTCGGAATACGGACAGAATCCCGCACAGCTTTGAGGTTTGTAGTTCATTCGTGCGGCATACTTCATCTGCTCGATTTTAAATTCGGCATTGCCGTATCGGTCACTGTACTCGTTTATTATTGCCGCAAATTGACCTTGCCCGCCCTTGATATTTATAAGGTTGGTCGCAAGTCCGAACCATTGCTCATGCGGTAGTCTTATGCCGTTTTCAAAGTCGTACATCAAAGGGCATTCGTCCTTGATAGAAGATAATTTCCTTAACTGTAATGGTTCTGTTGTTTTGGTAAGTTTGATTTTAGTGTCTTTATCTTTAACCGTATCCAAAAAGTAAAGATGTTTTACCCTGTCACTTTTACACACTTTTGAGTTGTTTTCCATATAAAAATATATGGACTGAAACTCAAAAGTGTGTAATTCAGGCGGGTTTATGTTATCACTTATAAATATATCCATTCCTGTTATAGCCAAGCCATATACTGTACTAAATTTTTTCAAGAGATCCACCCATGTTGATTTAGAGCACTTGCTCTTGTTAAGACAATAATTTCTTGTTGCCACAATAAGTGTATCCAAATGGAACGTTTTACCACTATGAAACCGCACATTACTGCCCGGAAGAAATATTTTAGACAGGTCTTTTGTCGTTTGATCAGCCTCGGGAAAGATATGCAACAGGAGCCTGTTTATTATATCCATGAGCCTCATATCTTTTACAGGTTCGTTGTACAGGAATATAAGTCGATATCTGCTCCAATTCACCGACGACTTGGTTTCGTAGGATATAACCACAGGCAGGTCATAATCATCTGCGCGTTTCAGAGCCTCTGCATAAGCCAATTCACAGTCATTTTTCCCGTCAAAGTCCAGAATGAACAACTGCATTTCAATGATGTTTTCTTTCTTCCTGATTCCATTTTGGAAGATTGAAGAACTGATCGTATAGCCATTCTCTATTACTTCGGCAACTTCCTCAAGCGATAACTCGCGAGGATTTTTGCCTATCGTTTTGGATATTACGCCGTAAGGTATATTGGCTTTGGGCGTATCCTTTATACAGTGCGTATCAACGCTCAATTTAACTTTCATATGTTATCCTCCATTAAGTAAAATTACTTAATGTTAATAAGTGCATAAAAAATACCCCTTGACCTATTAAAAGGTCAAGGGGTCACTGTTCTGCCTGTCGCCAAGAGCGGCAGAACGGGGACGGAACCTGTGCCTATTGCGCTCGGATAAGGCAACAAGCTCCGCCATTCGCCGCATACTTCGCTCGGACATTCTCGATTCCGCGACATCATCTGCGACGATGCTTCTTCATTTAAACCTACAAAATATATCGATACTTTCGGGAACCCTCCAAGCCGGGTCGGGACGGAAAAGAGCCCAAAGATTAGGTTTGACCGTCAGCGGTGAGCCGGTGGGTGGGGTTACTTTTATGTTGATGTGGTTTTGATTTGTTGCGGATTTGCAAAAAAAATTATAGATTTTTTTGATAAACCAAGTGATTTAAGGCATTTGTGCTTGAATTTTTTTGAAAAGTGCAACATTTAGAGTTTTATATATTGATTTTCATATAGTGTTATGATATAATCTTTATATAATAATGTGAAAGGTGGAACAAAAATGAATTTAGAGGAAGATATGAATGAGGTAGTTGAATTAGCATCTAAGTATATTGAAACAAAATTTGGAGGGAATTTAAAGTCATTTGATCGCAGTGACATTAAAAATACTATTACAAAATTTCTAAAAAATATGTCATCCATTGAACAATTTAAGTTTTTTCCTTTTGAAATAATGACAACAGAAATGGTTGCGCGTTTTTGTGCAGAGCACTTGATTATGAGAGGAGCCGTTTCAAAAAGCACAGATACAATTGACAAGAAAGACGGCAAACAAGATAATGTGGCTCAGAAAAAGGAAGTTAATCGCAATTTAATGAGCGATATAAAGAATGAACGGTTTAACAAATTACGCAGTGATCGAATTATAGATTCTTTTATTATAAATAAGGAGCAATTGGGGAAAATAATTGAAGAAGACAAGTACTGTGGAAATGTTCCGGATCAAATAGAAGAAATTCTTTACAACGAACTAGACAAATTTAAAAAAAGTATTTTGAATCCCGTTCTACAAAGTGATAGCGATATTATAGATGTAAAGGGGTTGAAAGCGGACTTGTGTCAAAAATTCAATGACTTCTTTGCGTTATTAAAAGGAAACTTGTATTCAATCAAAGGCACTCCTAAGCATATGGATTATATTTTTTGGCAGTTACAGATACAATCATGTATGATAGAAGCTGTTAACCATATAATTTATAGAACTATGATTTTGTTCATTATGGATAGGGGAGGTAGCTCTATTGTTTTTGCACCAATGAATAGATCCCGTGTTAGTTCTTTAAAGAAAATATATTTATGTCCGCATAAAAAGTTCAAATCACCTAAAGTCATAGAAAATATAAAACAGTTACATTTCTTAAATAGGTTATCTAAATTTACAGATACTTTTATTGAATCGCCAATCAAATCAAATATAGAGCATTCTAGAAAGGAGTGGATATCTGCTAATAAACCTGGTGTAGGTGAGCTAATGATGCAAGAGTTGTCCCTTAAGTTCGCTTTTTATCTTCATGATGTTGTTGAGAATGGATACAAATACGATATTATAAAGACGTTAGATAAAGAGAACAAGAAAGACTATATGCATTATGACGAAAAATGGGAATCGTCAGCAAAGAACCGAGAGGAGTGGAAAAATTTTCTGACAGAATGCAACAGTCCCCAAATAAGTGATTCTCAGATTGAAGAATCTATGGAACGCGCACGAGAGTTTTTTTATCAAAAAGGTTTTGATGCAGGAGAGAAAGACTTTATTTACTGCGTAAAGGCATTCTGTTACGAACTGTATGTTTGCAACTCTTGTATCAGGGATACAAATGGTAAAAGAATAACAGCTAGGAACATCTCTAAGGATAAAGAAATTCCATTAAATGAAAGTATTATTTTAAATCTCGCATATGATCGTGCGCATTTTCGCCAAAAAAGACAGCTAAATGCCTATATGAAATTTTATGATATTCTTTTTAAGATATATAAAATAACCGAAGCCTCATATTTAACGCTTGGTTCGGAAACAGGTTTAGATATTCTTTGGCAGGTTTTGATTATATATTTGCAGTTTTTTGAAGACTTTTAAATGCAATATAAATGGGTAGCAAATGATTACTACCCATTTTTATGCAATACAGCACCTTGTGCAAAATGCACAAACGGAGCAAAAGTAATTTGTACACTTTGAAAAAATTCGCCAAGGTTTATCTAATGCATATTTAATTAAGTTTTGCTATAATTAAATCAGGCTCAAATCAGCACCGGTGCCTTGAGCTAGAAAAATACCGACAAAGTCCGCTTGATCAACAGACTCTGTGGGATAAGTCTATTTATATAAGTAGGAGGATATTATCATGGATCAGTTTACTATCCAGCCCCAATTGCCCGAGCAACCTAATGCTTCGGAGCAATATCAAGCAAACTCACCTGATGGACAAGCTGTATATCAGGTGCAAATGCAAGTGCAGGTGCAGCCTACTACACCGATAGAGCAACAATACCAAAAGCCTCAGTTACCGCCGGTGCCGCCTCCACCTCCTTGCTTTCCGCGTGTTCAGGAATCAAGCACAAGTGAAGAGGTGGATATATTTGATAACTCGGAATTGATATTTGATAACTCAAGAGAGCATATGAAATTGCTCACCATTGTTGATAAGATTGTCAGACGAAATTCAGGAGCAATGGACTCCCAAACAGGCGTTCTATTGGGTGGACACAGTAAAACCAAGAGTACAGCATACGCTAAGGTGTTGTCCATCGGATGTGTGCGGTTGATACGAGTGTATTGTACAGTGGACGAAAACGGCAACAAATCTCCGCTCAAATGCGAGGTAGAGATTATCTATCGTGAGCCAATCGGACGGCTTTCCTTGCCTGTCGATGCGATACGCCGTAAAGACAAGTCCTTTCGGGAGGCATTGGCAAAAGCGGGTATTGCCTTTATTGGCGACGGCTTTAAGATTTTGTGCGAGAAGTTCTCCGAACAAATTAGCAAGGCGGAAGTCCATATTGAACACACGGGCTTCTATAAAGCCGCAGACGGTACTTGGTGTCATGTCAACGATAGGGATATTGCCCTGAAAGCCGTTGATTCGCAAGGTATTCCAGAACGGCTCGGGATAGACTTCTCGACAGTATCGGACAAAAAATTCATCCACCTGACCTTATTCTTGTGTGGCGTGTGTGGACGCATTTTCACGGTGGTGCGTAGTATGAACGTATTCCCGTTAGCAAAACTCGCAGTAGTCTACCCCGAACGAGAGGCGGCTTTGGAGGACTTGAAGTTACTGTATTACGATAACGACAATCCGCCGCTTTACCCCGGAAAGCTCTTTGAAAATCAAATATCAGCTCTCCGAGACGAGGTTTCATTGATCTCGCTGTCCAAATCAGATTATATGAACCGAATGTGTCTTGAGACACTGGAACAGTGCGGTTCGAGACTAAACGCGCTACCACTGCTGATTTCCGGGAGCGAGGGCACTTTTAACAATCGAAACGACGTTTTGCGGTTGAATTATGACCTTACCGGTATAGGTAGCATTGACGGTGAACTATGCTGGGCAGTTAAGGTTTTACTTAACGAACCGAGACTATCAAAGGTTTTGTCACAAAAATTTGATTATTTCTGCTCATTAGTGAAAGAAGACACGGAAACAGTAAGTGTGCAACACCTTATAGCACTCTTGCTATCATTGGCATCATCATATTTGCCTCGTTTAGGGGTAAAAGGTGACGCTCTTCTTGTTGTACTGCAACAATATAAGGACTATCTTGTAAACAGTGCTTATTCCTCGCACGGTGTGATAGAGCGCTTGAAAACTTTCCTGACTTCTTTTAGGGATATTCCTTTGATTCGCTGTGACAACGGTATGAAACCTGACAGCAACGCGATTATCCTCAAAGATAATATGGTACTGTTTTCGCGTTCGGTATTTGATTATACCGCTGAAAAATGCGGTACTACAAGAATGGCACTGGCAAATACGCTGGACGAAATCGGGGTGCTACAAGGAAACTCCGGTCAAAAAATGCGTAATATCCGATTCGGTGACACTACAGAACGGATGTACGTGCTTGATTGTTTGGTACTGTTTGACGTTGGCGAACTTCGTCCGATGTGTGCCGATAATCATGCGCCAAAGCCTCTTTATCAAATTCCTATCGGAACGGCGGGTAACTACGATATCTACTATGATATCTATCCGTTCAATGGGGTGAAAAACAATCCGTTCGCACTGATTACGGGAGCAACGGGAACGGGCAAGTCCACGCTATGTAAAACGTTGGCGGTTAATGCGATATTGCTTGGCTTGTCTGTTGTGATTATAAGCACTGATACTTCGGCGTTTGACTTGGATTGCAATATTTTTGAGCCCGGAGAGGACACGGAAGTGTCTGTTGACCTGTTCTTTGAAGAACTGTGTACCGGATTGGACGAGGAGCAGACCGATATCGTCAACATAGCTCGCGATATTATGCTCAAACAAGGCTGTGACAGCTATACCGACTATGACGAGGTACTGACGAGTTTTGCGGAGCTTGTCAATGATGAAGAATGTGCTGAAAGTCTGCTAACCGTTGCGAGGAAAACCGCTTATGAACTCTCGGGCTTTTCGTGGGATAAAGCTGTTATTGACGGCGAAATCTCTCAAGTGATAGCTCAAATGCCCGTAGACGCGGACAAGATTCTTAGCGATTTCTTCGATTACAAGGCGGCGCATAAGGACGAAAAGCGGTACACGCTTTTGTTGCTTGATGAGGTTCAGGATTTCTCCTGGGACGGCAAGTCGCCGTTGGTGAAAAAAATCCTGCGTCAGGGCAGGAAGTTCGGTATTGTCGGAGTATTCTCTACACAGTATCTGAACGCGGACAGCGGTAAGAACATTGCCTCGGCGCTGAAACAGATCGGAACGCATTTTGTGTTCCGACCGTCCGACGATATTGCCGCGCTGAAACAGCTCGGTTACAAATCAAGCGACAGCAATGCCCGTGATGTACTTATTTCTCTTGAAACGGGTGAAGCATTGGCGAGCGGGAATATTTCTACGGATATATGCCCGTTGGATTACACCGTGAAATTCACGGTAAATCAAGACGATCTCAATGATATATTATAACATTGAGATCATCGAAAACTTAAATCGAAGGAGGAAATAAACATGAACGATGCTCGAAGAAATAATGGACGGCATTTGATTATGCACTTTGGTAATCAGGTGCTGCCGGATTCTCAAGACAAACAGCAGATATCCGCTATGGTTCCCGTGCCTAAGCCGCCAAAGCAGCTTATGAACACGATAGCGGAGACCGCGAAACTCTGTCGAGAGCGCAACATGGGGCTGAACGACAGCACCTTGCGGTATCTCTGTAAGAGTGGAGCGCTACCGTGTCTTAGGGTCGGCAACAAGACGCTTATTAACTGGAATGTACTTATCCGCTGTCTTTTCTCCGACGAACCGATTACAGCGGAAAAGTCGGAGTTGCCCAAAGAGGAAACGGGAATTATACGCCCCGTTCCCGCGCGGCTCAGACGGTGAAAGGAGGACGTAATGGCAAACGTTCAAAAGCGCGGAAACAGCTATCGTATCCGCATATCGGACGGATTCGACCCGGCGACAGGCGCTCGGAAGTACCGCACCAAAACGTGGATTCCCGAGCCCGGCATGACCGAGAATCAGATCGAAAAGGAACTTCAACGGCAAGCGGTCTTGTTCGAGGAACACTTCCGCAAGCAGACCGCTAAGGGCGACAGCATGAGCTTTGAAGCCTTTGTCAAGCGTTGGCGGAGTGAGTATGCCGTTGTGCAGTTCAAACGAACTACGCTGGCGTATTATGATGATATTTTAAAGCGCATACTTCCTGCGCTTGGACATCTCAGAATGTCTGAGATCACCCCCGAACACGTCAGCAAATTCTACGCTAATCTGCGGGAACAGGGAATCCGCGTCGATGTTAAGTATGCGCCCAAAATCGACTTTCGGAGTTTTATCGCCGAAAATAACATCTCGCGGCAAAAGCTGGTCGACGGTTCTGGAGTTTCCATGACCACTCTTGAGGGTTTGATATCGGGGAAAAACGTATCACGCAGTACCGCTGAAAGGCTCTGCAAAGCGATTGAAACGGAATTGGACGAGTTGTTTGCTCCGATAGGTGAACAGCGCACGTTCTCGCAGAAAACTCTGTTGCACTATCACCGCTGTTTGTCGGCTATCTTCACTAAGGCGGTGAAGTGGGGTTGTATGTTTTCCAATCCTTGCGACCGTGTGGACGCACCAAAGCTCAACCGCCGTGAGGCGCGTTACTTAACCGAGGAACAGACCGCGGCACTGCTTGAAAGCCTTTCCTCGGCAACTCTGCAATACCGTGTGATGATAAATCTAATGGTGTTCACGGGAGCGCGGCGCGGCGAGATATGCGGTCTGGAGTGGTCGGATATCGACAGGGAAACTCACAAGCTTCACATTCAGCGCAATTCACTCTATCTTCCCGGTACCGGAATGTACGAGGACACCACAAAGACCGAGGGCTCAAACAGGACGATCAGTATCCCCGAAACGCTGATTAAACTGCTTGACGAGTTAAAGGCTGAACAGGACAGTCAGCGCTCCCAAATGGGCGATGCGTGGCAAAACAGCGGAAAGGTTTTCACTCAGTGGAACGGCAAGCCGATTCACCCGTCAACGATATCCGCATGGCTTAGAAAGCACTGCGAGCGGAACGGACTTCCACACACAACGCCGCATATGCTGCGGCATACGTCGGCAACACTGCTCCTTATGCAAGGTGTTCCGCTGAAAGCCGTTTCCAAGAGGCTTGGGCACTCGCTCGCCTCAACGACTAGTGACATTTATGGGCACAGCCTACCGTCAATTGACGACATAGCCGCCGAAACGCTGGACGATATTCTGAATCCAAGCGGTGCGCTGAAAAAGAAGAAAGACTAACGGAAATGGGTACCGACCAAAAATCGGTACCCATTATTTTTTAGCTTATTATTGCGCTTTTGCGGTTTCAAGCTGTTTTGCAATATCTTCAACATCGGCTAATGCGAGTTCTGTCATTTCGGCAATTTCTTCAAGCGAATACTTACCCTTTAAAATCATATTTAGTGCAATCTGTATTTTCGTGTTAGTAACTCTGTCTTCCATTAACTTACACATACCGCTCACCATTATTACTGTGCCTTTGTCTCAAGTTGCTTTTCAATTTCTTTGATTTCCGATAAAGTAAGCTTAGATATTTTGGCAACCTGTTCATTTGAATAACCTCCATCGGTCAGCATATCAACAGCAACCTGAATTCTAACCTGATTTTCGTTATCAATCAATCTATCTTCCATCAACTTACACATACCGCTCACTCCTTTCGGGTTTTCCTTGTAGTACCTTGTCTTTTCGGCAAGCAAATCGCAGAACATATCATCCGCGTTGTTGCATCTGAAATCGTGCATAAGCCTACCTATCTCCGAATCGCCCACATACGCGCCGTTCACATAGATTATATGCTCGTCGTCGCCGAACGGCTTACCGAGAGCCGTATTGATACGCTCTATCGGATATAGCGCTTCTCCCGCGTTGAACACGTCGTTCTCCGTTATGAAGATCGTGTATGTAATCGGCAGTTCCTCAAACTCCTGATTCTTCTGCAAGAACTCAACGTCCATGGCGCTTGAATGATAACGCGCCCTTTTAGGTCGAGCACCGTTGTCCGCGCGCTGAACCTCCAAGTCGAACTTGCGCCCCTTGCTGTCCTCGCCGAACACGTCCAGACATATCGACCGTCCGCCAACCAGACGTTTCATATCCGTTTGTGTCTCCTCACGCGTAAGCACGAGATCGTCAATGCCCGTAATCACACGCAGAACATACTGTGCCAGCGGAAGATTATCTCTGAACAATTCCCTCATGAAGTCATCGTCCAAAGGTCTGTATGCCGCCAACTGTTCAAGATTGCGCTTGTGTTCCTCTTCCTTTGACAGTCGTCTTATTACCATTCACGTCACCTCTTTGCTTATATTATACCATATCCGTTCGGAATATTCAATACCCAATTTTTTTGAATATCTTTCAATAGATTTTATAAAATCCAAAAGCAAGTGTGACCAAAGGTGTGACCATTTCTCCGTTCCAAGAGGATCTCAAGGCATAAGAAAAACCGCTCAACCCTAACGGTTAAGCGGTTTCCCAATGGCACGCCAGGAGGGATTCGAACCCCCGACCCTCTGGTTCGTAGCCAGATACTCTATCCAGCTGAGCTACTGGCGCGTACTGCTGCGAACAATCTCACAACAGTAATAATTATAGCACATAGTGCTCGATTTGTCAAGGGGTTTTTGTAAAATAATTTCAGAAAATGAAAATTTCCCTCATCGCACAAAAGTGTGAAATTATCTTTTATGCTGTCGCGATTATCTCTTGAACGTGCTCGGGGGTAATTGCCCCGCTGCGCTCCATGCTGTCGAGGACGAGTTCAAGGCGCTGACGGGCAAGCTCGGGAGACGCGTCGGGAGAGTATGCCGACGGCGCGTTCGGCAGCCCCGCGAGCATCGCGCATTCGTAATCGGAGAGTTCCGTGGTTGTTTTTCCGAAATACCCCTCGGCAGCATCGGACACACCGTAGTAATCGCTGCCAAAGTAGATGGTGTTTACGTACAGCTCCAAAATCTCGTCCTTGGTGAGAGCGGCTTCCAGTTCAAATGCCGCGTACACCTCCGCGAACTTTCGCTCGATCCTCTTTTCCTGAGTGAACCAAAGGTTCTTAGCAAGCTGTTGGGTGATAGTAGAGCCTCCCTGTTCAAATGAGAGAGTTTTGATATCATAGAGCAGTGCCCGCGCTATTGACTTTAAGTTAATACCGCTGTGTGTTTTGAACTTCCTGTCCTCGACGGAAATTACCGCGTTTATGTAGAACTCGGGCAGCTCGTCAATAGTGACGAACCCGTCAGCCGATCTCAGCTCCGATAAAAGCGCGTCAAGAGGCTTCTCGGCTTTGGCGTCGCTCCACATTACCGCGCCCTTTATCGCAAAATACCCGACGACCGCAATGCACAGCGCCGCGAGGGCTGCAATGATACTAAATACCGTCCGTAAAACTTTCTTCTTTTTCTTCATTGCGCCGCCTCCTTGTTATCATGTCAGCCAGCTTGCCGCCGATCCCCGTCGTCACCCACACGATGACCAGCGCGATAGCAGCGGGAATAGCGATGATCGCGAGTAGTATGCCGAATGATTTGTGAATTGCCTTTTCAGATTTCTGTTTCATTGCCGGTTCCTCCTAGTTGTGAAATAATTTTTAATTGGATATGCCGTAATAAAGCCTTTAGCAGCAGCGGACATGACGTTCCTCGGGCTCATTTTCCGCCGCCCACGATATTGAGGTAGCTCCGCGAGGTCGCCTTGTAGAACAGCACGTACATCGCCGCGAATACCGCGTAGCACAGCAGCGTAACAAAGGCGAGCAGCGGAACGTTGTACATATCGAACAGGTTGAGCATTTTCGATATCATCGGGAACGCGAACAGCATATGCACTCCCGCCGCGACAAGCGGCAGAAAGAACACCCTGAGCACTTGCGAGTTTATAGCCGACTTTATCTCGCGCTGCGTCATTCCGACTTTGCGGAGAATTTCAAATCTCGCCGCGTCCTCAAAGCCCTCGCTGATCTGCTTGTAGTACATTATCAGCGCCGCCGACAGCGCGAACACCGTGCCGAGCAGTATGCCGAGGAACAGCAGTCCGCCGTACAGTCCGTAGTACTCCTCCACAAGCGTCGCTTTCGTATCGATCGACCAGTTGAGTTGTAATTCTTCCACAAAGTCCTCGCCGAAGATTCCCCAAGGATTTTCCAGTAAACCCCATACATAATTGACCTCGTTTATATCATCGGATATATCAAAGCCGTATTGCGTGTACAGCTCGCTTGGATAAATATAAACGTCATCGTCGTAATCGTCATATTCTTCATCGGGGTGTTCGAGCTTGTATTCCTTTATCTTTTCCGCTTTTATTGCTTCGAGAACGTCAAACTGCTCTTTATACATCTGCGCCAGAACATTCATATCACGGACGTAAATATACGCAAAGTCCTCGTTGGTGCGGTATATTTTTTCCTTAATGCTTTCGGGCACGGTATCTATCGTGATGATGTTGAACTCCATGCTTCCGTATTTCAGCGTCGGATTTGCGGTAATGCGCTTTTCGTTCGGCTCGAATACCGCAATGTCGTTTTCGCTGAGCTGCAGATTCAGCGCCCCGATATTCTCGTCCGCATCCTCGATCGGGAATATCATACCGTCAATGGGTATGTTATATTCGCCGTCCGGTGAACGATAGTCCAGCCCCATAACATATTTGAAGTGGGAATCACCAAACGACACATACCGCTTTTTGAGCTGATTTTTCGGCTCGTAACCCAAATCCGTGACATATTCCTCGGTCTTGGCGATAAGCACCTCGGATTTCAGCCGCTCATCGCCGCGAATCAAGAGCGTGATATCATTCGGATACTGCTCGCCGACCATATCCGGGATAGCCGAGTACAGCGACACCGTGCTCGACAGAGTTACCAGCACCATAGTCGACAGTATGCAGATAGAAGCCAGACCCGCGCCGTTTTTGCGCATACGGAACACCATTTGCGAGATCGAAACGAAATTCTTCGTCTTGTAATAGTAATCCTTTTTCTTCTGCAATATTCTGCACAAAACGACGCTGCCCGTGATAAACAGCAGATAGGTCGCGATAATTACCAGAATTACCGCAAACCAGAACAGCGGGATAGTAGCGACGGGATCCCTCACCGTCACCGCGATAAAATACGCAAAGCCAAGCAGCAGCGTGCCGATAACCGCCATGGGGATATTTGTGCGCGGAGGTCGCTCGCCGGTATTCTCGGAATGAAGCAGCTCGATAGGGCGGGAGAAAAACAGATGCCGCAAGGAGTTTACCAGTATGCACGCGAATATCACCGCGAACAGTATCAACGAAACGATCACAGCATAAAAATTGACACTGAACGTATAGGTTATGCCGCCGCGCAGCATTTTCACCGCCAGCATTTCCGCCAGCTTTGAGAACAGTATACCCATTCCCAGACCGACAACCTCGGATATCAGATATACAAGAAACGTTTCCTGAACGAGTATACGCGCTATCTGTCCCTTGCCAAGCCCGAGTATATTGTACAGTCCGAACTCCTTTTTGCGCCTTTTGATGAGGAATGAGTTGGTGTAGAACAGAAATATAGCGGAAAAAATCGCCATAACGACGCTGCCCATCATAAGCACCATTCCCATCATTTCGCCGCCAACCATATTTCTGAGCATACCGTTGGCGCTGAGATAGGTGACAATGTAAAAAACCATGACCATAAGCGATGAGGTCAGGATATACGGGATATACGACCTGCCGTTTTTGCGTATTCCCGTTGCCGCGAGCTTCGAGTACAGTCCCGCCATTACACCTCACCTCCCGACGACATTACCGTAAGTGCGTCGGAGATCTTGCGGTACATCCGATCGGTCGTATCGGCTCCCTTGTATATCTGGTGGAATACCATACCGTCGCGGATAAACAGCACTCTACGCGCGTGAGAAGCCGCCTTTACGGAGTGAGTTACCATAAGGATAGTCTGTCCTTGGGCGTTTATCCCGCCGAACAGCTTCAAAAGCTCGTCGCTCGCCTTGGAATCGAGCGCGCCCGTAGGCTCGTCGGCAAGCAGTATCTTCGGGTCGGTGACGATAGCGCGGGCGACCGCCGCACGCTGCTTCTGACCGCCCGATATCTCATACGGGAACTTGGTGAGCAGCTTCTGTATGCCGAGTGCTCCCGCGACGGGCATCAGCTTCTCCTCCATTTCGCGGTACTTCATTCCGCGCAGAACGAGCGGCAGCAGTATGTTGTCCTTGACCGAGAACGTGTCAAGCAGGTTGAACTCCTGAAACACGAACCCGAGATTATCGCGTCTGAACGCCGACATTTCTCCCTCGCGTATCTTTGTAAGGTCGCGCCCGCCGAGGATAACGTTCCCAGCGGTCGGTCTGTCGAGCGCCGCGAGAATATTCAGCAGCGTGGTCTTACCCGAGCCGCTTTCGCCCATTATCGCTATAAATTCCCCTTCCTCGGCGGAAAACGAAACGTTGGTGAGCGCCTCGACCTTATTCCCTCCAAAACGCTGTACGTAGGTTTTTTTGACATTATTGACTTCAAGCAGTGCCATAGCAAATAGTATCTCCTTAACATATTTAGAGAAAGGGAGGGCGGTCGGTATATTTGTGTATGTGGCTGATGGATTTTTTCAAGCCCTCCGCTGTTCTCTGTAACTATTATAGCACAGCCGTAAGTGTTTTCGCTATCGATTTATCTTACATTTTTCTTACATTTTTGTAAGATTGGAGTTACTCGCGTGTATCGATCTTGTTTTCGTTCAGGTCGATAAGCACCTCCGTTCCGCCCTTATCGGAGCGTATGCTGATGTTGTGCCCCATAGCCTTGCATATACGCTTGCACAGATACAGCCCTATGCCGGTAGCCTTTTTGTCGGAGCGCCCGTTGTTGCCGGTGTAGCCGCGCTCGAACACGCGCGGAAGATCCTCGGGCGCAATCCCGATACCCGTATCGCGCACCGAGAGCGTTTTCTCGGGCAGGAGCGTTATCTCAACGCCGCCGCTCTTGGTGTACTTCAGGGCGTTTGAGATGAGCTGTTCGACCACGAACAGCAGCCACTTCTCGTCCGTCAGCACGTCAACGTCGAGCGGCTCGTAGACGACGGCGAGCTTTCGCCTTATAAACTGCCCCGAGAACTTCCTCAGCGCCTGCTTGACTATCCTGTCAAGCGAACAGCGGCGTATCACGAAGTCGCTCGTCTCGCTGTCCAGCCGCACGTAGTACAGCGCCATCTCGACATACTGTTCGATCTTGAGCAGGGAGTCGGACAGCTCGCGGCTCTCGTCGGTGTCGAGCTCCTGAAGCGCAAGGCTCATCGCCGCGATAGGGGTCTTTATCTGGTGCGCCCACATCGTGAAGTACATCACCGCGTCGTCATAACGTTTGTCGGCGGCGGATACCAGCGCCGTTCTTTCCGTGTGCAGCGTCTCGAGGAGCTGCTGATAGCTCCGCTCTACCTCGTTGTCGCAGCTCGGGAGGTGCTCGAGCGTGAGCAGGATCTCGTCCTGCAAGCCGCGCAGGAGCTTATGCTTGCCGCAAAACCGCGCAAAATCCCCGACCGCCGCGCATGCCGTGATAACCGCGCATATCGTTCCCGCGTATATATACGCCTCGACAGGCACCCCGTACAGTGCCATAAACAGCACGAAAACCGCCGCGACCAGCAAAATCACGGCGATAACTCTTCGTCTGTAATAAAGGAAATTAAGTATGAATCTCATTTCTTACGTTTAAATATGGGCTCGGCGCGTCTGCCTTTTTCGCGCTTGGCACGCTCCGCGGCAGACTTTTCCCGCGCCGCGCGGAGGCGGTCCGCTTCTATCTGTTCAAGCTTGGACTTGCTCTTTTCGGCGATATCCAGCAGCATAAGACGGTTATTGAACGAGGGCTTGTCAAGCACTATCTCGAACAACGCGTTCAGAAGCTGCTCTGCCTCGTCGTCGCCGCGCACGAAGCCCCTGTCGATAAGCTCGCGCTTGGTTATGGCGAGCTGGCTTATCTCGTAGCACTCGCCCGTTTCCATTATCTCGTTGAGCGCCGCAAGGCTCGCGCGGAGCTTGACGGTCTGCTCGGGCTCGTTGTTGGTCTGTCTCGCGCGGCTGTCGGCTATCTCGCACTGTATCAGATCGCGCAGGTCTGCCGCTCCGAGCTCGCGGATAAGCGCCTTGAGCTCCTTTCTGTCCTCCGGGATACGCACGTCGTGGTGATATATCAGCCAGCTTATCTCGTCGATCATGTTCTTCGGGAACTCCAGCCTGCGCATAATGCCCTCGGCGAGCAGCCGTCCGCGCTCTCCGTGACCTTTGAAGTGCCCGTGACCTTTGCTGTCGATAAACATACAGTCTGGCTTTCCGAGGTCGTGAAACAGCATGGTAAAACGGATCCCGGGCTCCGGCACGGCATATCCCACCGCCTTGCTGATATGCGTCCATACGTCGAAATCATGATGGCGCGACTGCTGCATAAAGCCGATGCACGGCTCTATCTCGGGCAGCACGTACTTCAGTATATCCGCGTTCGTCTCCAGCGCGCGCGCCGCGTATTTTCCCATTACGATGCGCTGCAGCTCCTCGCGGATAGTCTCGGGCTGCGCGTAGTCGAAGCAAGCGACGTTCGCGCGCATACAGCCGCGGGTCTGCTCCTCGATCTCGTATTCGTCCTCGGAGCAGTATCGGATAGCCTGCAAAAGGCGCGACGGCTTTATCGTGAAGCTCTTGGACATATCGTAAACGGTCTCGGCGGTCGGCTTGCCGCCCACCTTGACGTTTACGGTGACATTCTCGCCTATCGCCACGACCTGCTTTATCTCTCCCGTCAGCGCGCCGCGGCCGTCATACGGGTCTATAAGCCCCGACTTGGGCGAGTACGCCATAGCGTTCATCGTGAAGCCGCGCCGCGCGAGATCCGTTTCGAGATCCTGCGCGTACATTACCCTGTTTCCGACTACCTCCCGGCGGTAGGGCGATACCTGTATTATCATTCCGACTATTGTCACGAGTATCTCGCCGCGGGACATTCCCTCGTCCGAGATACGGTAATCGCGGAACGCGAACATTATGTCGTTTATCTCCGCGTTCGTCACTATATCAAAATCCTGCGGCGATCTGCCGAGGATAAGCTCACGCACGCAAGCCCCGACGACATACGCCTCAAATCCCGCGCTTTCGAGTCGTTCGAGCGCCTCCGTCACCTGAGACGGTAAAATGATCATTAAAATTCCTCCCGGTAATGCAGATGCGTAATAACAATGTCCGCTTTCAGCATAATAACTCATAATAATTATACACTATTTCTCTCCGCAATTCAAGAGAATTTTGCGACTTAATTTTGTACAAAATGACTAATTGGTGAAAACTGCAAAAAATTTTTATAAAAGCACTTGCATTTTTGTTGAATATGTTATATAATATGAGTAATGAGTTTGCGGAATTTATAAAAGTGTGTATTATTTCTGCATTTCAAAATCAAAAACCGGAGGTACTTTTCAGATGAAAACATTCAAAGCCGACAACATACGCAACGTTGTCTTAGCAGGTCACGGCGGCAGCGGCAAGACCGCGCTCGCGGAAGCTATGCTCTTCAAGTGCGGTTTGACCGACAGGATGGGAAACACCGCCGAGGGCAATACCGTATGTGATTTCGACGCGGAGGAGATCAAGCGCAAGATCTCGATCAACGCGTCTATTGCCAATATGACCTGGAACGACACTAAGATCAACGTTATCGACGCTCCCGGTCAGTTTGATTTTGTGGGCGGTATGTATGAGGGTATGCGCGCGGCGGAAAGCGTCATAATCACCGTAAACGGCAAGGACGGCGTCTGCCCCGGAACGATAAAGTCCTATCAGCTCGCTGCCAAGCAGGGTAAGGCTTGTATGATGGCCGTGACCTGTATGGAGGTCGAAAACAGCGACTTCTACCGTGTTTTCACTCAGATGAAGACCGTTTTCGGTCCGTCCGTATGCCCGATAGTAGTTCCGTATGACAAAAACGGTCCCGTGGAGGCTTACATAAACCTCCTGACCATGAAAGCGTATAAGTACGACAAGAAGGGCGTTCCCACCGAGGTAGAGATGCCCGCGTCCGAGAACCGCATCGCGGGACTGCGAGCGGCAATGGCGGAGGCAGTCGCGGAAACCAACGAGGAGTTTATGGACAAGTTCTTCATGGAAGAGGAGTTCACTCAGGATGAGCTTGTAAAGGGTATTCACGACGGCGTTGCGAACGGAACGATAACTCCCGTTGTCTGCTGCGCCAACGATACGCTCTCGGGCGTTGATATGCTGCTTGAGGCAGTGACGAGAATGCTTCCCTCGCCAAACGAGAGAAAGCTCGAAACTATTGACGGCGCTCCTGCCGATTATGATGAAAACAAGCCTTTCAAGGGCGTTATATTCAAGACGGTTGCCGACCCGTTCGTAGGCAAGATCAGCTATGTAAAGGTAGTTCAGGGCAAACTGACCGCTAAGTCCGTTCCCGTTTCGACATCGGGCGCGGAGTTGCGGTTCGGCAAGCTCGTGACCGTCTGCGGCAAGAAGCAGGAGGAGGTTGCCGAGGTATTGGCGGGAGACCTGTGCGCTGTGACAAAAATGGAAGCGAACACCGGCGATACCATCTGCGATCCCGCCGATACAAAAGCGCTGGCGGGAATGGAATTCCCGAGGGCATGCTATTTCAGAACGCTCAAGCTCATCCGCGGCGGCGACGAGGGCAAGCTCTCCACCGCGATAAAGCGTCTGCTCGAGGAGGACAGAACGCTCGAATACGTTCACAATCACGAAACTCACGAGCGTATGATCGGGGGCTTAGGCGAACAGCATCTGGACGTTACGGCGGCTAAGCTCAAGGCGAAATTCGGTCTCGATGTGGAAATGGTCGCTCCGCAGGTAGCGTACCGCGAGGCTATCCGCAAGAAGGTCACTATCGAGAGCAAATACAAGAAACAGTCGGGCGGTCACGGTCAGTACGGTCACGTTAAGATCGAGTTTGAGCCGTATGACGGCGACGATCTGGTATTCGAGGAGAAGATCTTCGGCGGCTCCGTTCCCAAGAACTTCTTCCCGGCTATCGAAAAGGGCTTGCAGGAGGCTGCGGAAAAAGGCTCTATCGGCGGTTATCCCGTTGTGCGCCTTAAGGCGACGCTGCTCGACGGAAGCTATCACCCCGTAGACAGCTCGGAAATGGCGTTCAAGACTGCCGCTTCCATGGCGTTCAAGGATTGTATGAAGATCGCCGAGCCGTATCTGCTCGAGCCGATCCAGAGCCTGAAGGTGCTCGTTCCGGACGACAAGCAGGGCGACGTTATGAGCGTACTGTCAAAGCGCCGCGGCTCGGTTCTCGGAATGAACAGCATGGGCGACGGTATGACCGAGCTTACCGCCGAGGCTCCCGAAGCGGAAATGCTCGACTTCGCGCTGGTTCTCCGTCAGATCACACAGGGTCTGGGCGAGTTCTCGGCTGAATTCGCGAGATACGAAATGGCAGCCGCGGCTGCCGCAAAGTAACGGCTCGGTTTAGAGCGAGTTCACATTTTTCGGCGTCGGAAATCGGCGCCGATTTTGTGATAACAGAGCTCAGAGCCTGTTTAGTATCTCGACGCGCACAGATCACGCAGCGGATTTTTCGCCAAACGACGGCAATTTTTTGCAGACATACTGTATGTACGCATTATGCCTTCGGCAAAACGCTCAAGAAAAATTGCCTAAGTGTGGCGGAAAAGACACAAGTGAGATGTGTGTGGCGAGATACTAAACAGGCTCTTAAAATTTTCCAAAAAAATATTGACATTTAGCGCAAAATGTGCTATTCTATAAATAGCGGTTTTATTTGGTTAAATTGCAAAGCCGACTATTTTTTTGGTGAAAGAGGTTGACCAAAGTGGAAAAAGCGAAAAGATCTATCAAAGGCAAAATCCTGCTTGTGAGCCTGCTTCTTATGTTGGCGCTTATTCTCAATGTGACGGCGGGCATTATAGTACAGTATGTCCAGACCGAAAAAAATGTTGAGTCTATGCTGAGCGAAAATCTGGACAGCGCTTCAACGCTTGTTGAAAGCGGACTAAACAATATTACTGTTCTGGTAATGGATCACGCAAACGACTACGAATTCTGGAACGGAACTGCCGAGGAAAAGACTGCTCATGCGCAGCAGGTAGCGTCCTATGACGACAACGTGAACAACCTGATATTTATGGACAGCGAGGGCACGTTCTATAACGGCGAAATTCCGCAGAGCGTTGTTTCTGCTCTGAAAAGTGCGTCGGTAGTTATGACGACCCCCGCGGATGCGAATTCAAGCTTCTACCTCGGCGCTAAGAGAGCCGACGGCGGAATCCTCTGCTCGGAGATGAAAGCCTCCAAGCTGTCGACGATTCTTGCCGGAAGCGCTTGCGATACGTTCATTCTTGCAAATAACGGAACTGTTATTGCGTCGGCAGTTAAAAACAACACCCCGATAACAAATTATTCCCAATATGTGCAGAAGTCCGGCGCGCGCACTGTCGATACCGCTCCGCAGGGCAACAGCGGAGACCGCCATTGCTTTGCTGCTGAGGCTATCGACGGTACGGACGGTTGGACGGTACTTATAAGCGCGAAGTCCGGCAATTACTACAACAGCGTGGTGACGGCTTTCTGGGTAAACGCGGTGGTTATCATTCTGATGATCGCGATGATAGTGCTGGTGCTCATCTTTGTTACAAAGATTGTTATCAAACCGCTTGACGCTGTACGCAGCAAAATATCCGCAATGGCACAGGGCGAGCTTTCGGGCGACAGTATCAAGGTTCGCACCGATGACGAGCTCGGTCAGCTCTCCAAGGCGGTAAACGGCATGGCAGACTACAACCGCAACATAATCAAGGATATTCAATACTACGCCGAGGAGATCGCCAAGCAGAACCTCTGCGTTAGACCGAACGCGCAGTATGTGGGCGACTATGTGCCCGTAAAGAACGCGCTTGAGAGCATCGTCGAGTCGATGAGCGAGGTAGTACGCAACATTGAAAGCGCGGGGCGCGAGGTAAGCACCAGTTCCGCTCAGATGTCGTCCAACTCCGCGGTTCTCTCGCAGGCTGCATCTCAGGAGGCGAACACCGTTTCGGAGCTTAACGACAGCCTTCACAGTGTTCACGATCAGATCAACAGCAACGCCGAAAAGGCTGTAAAGGCGCGCAGTATGACGGAGGAGACCGTTGCTGCTATGAATATGGGCAGCGAAAAGATGTCGAGAATGCTCGATGCAATGCGCGAGATCAACAACACATCTTCTGAGATCGCAAACATCATCAAAACCATTCAGGATATCTCGTTCCAGACGAACATACTTTCGCTCAACGCGTCCATTGAGGCGGCAAGAGCGGGAGTAGCAGGCAAGGGATTTGCGGTCGTTGCGGGCGAGGTAGGCAGTCTCGCTAACAAGACCGCCGAAGCTGCCAAGTCAACGACGGGACTTATTGAGACCTCTCTCAGGGCAGTGGAGCACGGTACAGTCATCGCGAACGAGAGTGCAGAAATGCTCAATATGATCGTCGGCAAAGCGGGCGAGTCCGCTAAGGTGGTCGAGGAGATCGCCGACGCGTCCACTCAGCAGGCAGAGTCCATCAAACAGGTGCTTGACGGCATGAACAACATTTCCGTCATGGTACACCAGGTCAGCGAATCCGCGAGAGAGTGTGCGGATTCGTCCGAGCTGCTCGCTTCGCAGTCCGCAATGCTGCATGATACCGTTGACAAATTCGTAATTGACGGCAGTTCCAAGGCTTCCAAGCCCGCCGCAAGCGCGCCCAAGGCTCCCGCGGCTACTTCGACCTCGGCTCCCAAGCCCGTGTCGAAGCCGGCGTCCAAGCCCTCGACCAAGCAAGCTTCGAGTGCTCCAAAGAGAACTATCAGCCTTCCCGACGACGAGCCCGTAAAGGCGTCGACCCCGTCTGCTCCGGCTTCATCCAAGGCGGCGGCACCTAAGCCTGCACCCAAGCCCGCTGCACCTGCTCCAAAACCTGCCGCACCTGCTCCCAAGCCGGCGGCGGCTGCAAGACCTGCGGCGGCTAAGCCCGTTATCAGGCTTGACGATGACGAAGCTCCCGCACCCGCACCCACGGCAAGCGGCAAGGTGGTCTCCAAGGCTACTATGCAGCCCGTTAAGCACACTATCCATCTGGACAACAACAAGTACTAAAATCATTCCGCTGTCGGAGACGGCAGCGGGATTTTTGTAAACAAATCAAATATTCAGGAGGAAAACTATGAGCGTTGAATGTAAAGAATTCGGCTATTTCCAAGGTTATCGCTGCCATTTGGTAACGCTGAAAAACAAGAAAGGACTGTCTGCGTCGTTTACCGACCTCGGCGCTGCCGTTCAGTCGCTGTTCGTTCCCGATAAGGACGGGAATCTTGCGGACGTAGTGCTCGGCTATGATACTCTCGAGGAGTACGTCAAGGGCGATTCCTGTCACGGCGCGACCATAGGACGGTACGCCAACAGGATAGGCGGCGCGAAGTTCACGCTGAACGGCACCGAGTACAGGCTCTCCGAGAACGACCACGGCAACTCCCTGCACGGTGGCGAGTTCGGCTACAACAAGCGTCTGTGGACGATAGAGAGCACCGCGGACGGCAGCGAGCCCGCTGTTACCTTCGGACTGACAAGCCCCGACGGCGAGGAGCACTTCCCGGGCACCGTCAAGATGACCGTCCGCTTCACGCTGCTTGAGAACGGTCTGTCTATCCGCTACAACGCCGTTTCCGACAAGGACACCATATTCAACCTCACCAACCACTCCTACTTTAACCTAAAGGGCGAGGGCAGCGGCGATATAAAGGATCATATCGTGCAGATAAACGCGTCCAAATACACACCCGTGGACGATCTGCTCATTCCGACGGGCGTTACGGCGTATGTAACCGGCACCGCGTTTGATTTCCAAGCTCCCAAGCGCGTCGGCGAGGATATGGACAACAAGCGCCTGCCGGACGGCTACGACCACAACTTCGTGCTCGGCGAGGACAAGCAGATGCGCACCGCTGCCGTTGTCAGCGAGCCGACTACCGGACGCGTGATGACCGTCTGCACCGACAAGCCCGCTATCCAGTTCTATATCGGTATCGGACTGAAGGGCGAAAAGGGCAAGAGCGGTCACAAGTACAAGAAATACGCTGGTCTGTGCCTCGAAAGCCAGTTCTGCCCCGACTCTCCCAACAAGCCGCAGTTCGGAAGCTGCGTGCTCAAGGCGGGCGAGGAGTACTGTTACACCACGACCTACACATTCTCCGCCAACTCATAAGAAAACAAAATCTCCGTTCGCAAGGGAACGGAGATTTTTTATGCAAGCGGGCGCGTATGTGGCTTTGACGCCCGTAGTTGCCTTTACAGGGTATCCTTCGCGGGCTCCGCGTCGACGGTGCACTCCTTATCGCACTTCTGCGCGAGAGTTACCGTGCCGCTCACGAGGCTTACGGAGACCTTATGCTTGTTGCCGCCGCCAAACTCGCCGCTGGTGCCCTTGCCGAGGTTCATAAACATTCCGCGCTCGTTGCCGAGGTCGGTCTTGACCAGCCCCGAAACGCCGTCGAACTTCACGTCCGCGCCGCTCTCGTCGGGGAATGAAACGTTGACGATTCCGCTCACCGCGCCGATCTTGAGATCGCCGCTCCAGTCGTCGTAGGTCACGTCAACAGTGCCCGAGGTGACGTTGATATCGCCCTCGCCGCCTGCGCCGATGTACTCCGTTTTGCCCGATACCGAGCAGATCGAGAACTTGTCAGCCTTGTACCCGTCAACGGAAACTCTGCCCGAAACGGTGTTTATCTTGAGCAGGCGTGCCGTGCCGCCGGTGGGATCGCTTACGCAAATGCTGCCCGAAGCGGACTTTATCCTGACCTCCTCGAAGAACGCGCGAACGACAATGTCGCCGGAGGCGGTGTTCAGGTCGAACTTCTGCGCGGTAACGCTTTCATCGGTGATCTCCACGCCGCCGCTTGCCGTGTTGACGGTGATAGCCGCGTAGAGCTTTTTCGGCAGGAAAACCGTTATCGAGTAGTTCTCCTTGGGCTTAGCGCGGAAAAAGCTGAAGCTCGCTTTCTCCTTGAGGGTGAGCTTCTTTCCGCACAGCACAGCGCAGAATTCGGGCTTGTCGTTGGGGTTCTCATACTCGGCGGAGATGCCGCTCTCGTCGGTGGAAAGCACCTTGATCGGCGCTCCGAGCGAGCTCACCTCAACCTCGTCGATATCGTTTGTAAACTTGTAGATCTGCTTTTCAGCCATTGTCTATTCTCCTCTCGTTAGTGTACTTTTTGTTTTCTTGTGAATGTATTATTCACAAATCCGGGCGAAAAAACTCTCCTTACGCGGATAGCGCGTTTGATGTCCTTTTCCGCCAGCTCCGTAATGCTGAGACCTTTAGGGGTACTGATGCTGAACCGTATGCTTGTAAAATGCAGCTTTTTCATAGTCAAATGCTCCTTTATATTGTTAAAAGCGGAGACCGTGGAGGATCGAGATCGACAACATTGGCAAACTTTGTTTGGGGAAAGCGATCTCCGCTCAACAATCTGTTAAATATCCGCCGTACCGGGAGCCTGTGGGGGCTCCGGTGCTTCGGGGGCTTCCGGCGCTTCCGGAGGCACGGGCGCTTCCGGAGGCACGGGCGCTTCCGGAGGCACGGGCGCTTCCGGAGGTTCAGGGGTAACTACTGCTTCATTGCCATCCCCTGCATCCGTAGGCGATGAGCTTGGCAATTCCTGCGTAACGGCTTCCGAACCTGCCTCGGGAACGGTAGTAACTGCCACAGAACTGTTGCCGCTGCTGTCCGCTGTTCCTGTTCCTTGGTGCAATGAGTCTGAGTATCCCCATACATATTCCGGTACCTCGACAGCCATTGCCGTATTGTCGGTGATCTCAAGTTCCGTTATCATCTTGGGGATATCAGGTCTGCTCGAGAACATCTCGGGCGCCGTGTACTCGGAGGTATTCTTGATGTTCACCTTGCCGCTGCCCATCTCTATAACGTAAATGCTGCCGCCGCTTCCGAGGGTAATATCCTCGTTGTCATTCATCGTCAATTTTTTCTGAATGCCGTATGCGTCGATGCTGATGCTGCCGGAGCCTATCGCCGTATACAGCTCGCAGCCACCGTTATCGGGGAAGTAGAGGTTCATAATGCCGCTGCCTATGTCAACGACGGTTTCGCCGTCATCGGAGCCAAATCGGTCATAGGCGATGCTTCCGCTGCCGGTGCCCATGTCGATCTCGCCGTATCCCGAGAGCCCGTTGATCTCAAACTTTCCGGAACCGATATCTATATCATAGGAATTGGTCTGAGCGTTGCTCAGTACGGCGCTGCCGGAGCCGAGATCCAGGTTTATCCGGTGGGCGGTAAACTGGTCGCTCTTGGAATATTCAAATCTTCCGGAGCCTATGTCAAAATCGTTGTAGCGCGCGTTAAAGCCGTCTAGCATCAGCGTTCCCGAGCCGTGCTTAACATACAGTTCGTCGTAAATGAGCTTGGGGAAGGCGATGATCGCCTCTACGTTGCTGCTCGAGTTGAAGATGTCGTTATTCCAGAGTATCTTTCCGAAGTCCGCAAAGCTGTCGAATACTACATTGGGCGGGCTTATCGTTATAGTTAATCGGTCGCCCTCGCAGCTCGCCTGAACGCTTACCTTTGTGCCGCCGGAAGCGACGCGGATATGGACATGTTCGTCATCGCTCTGAACGACGTACGTGTTCACTCCCGAGGTGTGCAGATCAACATAGGATTTGACCTCTTCAAGCGTCCACTCGTTTGCGCTTGTGACGATCTCGTCGACAAACAACTTCGCTGCGTGACTGACTACCGTCGTATCGGTGGTGGGATATCTGTAATCGCGCTTGGTACCGAGTATCGCCGCCGAGATGCCGAACAGTATAAAGCTCACCAGACAAATGGGTATTGCTGCAAAGAAAAGCTTTTTCATTAACGGCACCTCCTTACAGGTCGTATATCGCACGAATGTGCATATTTATGATGAACAGGAACAGCTTAGCAAGCAACCTGATGAATATTAAGCCGACATTCACGAATATGATTATTGCCGAAAGCATACCGATAGTCAGGAAGACTCTGCTTAAAAAGTAGTATTTCCAGAACGTTCCAATGCCGAAGATCGCCATAAACGCCTTACCGACAAGCCCGATCGCGCCACCAAAAACCGCTATGATCACCGCGGCAAACGCGGGAACCAGCCACACCCACAGTAAGCAGTCCAGCAAGACCGCCCAGATGAATTTCCCGACGTTGAGGTGAGGCTGCATATTGGAGACGTCGATCATCTTGTAGGGCTTGCCGCTTGTCTTCGCTTTGGTATTCTGTATCGGGATAGAGCCCCGACGGTTATTGTTGGTATTGGCGCGGAAGCTGTCGTTGGGTCTGGGAACGCTGTTTGCGTTCGGCATAACGTCCGCTTGTCTCGCAGCCTGCCGAGCGGCACGCTGTCCGTGCTCCGCTTTGGCGCGCTTCACCGCGTCCGCGGCGGTGTGTCCGGCGGTCTTGACTGCCTCTGCTGCGGATTTGCCCGCGCCCACGACCGCGTCCTTAACGCCGCTCTGTCCGAACGCGTCCGCGATAGCGTGTCCCGTCACCTTAGCCGCGTCGAGAGCCGCCCTGCCCGCGTTGGAGAAAGCGTCGGCTACCGTCTGCCCGCCCGCGCTTGCCGAAGCGCCCGCGCCGCCCGTACCGGCTGAGCCTGTCGAGCCTGCTTGCGAATATGCGTTTCCGCCGACCGTTCTGCCGCTGTTGACATTAGCATTATTAGCATTACCGTTAAAGCCGCCGTTATAACCGATATTGGAGCTGTTTCCGAAACCGATGCTGCCGCCTTTATTAACGCCGCCGTTCATATTGGGATAGATCTCCTCGGACAAATGCTCGGGCGTATATGAGCGTATGCAGTCCGAATCCATCGCCTCTTTGCCCTTGAGCAGGTTGAGGTCGGCGGGAACGTCGTAGCCCGGCTTAGTCAGGCTCACACCCCTCTTGTGCTCTACGTCTCGCGCGACGATGCTGTTCAGACGCGAGCTCTCGAGATTAAGATAGCTGCGCGCTATCTCCTTGATATCGCCGAGACGCTCGGCGGTCTCCTCCTCGGAGATTCCCTGCATAGCGCTGTCGGCGAAGTGCTCCTCGAAATCGGCGAATATCTCCGCGCTGTCCTCTATGCCTATCCTGTTCAGCTCATAGCCGAGCTGCTCAAGAAATTCTTTCTTGTTTCTTGCTTTCATCACTGCCGAAATCCCCTTTCAAAAGCTCGTTTATGCTGCTTGTGAACTCATACCACTCGTCTGCAAGCTTTGCGAGCTCATCAAGCCCGACTTCCGTTATCTTGTAGTACTTCCTCGGAGGCCCCTCCGTCGACTCGACGATGTAGCTCTCAATGAGCCCGCCGTCCTTGAGCCGCTTCATAAGCGGGTATATCGTGCCCTCCGTTATCTCCATGCACGTTGATATGCGGTTGACAAGCTCGTATCCGTAGCAGTCCCCACGGCTGACCACGGAGAGAGCGCACAGCTCCAGCGTTCCTCTTTTCAGTTGAGAATTCATTCCTTCACGCTCCTTACAGCCAAAGCCCCATGCTTTCGGCTTTTCGGCGGTGCCACTCCCGCGCTTAACAGTTGTCAGTGTACTATAGTGGATAGCTTTTTGTTTCGCAAGCTACTTTGCGTCACATAGTAGCCATCTCTAAAAAAATACACTTTCGTGTCTGTTATTATTTTACCACAAAGTATTTTGTTTTGCAAGGTACTAAATAGACAAATCTCCGAAATTTTTTCGGAGATTATTTGTCTATGTTGCACAAAAAGGTAATTATTCCGTAAGAATTATTCTTCGTCGTCGCTCTCGGGAGCATCCCAGTTGTGCCATACGTTCTGCACGTCGTCGTTGTCGTCCATCGCTTCGAGCAGCAAGCCCATCTTCTTGAGCTGATCCTCGTCGGTGAGTGTGGTGTAAGTACTCGGCACCTGCTCAGCCTGCGCGGAGACTACCTCATAGCCGCGCTTTGTGAGCTCCGCCGCAACGTTTCCGACTTCGTTCGGGTCGGTGGTTATCTCAACGCAGCCGTCCTCGAAGCTGAAATCGTCCGCGCCGCTCTCAAGGATATCCTCCATCGCCTTGTCCTCGTCGATGTCGCCGTCCTCGTTATTCAGCACGATAATGCCCTTGAGCGAGAACATAAAGCTCACGCACCCCGCCGTGCCGAGGTTTCCGCCGAACTTATCAAAGTAGTGGCGTATCTCGCCCGCGGTACGGTTGCGGTTATCGGTCAGGCAGTCGACGATGACAGCGACTCCCCCGGGACCGTAGCCCTCGTAAACGCAGTTCTCGTAGTCGTTCTTCTCCGCGCCGCCCGCAGCCTTTTTCAACAGGCGGTCAATGTTGTCGTTGGGGATATTGTTGGACTTTGCTTTCTGCACGAGCGTCGCGAGACGCGAGTTGTTCGACGGATCGGCAGAGCCCGTCTCCTTGATGCACACGAGTATCTCACGGCTTATCTTGGTGAAGACCTTGGCGCGAGCGCCGTCCTTTTCACCCTTTTTACGCTTGATGGTGCTCCATTTTGAATGTCCTGACATATTTTTTCTCCTTTACGTTTTTTCGATTAACGCTAATGATTAGCATTTATTGACTAATTCAACTTGGCAAACCCCTCGCCGAATACCTCTCCCGCTGTCGTTGTAACGACGAACGCCTTGGGATCGATCTCCCTGACAATGCGCTTTACCTTCGAATAGGCGCTGCGGTGAACGGCTGTCGCGACGACCTGACGATGTTCGCCGCTGTACGCGCCCTCGCCGTTCAACAGGGTCACGCCGCGCTCCTGCTCAAGGAGCTTCTTGGCGATCTCGGTCGGACAGCGTGAGAATATCAGCAGGAAGCGGCTCTCCTGGCTGCCGTAGACCAGCACGTCGATAAACTTCGACTGAACGAAAATAGCCACTACCGCGAACAGCACGACGTTGATGTCCTTGTACACGACCAGCCCCGCAAGCACCACCAGCCCGTCCAGAGCCGCCTGTATGCCGCCGAGCTTGAGATCGGGGAAGAAGCGGTTGATCATCTTAGTGATGATATCCGTGCCGCCCGAGGTGCCCTCGCGCTGATACGTCAGCCCCATTCCGGCGCCCATCAGCGCGCCGCCGAAGATTGCCGCCATAATGCCGTTTCCGTTTTCGGCGCTGTACACGGGTACAAACATCTCGGCAAGGTCGGTAGCCGCCGTTATCGCTGCGACGGAGATCAGCGTTTTGACCATGGTCGCCTTATTGAGCAGGAAGAACCCCAACACGATAAGCGGCACATTCAGCAGCAGTATCAGCGTTCCGACTTGCATCTCCGTGAGCCCCGAAACGATTATCGCTATGCCCGTAACGCCGCCCGGCGCTATGTTGTTCGGGGAGATAAAGCAGTGCACTCCCAGCGAATAGACCGCCGCTCCGATCATTATCACAAGTATATCGAACGTCCACCGCAGCACGGTGTTTTTCTTGGATCCCTCAGCCATACTCCCTCCGCTCACTCAACCGGCATCGCCGCACATATCGCCGCAAACAGCTCCTCCGCGCGGTCAATCCGTCCGCACAGGCTCAGATACCCGAACAGCGCCTCGAGTGCGGTCGCGCGGCGATACTCGGACGGCTTCGCGCTCTTCGGTACGGATATGCCTCCCGCGTTGCGTCCGCGCCGCAGGATATCCGCCTCGCGCTCGTCCAGCAGCGGCTCAATGACGTTCACTGCCTCGGACTGATAGCTCGCCCGCACCTGTTCCACGGCAAGCTCGTGCAGCCGCCCCGCATTCGTCTGATGACGTGTTACGATATACCGCCGCACTAGCACTTCGTATACGCTGTCACCGTAAAAAGCCAGTATATTCGGGCTGAACGCCGCCGCTTCCTTTTCGGTCAGTTTCTCAATCGTCATTGTCACTTCTCCAGAATGTAGTAAACAAAGCTGTATTCCTCGCTGTGCAGGTCGAACATATAAATTTCCTTATTGATCTCGCCGATGCCCGCGGCTGTCTCGTTGTCGGACGCGCCCTCAAAACGGCTTACCAGCTCACTCAGCGGACGGTAAAAGCCGTTCGTCCAGTCGGTCTTAGGCGCAATGTAGAAATCGCGTATCTTAAAGCGCTGCTCTTTAGCGAACCGCAGTACCGCGTCCATCGGCATCGGTCTCCCGAAACGGCGCTCAACGTAGGCGCGCGTGTCGGGCGACGGATCGATGAGCCAGCAGAGCGTTCTGTATACCGCGACGGCGCCCTTACGCAGACTGCCGTACAGCCGTTCCAGCCTCAGCGGTACGCCGTCGGGCTCCGTGCCGCAGTTCAGCCACGCGAATTCCCAGCCGCCCTCCGTCTCGGGCAGCTCGAACGCTCCGACCGTGCACGTCTCAAATCCGAGCGCGGCGGCGCTGTCCGCGCGGTACTGCTCATAATACGCGGAAAGCGGTCTGACTCCCGTTTTTTCGGCAATGATACGCGGCGTAGCTGTCTCGTCGCCGACAAACAGCGCGCGTTCGCACTTCACCGCGCCGCAAAGCTGCATGACCTGTCGCGCAGTCTCGTCGCTTCCCGCGGAGGAACGATCCATTTCCAAAATAAGGTTGCTGATAAAACTCATTATGTCACCTCGATGTCGGTTTACGGTGTACAGCCGAAGATCATATACTTTACCTTACATAATTAAACTCGAAATCGAATATCGAAACAAGGTCGTCGTCCTGTATGCCCTGCCGCTCCAGCTCGTCGATTATGCCGCTTGAGCGCAGTACCCGCTGAAAATACTGTAGGCTCTCGTAGTCCTCCATATTGACGGTGGAGAGTATCGGCGCGAGCCATTCCGCGTCCACGATGTACACACCGTCGACCTTTTCTACCTTAAAGCTGTGCTTCTCCTCGTCGAGCCGAGCCAGCTCTTCGAGAGTGAGCGGAACAGCCTCATACCTCTTTACGGGCGGCAGCGTGTCGAGCTTCGCCGTCACCGCGTCCATCAGCTTGTCCGTACCCTCGGTGGTCGCCGCGGATATGCGGAAGAACTGTATGCCCTTGCCCGTGATGTACTTCTCGAACGCCGCTATCTGCTCTTCCGACGCGAGATCGCACTTGTTCGCTGCGACTATCTGCGGGCGCTCGGCAAGCTCCTCGGAGAAGTTGGCGAGCTCGGCGTTGATCTTCTCGAAGTCCTCGACGGGATCGCGCCCCTCGATTCCCGAAACGTCCACAACATGGACGATAAGACGGCAGCGCTCCACGTGGCGCAAAAACTCGTGCCCGAGCCCCACGCCCTCGGAGGCGCCCTCGATAAGCCCCGGGATATCCGCCATTACGAAAGACTTCTCGCCGCGCTTAACAACGCCCAGAACGGGAGTAAGCGTGGTGAAGTGGTAGTTGGCGATCTTGGGCTTGGCGGCGCTTACTACGCTTATCAGCGTGGATTTTCCGACGTTCGGGAAACCGACCAGCCCCACGTCCGCCAACAGCTTCAGCTCCAGCACCACGTCGAACTTCTCTCCCGGGAACCCCGGCTTCGCAAAGCGCGGTATCTGGCGTGTCGGCGTTGCGAAGTGCACGTTGCCTTTGCCGCCCTTGCCGCCTCTCGCGACAACGACCGGCTCATCATCGGAGATGTCCGCGAGAATACGCCCCGTGTGCGCGTCCTTGATTATCGTGCCGCGCGGAACTTTTATGACCGTCGGCTCCATCGACTTCCCCGAGCACCTCTTGGCGCCGCCGGGCTCGCCGTCGGGAGCGATATATTTTTTCTTATAGCGGAAGTCGATCAGCGTAGAAAGGCTGTCGTCCGCGAGGAACACGATATCGGAGCCCTTGCCGCCGTCGCCGCCGTCGGGACCGCCCGCGTTCACGTATTTCTCACGGTGGAACGACACCGCTCCGTTGCCGCCGCTGCCCGCTCTTATCGATATCTCAACCTTGTCGACAAACATTCCATACCGCCTTTCCTGCTCTAATTATACTTCCCTCGTCAACCCGAAAAATACACAAATAAGCCGGATACAGATCCGGCTTAGAGTGTACAAATGTACCGAAATCAGTCGGCGTAAACGCTTACCTGCTTTCTGTCGCGTCCAACGCGCTCAAACTTTACCTTGCCGTCAACGAGAGCGAACAGGGTATCGTCGGAGCCTCTGCCCACATTGTTTCCGGGATGAATGTGAGTGCCGCGCTGTCTTACGAGAATGTTGCCAGCGAGGACAAACTGTCCGTCTGCGCGCTTAACGCCAAGTCTCTTGGACTCGGAGTCACGTCCGTTCTTAGTGGAACCCATTCCCTTTTTATGAGCGAAATACTGTAAACTGATCTTGATCATAGTAAAAACCTCCTAATTATGCATTCAGCGAAAGTTTAATGTTATCGTAGTCCTCGGACAGCGCCTCAAGATGTCTGTAAAACGCCGTCATAAGCTGTACCGCCGCGTCGCTGTGATCCTTGAGAGTCAGCGTTATACGGTTTTCCTCGACTATTACGTCAGCATCCGCCTTGAAGTTTTCGGTTATCGCGTTGCATACAAGCATTGTACAGGAGCTCACCGCCGCGCAGACGATATCGTTCCCCTCGGTTCCGTAGCCCGCGTGTCCGCTGATCTCAAAACCGTAAAGCGAGCTTGCCATATCACTGCCGTGCTTTACTCCGCCTATCCGAAAGACACATTTTAACATTATGCGTTGATAGCCTCAATTCTTACCTGGCTGTACGGCTGTCTGTGACCCATCTTTCTCTTAACGTGCTTCTTGGGCTTGTAAGTGAAAACGGTGATCTTCTTAGCCTTGCCGTTCTTCAGGAGCGTAGCCTTAACGGAAGCGCCGCTTACATAAGGAGCGCCGACGGTAACGCCGTCATCCTTGCCGACCATGATTACCTTATCAAAGGTGATCTCGCCCTCGGCTTCGAGCTTTTCAATAAAGAGAACGTCGCCCTCTTTTACCTGATACTGCTTTCCGCCTGTCTCAATTACTGCGTACATAGTTTTATACCTCTTTTTATCAGACTCGCTGCGCCGAGGTGCACGGCACAGAGCCGTTACTTGCATTACCCCGCACAAGCGGCTTTATTATTATATCATAACAAAACGCCGTTGTCAAGGGGTTTTCCAAGAAAAATGCAAAAAATACGCTCCGTTTCCAAATATTTCATAATTTGTACTTTGTGAATAAAAAATGGATTGGGAAAACGCCGATTAAAGCCTTATTTTATGCGGTTTCCCCGCCGGAGGCGGGGAAACCGCGGTTAAATCGGTATTTCCTTAGTATCAAGCGCTTCTTGTGTAAAGTAATTTACTTAATTTCTGTTGTTATTATGTTCAAGTATCTAAAAGTTATTTTGTATAATATGTCGAAATTGTAAAAAATCACAAAAAATTGTTGACAAATCACCCTATTTGCTGTATAATATAATCAAACAAAGGAAGCGGATTGTACCTCCGTATCGTTTGTTTGTTTAGTTGTCTCCTTTCTTTTGTTCTACACATAATTTATAATTTGATTTCCGAGCCTGCATGGGCTCATTTTTTTGCACTTTTTCACAAAAAGCTATGGAAAATTTCACATCTTTATGTTATAATAATATGGTATTGGTCTAATAAACCGGAATTTGGCGCAATATAGCCTATTCGCGCTATATCCCGTTTTACCCGGAATGATCAGGAGGACATAATTATGGCGAAGAAAAAGTCAAGCACGGGGATTCCCGGATTATCATTTAGCTGGAAACGCGCCCTCGGCATCACCGCCGCCAAGCAGCGTTTCGCTCGCAAGACCGGTATCCCGACTACCAAGGCGGGGCTCGAGCGCAAGATCGGCAGAGCCGTGATGGATATGCTCGACCCGACAAGCGACTCCAAGAAAAATAAAAAGTAAGGACTGATAACTATTTTTGAACAAAAACAGATAGGAAACGGCGTTTACCTGTACAAATATACGGACAAGCGCTTTAAGACCAACGATATTCAGATATCGTTGTATACCGACTTCGACGATGCATCGCGCTCGGAGCTCGCCGCGGCGGCTTATGTGCTCGCCGAGAGCTGTAAGAAATTTCCGACCTACTCGGCGCTTTCAAAGCAGCTGGCGTACCTGTACGACGCAACTCTGACCTCGTATATCGATTACGCGTGGAGCAGCGGACGCACCGTGTCGCTGAGCTCAAACTTCCTCGACAACTCGTATGCCCTCGGCGGCGAGAACCTCGAGGCTGAGATATGTGATCTGCTGTGTGAGTGTCTGCTTGAGCCGAACGCCGATAACGGCGCGTTTGACGAGAGCTCGTTCAACATCGCCCGAGCGGAGCTTATCGACGATATCGACAGCGTTATCAACGACAAATCGCGCTACGCTGCCAAGCAGAGCTCCAAGACCATATACGCGGGTGAACCATGGGAAACTCCGCCCGTAGGCACGCACGAACTCGCCGAAAAGGTCACTCCGAAAGCTGCGTACAATGCGTATGGGAAATTGCTGGAAAACGCGCGTATATCCATACTCTGCTCGGGCGCGAGCGACTTTGCCGAGGCTGAAAAGGTTTTCACGGAACGGCTCGCGGGGCTTGAGCGCGGAAAAGTATGTATGCCGCGCTTTATCCCGTCAAAGCTCAAAGCCGAGCCCGCCGTCGTCGAGGACGCTATCCCGATGGAGCAGGCGATACTGATGATGTATTTCAAGTCGCCCAAGGTGTATGACCGTTACGCGGTCTTTCTGATGTCGATGATACTTGGCGGTATGGCGACCTCACGGTTCTTCACCAATATCCGCGAAAAGCAGTCTCTGTGCTACTACTGCTCGAGCAGTCCCAACCGCGCTGCTCACGGACTGTGCGTAAACTCCGGAGTAGATCCCCGGAATATCGAGCGCACAAAGCAGGCGGTGCTTGAGGAGCTGAGGGATATCCAAGAGAACGGTGTTACCGACGAGGAGCTTCAAAACGCCAAGCTTAACATGCTGAATATCTACTCCGCGACTAAGGATAACCCTTCGGCGGTGGTCAATCATTATTATCGGCAGATAGCCGACGAGAAAACATTAACTATCGAAGAGACATGCGAAAAAATAAAAGCGGTGACCGCCGGGCAAATACGCGATGCGGCGCGAGAGTTTAAACTCGACACCGTGTACACGCTCAGAGCGCCCGGCGACGGAGAGGAGGACGCGGAATGATGGAAAAAATTCACAGTGATATTGTACGCGAAACCTGCCTGAAATACGTTCACAGCAGCGGCGTTCGGGTGTTTATGCACCCTATGGACGGCTATTCCACGGTAACGGCGCAGTTCACCGCGAAATTCGGCTCAACCGACAACGCGTTTTCCGTCAACGGCGGCGAGATCACGCACATACCCGACGGCACCGCGCACTACCTTGAGCACAAGCTGTTCGAGAGCGACGAGGTCGACGCGTTCAAGCTTTTTGCTCGGACGGGCGCTTACTGCAACGCGGGCACGAGCTTCGACTATACGCAGTACTATTTCAGCTGCACGAGCTGCTTTCGGGAAAATCTGGAGATACTGCTCGACTTCGTTCAGGCGCCGTATTTCACGCCCGAGAACGTCGAAAAGGAGCGCGGCATCATCGGTCAGGAGATCACCATGTACCGCGACAGCCCGAACTGGCGCGTGTTTACGAACCTGCTCGAGGGCTTATACAGCGTGAACCCCGTTCGCAATGACATCGCGGGCACGGTCGAAAGCATCGCTCAAATAACCGAGAAAACGCTTTACGACTGCTACAACGCCTACTACAATCCGGCAAATATGTTCCTTTGCATTGCCGGCTGCTTCGACCCCGACGAGGTGATCGAGGTGTGCGAGGAGAAGCTTAAAAAACGCGAGCCGCTGAACGTTCAGCCCGCGCCTTTCGACGAGCCGTATGCGGTCAACAAGCGCTGTATGGAGCTTACTATGCCCGTCGCAAAGCCCATCTTCGAGATAGGCTTCAAGCGCCCGTTCGTTTCGGGACAGGCTCAGATCGACGAGTATATATACTTTAATATATTGTTTGATATGCTGTTCGGCAGCGTATCGGACTTTTTTGAGAGACTTCGCGGCGACGGGCTTGTCAACGACCAGTTTTCCGACGGCGTATTCAGCGGACGGGGCTTCTGCATACCGTTCGCGCGCGGCGAGAGCCCAGACCCCGACAAGGTTCTCGAGGAGGTACGCAACGAGCTTCGCAAGTTCAAGGCTGAGCCACCGCCGCGCGGAGATTTCGACCGCATAAAGCGCGCCACCTACGGCTCATTCGTGCGCTACTACGGCAACCCGGATTCTGTCGCGAATACGCTCACCGAGGCGGCGCTCTGCGGAGCTTCGCCGTTCGCGATGATAAACACGGCGGCGGGCGCGGAGTATGAGAAGATGCTGGAGTATCTCAACGGACTGGACGAAGAAAACGTTTGCATTTCAATTGTTAAAGGAGACTGAACAATGACATCACTGCTTTTTGCCGCACAGGAGACGCTGACGGAGATGGAGGTAGAGTTCCCCAATCTGTTCGGCGGCGCGGCGGTGAATTACTACCGCGGCTTCAGACTGTTCGGCATCAATATATATTGGTACGGCGTGCTTATCACGATAGGCGTCATATTGGCGTATCTGTACGCCATGCGCCGCGCGCCGCGCGATTTCGGGCTGGTCAGGGACAGGGTCTTTGACGTGGTTTTCGCGGCGCTTATCGGAGGGTTTGTCTGCGCGAGAATTTACTATTGCGTGTTTAAAGAACTTGAAGTTCCCGGAACATACACGTTCATAACGGCATTTACCACGATACGCGACGGCGGTCTCGCCATCTACGGCGGCATCATCGGCGCGGGGCTTGTCGGGCTGCTGTTCTGCAAGATACGCAAGGTCAACTTCTTTGCGATGGCGGACTTAGCCTCTCTCGGCTTTCTCATCGGGCAGACGATAGGGCGCTGGGGCAATTTCATCAACCAGGAGGCTTATGGCGGGATATGCTCCCCCGACTGGCTGTTCGGTATGAACGGCTCCAAGATCGGAACGGAGGTTGAGGCGGGCGCGCTCGTGCACCCGTGCTTCCTGTATGAGAGCGCGTGGTGTCTGCTGGGATTTGTGCTGCTGCACCTGTACAGCAAGAAGCTGAGGACGTTCGACGGCGAGATAGCCCTGCTGTACGTCTCGTGGTACGGTCTGGGGCGCTTCTTCATCGAGGGGCTGCGCACCGACAGCCTGTACATCGGAACGCTCCGCGTTTCGCAGCTTGTCGCGGCGGTATCGTTCGCGGTCGGAATGATACTGTTTATCACTTTCAAGCTTATCACCGCGAAAAAGGGGATACCGCTCTACGTCAACACCGACGCTTCCAAGGAGCTTATAGAGCTTGACCGCGCCGCCGACGAGGAGCGCAAGCGCAAAAAGCGCGGTGAGAACTCCGCGCCGAGCATTCTGGGAGACTTTGCCGACGACGAGGAAGAGACCGGCGAAGAGGAAGATACTTCCAATGATGACGATTTGGACGACACAAAAGACGAGGAGGAATAATTATGAGCGCAAATATTATTGACGGAAAGGCGATATCCGCTGCCGTAAAGGAGCAGGTTCGCGATGAGATAGCGCGCGACGGGCTCAAGGTCGGGCTGGCGGTAGTTATCGTCGGCGACGATCCCGCGAGCCGCGTATACGTTAACAACAAGAAAAAGGCGTGCGAGTTCTGCGGGATAAAGAGCTACGAGTACGCGCTGCCCGCGGAGACCTCGCAGGAGGAGCTGCTGGAGCTCGTGGACACGCTGAACGCGGACAAGAACGTGAACGGCATACTTGTCCAGCTGCCGCTGCCGGAGCATCTCGACGAAAAGGCGGTCATCGAGCGCATTTCGCCGAACAAGGATGTTGACGCGTTCCACGAGAGCAACGTCGGGCGCATTATGATCGGCAATTACAGCTTTCTGCCGTGCACTCCCGCGGGCTGTATGGAGCTTATCCACAGCACGGGAGTTGAGGTATCGGGCAAGGAGTGCGTTGTTATCGGGCGCTCGAACATCGTCGGCAAGCCTATGGCTATGCTGCTGCTCCACGAGAACGGCACTGTCACCGTCTGCCACAGCAGAACGCGCGATCTCGCCGAGGTGTGCCGCCGCGCGGATATCCTCGTAGCGGCTGTCGGGAGACCGAACTTTGTCACCGCCGATATGGTCAAGGATGGCGCGGTGGTCATTGACGTCGGCATAAACCGCCTCGACAACGGCAAGCTCTGCGGCGACGTCAAGTTTGACGAGGTGAGCGAAAAGGCAGGATGGATAACGCCCGTACCCGGCGGAGTCGGTCCGATGACGATCGCTATGCTTATGCGAAACACCGTCACTGCCGCGAGAATACAGTCATGAAAAACGCAAAGGGCTTTCTGAGGAGCGCGGTCGTACTCACCGTCGCGCTGATCGTGATATGTGTATTTATGCCCGAATGGGGCGTCATGCAGGCGCTGATCGTGCTTCTGGTGGCGCTTCTGACGGGACTGCAGTGGTTCCTGTTCTTCTACATAAAGAACATCAAATGACAATACCGCCCGCGCGGCAGCCACAAAGGCTAGCCGCGGAGCGGTTTTCTCGCATCTGAGGGCTTCTCGACAGTCTGAATGTGGACTTTTTCTACAAGATGACTGCTCGTGGTCGGGCGGTATAAATCTTTTATCGCCATATTTCGCAAAAATGGGGTGAAAAACAACGGTTTTTTGCCCAATGTGACGATTTTTTGCAGGATTTTTAAAAACCTCTTGCAAAAGAACCTATACTGTGATATAATGTACTGTAGAAATGATTACATAATATATCGGAAAGGAATTATCGATCATGCTTTATACAGAAATGAGCAAGGAAGAGCTTTCCGCGGAGAAAGCCGCCCTTGAGGAACAGTACGAGGAATTCAAGAAGAAAGGGCTGAGCCTTACTATGGCGCGCGGCGTGCCCGCTCCCGAGCAGCTTGATCTTTCGATCAATATGCTGCTGCACTGTCTGGACGGCGACTGCAAGTCCAAGAGCGGCGCCGACTGCCGTTCCTACGGCGTACTGGACGGTATCCCCGAGGCTAAGGAGCTGTTTATGGAAATGCTCGGAGTGGGCGCGGACGAGGTGATCGTCGGCGGCAACTCGAGCCTCCAGATGATGTACGACACCATCATCAGAGCAATGCAGCTCGGCGTTCTCGGCAGCGACAAGCCGTGGTGCAAATACGACAGCGTAAAGTTCCTTTGTCCCGCTCCCGGCTACGACAGACACTTCGCGATGTGCGAGGCGCTGGGTATCGAGATGATAACCGTGCCGTACAAGGCGGACGGTCCCGATATGGACGAGGTCGAGCGGCTCGCGGCTTCCGATGAGTCTATCAAGGGAATCTGGTGCGTGCCGATGTACTCCAACCCGACGGGAATCACCTACTCGGACGACGTAGTTCGCCGCTTTGCGAACCTCAAGCCCGCGGCTAAGGACTTCCGCATCTTCTGGGACAACGCTTACTGCGTTCATCACCTCACCAACGATCACGCGCACCTGCTTAATATTATCGAGGAGTGCAAGAAGGCGGGCAATCCGAATATGGTATTCGAGTTTTCGTCCACCTCCAAGATATCGTTCCCGGGCGGCGGACTGGCGGTCATCTGCGCCTCTAAGGATAACATTGACTACATCAAGAGCCAGATGGCGTTCCAGACTATCGGCTTCGACAAGCTCAACCAGCTTCGCCACGCGAAGTACTTCAAGAACTTTGAGGGCATTACCGAGCATATGCGCCACCACGCGGCGATTATCTACCCGAAGTTCGAGGTAGTGCTGTATATGCTCGAAAAGGAGATCGGTCCGCTCGGCATAGGCAAGTGGACGAACCCCAAGGGCGGTTACTTTATTTCGTTCGATTCGCTGCCCGGCTGCGCAAAGAGAATAGTCGCGCTGGCTAAGGAGGGCGGCGTTGTGCTGACGGGCGCGGGCGCTACCTACCCCTACGGAAAGGATCCCAACGACAGCAACATCAGGATCGCTCCGACCTATCCGTCGGTTGGCGAGCTGCTTCAGGCTATGGTGCTGTTCTGCATATGCGTAAGGCTCGCAAGCGTTGAAAAACTGCTTTCAGACAAGTGACAAACAAAAGCGCCGATTTTCACGTCGGCGCTTCAGACTGTCGATAAACCCTCATCTGCTTCGTCAACCGCTCGCGCGGCAGCCACAAAGGCTAGCCGCGGAGCGGTTTTCTCGCATCTGAGGGCTTCCCGACAGTCTGAATGTGGACTTTTTCGACAAGCTGAAGCGCCGATTTTCACATCGGCGCTTTAGACTGTATAACCTGCTGTTCTCCCCGCCTACGGCGGGGAGAACAGCATAAAATCAAGGCTGTATTTTATTAAAAAGTCCACACTCAAACTGACGGGAAAAGCGCAATGCCTTTCCCGTCTATCGTCTGAAACTCGTTACACAAAATCGTCGAGACCGTCCTCGTCGTCCTTGTAGACGATCTCGCGGAGCTTATACAGCTCGATGATGTTGTTTATGCGCTTCTTGACAAAGTTGATGTTGAACGGTTTGGAGATGATATCCTCCGCGCCGAGGTCATACGCCTTGGTGAGCGACTTGGTGGAGGTGTCGGCGCTGATGATGAAAACGGGCACGACCTCAACGTATCTGTTCTTATTGAAGTAGTCCAGCAGACCGAACCCGTCGAGAACGGGCATCATAATGTCGGAAAGCACACAGCATATCTCGTCCTTGTGCTTTTCGTATTCCTCGATAGCCTTGAAACCGTTCTCGGCCTCGATAATGGTTTTATCCGAAAACATATCGCTGAGCATAAGTCGGTTGAATTCGTAGTCGTCGACGATCAGTATGGTATTCTTCTCTGCCATTGTTTACCTCCGAAAATATAATACTTTTGCGGTGATACACAGCAAAAAACTAACAGCTTTTATTTATATATCTATTTTACCACATTTTCTCACAAAAGTCAAGTGCGGATTGTAAGAAATGTAAAATTTCCCCTTGTAAAATGAAAAATGTTGTGTTATAATAGTAAACAGGCGGCATAAACACGGCAACAGGAGGCACACCACATATGAGCAACTTAAAGACTATCGCCGAAAACCGTCAGGTTCGGCACGAATACTTTATTATAGAGAGCTTTGAGGCGGGCATTGAGCTGTTCGGCACGGAGGTGAAGTCTATCCGCGCGGGCGGCGTGAACCTCAAGGATTCGTGGATATCCATAGACAACGGCGAGGCGTTTATCCGCGGTATGCACATCGCGCCGTATGAAAAGGGCAATATCTTCAACCGCGACCCGTACCGCGTGCGCAAGCTGCTGCTGCACAAGAAAGAGATAATGAAACTCTTCGGTCAGGTCAAGCAGGGCGGCTACACGCTTATACCGGTGTCGATGTACTTCAAGGACAGCAGGGTCAAGGTGCAGGTCGGGCTGTGCAAGGGTAAGAAGCTCCACGACAAGCGTGACGATATGGCGAGGCGGGACGCGGGGCGCGAGATCGAACGCGCGCTCAAGCAGCGGAACAAATAACCCGTAAGGATTCAATCGGTCGCTCTCTCCTCAAGTACGGAGGTTATCATCGCGAGCAGCCGGGGCATATCGAGGGGGATAGACGCGTGCGCGTCCATTCCCGCTTCTATGGACTTTTTTCTATCCTCGGCGTAGTCGTTCGCGGAGAGCGCGATTATCGGGATATCCGACTGCGCGGTATCGAATGCGCGGATAGCTCTGGTCGCATCGTAACCATTCATTCGCGGCATCTGGATATCCATAAGCACGAGGTCGAAGTAGCCGTTCCCGGACTCTCTGAGGGTCTCTACGGCAGCAACGCCGTCGGGCACACTCTCCACGAGGAAGCCCTCCTTGGCGAGAAGCGCTTCGGCGATCTCACTGTTTATCTCGTTGTCCTCGACGAGCAATATGCGCTTGCCCTTTAGAGATATGGGCTTGTTTTTTTTCACGGGAGCGGTCTCCGCTTCCTTTTCTGTTTGTCTGAGCGTTACCGTGACAGTAATGCGGCTGCCCTTTCCGGGACGACTGTTCACGGATATCTCGCCCGACATAATGTCGACGAGCCTCTTGACCACCGTCATTCCGAGTCCGCTGCCGGGAATGCCGCTTTCGGCGGCGCTGTCTTCGCGCGCAAACGGTTCGAACAGGCGCTCCGTAAACTCGTCGGAGATGCCGCGGCCGCTGTCTTCCACGGTGAATGCATATTTCCCGGAGCCGTCCGCCGAACATCCTTCGTCGACGCGTAAGGTCACCTTTCCGCCGCGGTCGGTAAACTTCGCGGCATTGTCCAGCAGCTGTGTAAGGATCTCCTTTATTCCGTTAAAGTCCGCGAGAACAGCGCTGTGTCTCAGCAGGGTCTTGTCCACTTTAAACGTATGCTCCTTGGCAGCCATTACGGGTAGCATTGCCTTTTCTATCTCTCCAAGCATATCGGCGAGGTCGCCCTCCGTCTCGGCAAGCGCCGTCTCTCCCGATTCCATACGCGTGATCTCGAGCGCCATGCCCGCCGTCGTCAGCAGCTGATTGCCCGAAGCGCGTATCTTCTCGAGATATTCGAGGGTCTTGTCCTTGTCGTTGAGGTGGAGCCGAATAAGGTCAACAAACCCGAGAATGGCATTAAGCGGCGTTTTGATATCGTGCGACATATTGGCAAGGAACGCGCTTTTCGCCCGAGAATCTGCTCGGGTCTGCTCAAGCGAGCTGCGCAGCCGGCTCAGGCGCTCGCTCTGCTCAGTGATATCCCTGACCATTATAAGAGCGCTGATTTCCTTGTCCGAAGCGCTTTTTCCGAGCAGCACAACATACTGCATGATACGCGCCGTGCCGAGGTTGTCGGTGATGCGCATTTCACAGCGCTGCTCAAGCTCGCCGCCCTCGCAGCATTTTATCAGTCTCTCGCGGTCAAAGAAATCCGCGTATTCCGCGGTATCGTCGGAACCGATAAGATTTGAGGCGCGGCGCACGAAGTCCATGTAGCAGGTGCCGTCGATACTTATGTTTATGTTAAATATCGCGGAGATGGGATATATCTCCGTCTCGCGTGTCCGTGTGACGGCGTTTATAAACCTGTCGCCCGTAAGACTGACCTCGTAGAAAAACAGCGCATCGTGCAGTATCGCCTTGCGGTATTGCCCCTCGCGCGAGGAGAGCTTCAGCAGCGTTTCATTGGCCTTTTCAAGACGTTCCATACGGCGTTTTATCCGATCGGTATCATCAGCGATGAACACATAGAAAATGCCTCCAAACGCGTCCGTTTTCGTGTAGCGCCCGTAATCCGCAACTCTGCGCGCGGAGCCGTCCTTGTGGCGTATGCGGTACTCCACGTAGTCCATATTATCGCCGCCGTCGGTGATCTGGCGCTCGATGCTCTGCTCGACGCCCTCAAGATCGTCCGGATGAACCATTCCTCGGAAAGTATTGCCCGTGAGCGACGCGAACTCCTCGACCGTCTCACAGCCGAAAATGCGCAGCGTTGCATGGTTCAGGTACAATATCTCCTCGCTCTTGTCGGCACGGTACGCGAAAAATCCTCCCGGCATCTCCTCCACGAAATCACGGAAGAAATTCTCCGAGCTCCCGCTTATGGCGGTTATAAATTCACTGAAACTGCTGTCCATCTCCCTACCTCCGATGTCTGTAAAATATTGTCGGTTATTGTCGTTTGTCCTTACTTATATTGTACAACTTTTTCGCAGATTTTACAAGGTCTTTTTCGTAACTTGGACATATTTAAAAAAGAGTCGCTTATATATTGCTCCGCCAATTAAATATTTCCTAATCTCAAAGCTTTTTATGCGGTTTCCCCCGCCGCAGGCGGGGAAACCGCATAAGATTGGAAAAGTTTAATCGGAACATCAATAAAATAACGTCCGGTACGCGAAAAGTCACAAAAATCCATAACGATATCGCTATTTTGCTTTGTATCGAATGGGATTATAGTGTATAATCGAATTAAAGAAAACGTATACATCGTTGTTATAAGGAGGATCATGTTATGAATCACGGCAACGTTATTGTGGGGCAGTCGGGCGGTCCTACGTCCGTTATCAATTCGAGCCTTGTCGGGGTTTACAAGACGGCGCGCGACGCGGGCTGTCCGCATATCTACGGTATGCGCAACGGAATAGAGGGCTTTTTGCAGGAGAGGTATGTCGATCTGGCGGATCATATAAGGAACGATCTCGATATCGAGCTTTTAAAGCGCACACCGTCGTCGTTTCTCGGTACCTGCCGCTATAAGCTCCCCGACTACACCAAGGACGAGGAGACCTACAAGAAGATATTTTCCATCCTCAGGAAGATGGATATCAAGCACTTTTTCTACATCGGCGGTAACGACTCGATGGACACCATCGATAAGCTCTCGAAATACGCCGAAGCAATCAAGAGCGATATCACGTTCATCGGCATACCCAAGACGATCGACAACGACCTCGCTATGACCGACCATACTCCCGGCTACGGCAGCGCCGCGAAGTATATCGCTTCGGCGATGAAAGAGATCATCCGCGACGCGAATACCTACCCGAACGAGTCGGTGAACATCGTCGAGATAATGGGACGCGACGCGGGCTGGCTCACCTGCGCGGCCACGCTTTCGCGCTCGGAGGACTGTGCGGGACCCGATATCATCTGCCTTCCAGAGACGGTTTTCGATTACGGCAGATTTATCAGGCAGATAAACGAGGTTCGTTCGCACAAGAAGGTGGTCACGATCGCTGTTTCGGAGGGCATCAAAACCGCCGACGGAAAGTACGTATGCGAGGCTAACAAGCGCGCTGTGAAAGAGGACGCGTTCGGACATAAGGCGCTCGGCGGCACGGCGCTCTATCTCGCGGATTTTATAGGCGCGGAGCTCGGTATCAAGAACAGGGGTATCGTGTTCTCGACATTGCAGCGCTGCGCGTCGCATATCGTTTCACGCCGCGACATCACCGAGGCCTTCACTGCGGGAGCGGACGGCGTTCAGCTCGCGCTGAACGGCGGGGAGGGGCCAAATAAAATGATTTTTGGGGGGTAGCAAACACGCACGAAGCAGCACAACGGGGCGAGGACGGCG
>CAMWVP010000006.1 GCA_947177735.1 uncultured Clostridia bacterium
GAGCGCCACCTTGCCAAGGTGGAGGTAGCGAGTTCGAGCCTCGTAATCCGCTCCATCGGTTTAACAAAACAATCCTTGCACTTTGTGCAAGGATTGTTTTGTTAAACGCTTAAGCAGCGCCCTCCGTATATTCGGAGGGCGCTTGCTTTGTCCGCATGGGAAAGCGTATTGACTTATTCCGTCCGGTGTGATATAATTATTATAAATCAAGAACGGACGGGAGGGAGATCATGAAAAATATGAATGAATCGGCTGCCGTTTCGGAGCCGTCGAAAGGCGAAAAGGCTCTCAAAGTGCTCGGAATAGTCATAGTGGTACTGATTGCGGCTTGGGGGATATATCGGATAGTAAACCATATTATATCCGAAAATACGCGCAAGGCTCTGATCGCTATGGCTCAATCGAACGCCGTTCAATATTTCCGCGGCAAGTACGGCTTTGACGCAGAAATAATCGACGATTCCGACGATGTGCTCGTGAAGCGTTACAATTCGATTTATTTCTCGGTTTATGACGAACTTATGGCCATAAAAATGAAAGCGAACGGCAAGGAGTTCTATGTCGTCACCAACAGGATGAAAGAAAGCGCCGAAGGCTTTGACGGCTATCAGGGCGACGAGGTCGCCGCGGCTGTCAAGGACAGGATCGCGCAGGCTCTGCCGGGCGGTACGATCATTGATATGAGGATCGCCAATGACGAAGACGGACTGCTGTTTAGCTCGATGTACGAACCGTATTTCGACGGCGGCAATCTTGACGAGGTTCTCTCAAACACGTGCGGCTCGATCGAAATGGCATTCGCCGACGTTGACGTGGCAAACAGCGGGCTGCCCGAGCTTCTGACGAGTATGAACTTCTCGGTGTACAAGCTGACCTCGTTTGATACCGCGGAAAGGGTCGCCGAATTTGTCGGGCACTCCCGGATCAACGAGCATACCTATGAGCTTTACGCGCCGTACATAACCGCCTCGGTCGAGCCGCCGAACAGGAACGGTCTGCCCAGCGGGATAAGCTATGAGCTGAAAAGCTGTGACGACTTCCAATACTGCTATTTCCCGGCACCCGCAGACAAATATGAAGACGGGAGCGCAAACGTGTCGGTCTCCGAAATGGAGCTCAAGGATTTCTCACACCTCTTCGAGTACCACGGCGAGGAATTCTGCATAAGCAAGCCGCTCTCCCCCGCCTACAAGTTCAACACCAATTACGGGAACGTATGCATTTATTACCCGCTTGAGAGGTTTGAGGGTATGGAGCTCGAGGATATAGGCGCGGCGTGGGTCATAGGCGGAGGTCAGCACAACAACCGCGATATCACCCGTGCCGAGATCTGCGGCGACTACGCCGTTTTTACCGTTACTTTTCGGGATCCCGCGTTTATGCTCGTGGATAATTCGGGACAGGAGGAATATGTGCCCGAGTGGCGGCAGAAAAAAGCATAGCATAGTAAAAGAGCCAACGGATAACGTTGGCTCTTGCTGTTGTTTTTTTGTTACTTGGTGAAGTACTTCACGGCGTTGTTGTAGCAAACGTCCTTTACTATCTCGCCGACGAGCTCCACATCGTTGGGATACTCGCCCTCCTCGATGAGCGTGCCGAACATATTGCAGAGTATGCGTCTGAAATACTCGTGACGGGTGTAGGACAGGAAGCTGCGGCTGTCGGTGAGCATTCCGACGAACTTGCTGACAAGTCCGAGCTGCGAGAGCGCCGTGAGCTGCTTTTCCATGCCGTCCTTCTGATCGTTGAACCACCATGCCGAACCGAACTGTATCTTGCCGACAATTCCGCTCTGCTGGAAGCAGTTTCTGATCGTCGCGAGGACTTCGTTGTCGCGCGGGTTCAGGCAATACAGAATGGTCTTGGGAAGCTCGTCGGTGCTGTCAAGCGTATCCATCAGCATGGACAGCTTCTTTGCGAACGTCTGATCCTCGATAGCGTCAAAGCCCGTATCGGGACCGAGCAAGCCCATGTAGCGTCTGGAGTTGTTGCGGAGCGCGCCGATATGATACTGCTGTACCCAGTGCAGACGCGCGTACTGCTTGCCGAGGTGTACGAGAACATAGCCCTTGTACTGCTCGACCTCGAGCTGAGTCAGATCGTCGCCGCCGAGCGCCTTTTTAACTATCTTGTCAACCGTCTCCTTGTCCGCGGGCGCGAACATTACAACGTCCAGAGCATGGTCGGAGCATACGCAGCCTACGCTGTCGAAATACTCTATACGCTTGGTCAGCGCATCGCAGAGGCTGTCTATACCGTCGATCCTTACGTCGGCAGCGTCGGCGAGCTTCGCGATATACGGAACGTAGGTCGGCAGCTCGATGTTGATCGCCTTATCGGGACGGAACGCGGGAGCTACCTCAACGTCGAACGACTTGTCCTCTTTCAGCAGCTTGTGGAAGTGCAGATCGTCGATAGGATCGTCGGTCGTGAACAGCTTCTTGACGTTGCTGTTCTTGATGAGGGTGCGCGCGGTGAGCGTTTGCAGCTTCTCGTTGCACTTGTCGAAGATGTCCTTCGCAGTCTTGGGCGAGAGTACTTCGTTAATGCCGAAATAACGCTGAAGCTCCAGATGCGTCCAGTGGAAAATGGGGTTGCCTATCGCGTAAGGCATAACCTCCGCGTACTTCATAAACTTCTCGAAGTCGCCCTTGTCGCCGGTGATATAGCTTTCATCAACGCCCATTTCGCGCATTAAGCGCCACTTGTAATGATCGCCGCCAAGCCAGCACTCGGTGATGTTCGCGAATTTTCTGTCGTTGTAGATCTCCTCAATGGGGAGATGACAGTGGAAATCGAAGATCGGCATATCCTTCGCGTAGTTTTCGTACAGCGTTACGGCTGTCTGATTTTTCAGGACAAAGTCCTTATCCATAAAATTCTTCATAAGTCAGTATCTCCTTAAAGTGTTACGCCTGTCTTAAATATAGCGATATCGCGCGCTCCATAGCGCTCGTTGACGGTCTGCTTTCCGTTGGCGGTCTCGACTACGAGGTCGATAAGCTGCTCGAGCTTGCTCTCAAAGCTGTCGCCCGTCGCGATACCGCCCGCGTCGAAGTCGATCCAGTTCTTCTTGCGCGCCGCAAGATCGGAATTGGTCGATATCTTGATCGTCGGCACAAAGCCTCCGAACGGCGTACCTCTGCCCGTCGTGAACAGCACCATATGACAGCCCGCGCTCGCAAGATTGGTCACCGCGACCATATCGTTTCCGGGACCGTTCAGCAGATTAAGACCGTGCGCCGTCAGCGCGTCGCCGTCGAACAGCACGTCGCAGACCTCGCGCGTTCCCGACTTCTGGGTGCAGCCGAGGGATTTGTCCTCCAGCGTGGTTATACCGCCCGCCTTGTTTCCGGGCGAGGGGTTCTCGTATACGGGCTGATCGTGCTTCTGATAGTACTCCTTGAAGCCGTTGACGAGCTTTACGATCTTGTTGAAGGTCTCGCCGTCCTTTGCCCTGTCCATAAGCAGCTGCTCCGCGCCGAACATCTCAGGAACCTCCGTCAGTACGGTGGTTCCGCCGACCGTCGCGATATAATCCGAAAATCTACCGACAAGCGGATTTGCGGTAATTCCCGAAAGACCGTCCGAGCCGCCGCACTTCAACCCTACTTTAAGGCAGGAGATATCTTTTTCAACGCGCTTGTCGTCCTTGATCCTGGCGTACAGCTTTTCGAGAAGCTCAACGCCCGCCGTCAGCTCGTCCTCAACGTCCTGCGCGATCAGGAACTCGGTGCGCTCCTCGTCATAGTCGCCGAGCGTTTCCTTGAACACGTCCATGCGGTTGTTCTCGCAGCCCAGACCCAGCACTAATACACCGCCGCTGTTGGGGTGCTTTACCATTCTCTGGAGAATGGTGCGCGTGCGCTCGTGATCCTCGCCGATCTGCGAGCAGCCGTAGGGGTGCGTATACGCAAACACTCCGTCAACGCCCTGCAAGTCGGGGTGACGCTTCTGAAACTCAGCCGCGATAGCCCTCGCCTGAGCGTTCACGCAGCCGACCGTCGGAATTACCCACAGCTCGTTGCGTATGCCGACCTCGCCGTTTTTGCGCTCGTATACCATAACCTTGCGGCTTTTAAACTCGGGCGCGGGAGCAATCTCCTTTTTGTTGTAGGAATACTCCAATGTGCCCTCAAGATTGGTCGCCATATTGTGCGAGTGGATATGCTCGCCGGGCGCGATATCGGCAGTCGCTCTGCCTATGACCTCGCCGTACTTGATGACCTTTTCGCCGCTCTTGATATCCTTGAGCGCGAACTTGTGACCCTTTTCGATATCCTCAAGAAGCGTCACGCCCTCGGCTTGCTCGCCCTTTTTCATAGGCGCTAAGCAAACCGCTACGGAGTCATTCGGGGAAATAACAATAGTTTTCTTCATATCATTCTCCTAAGAAAGCCTTTAAAGCGGCTCTCTCGCCGTTCTCAACGATGCTCTTGATATATCCCGCAACGACGGAAACATTGTCGTCGTCCGCGGACAGATCCTGCTCCCAGATGTCCTTTTGACACAGAGCAGTCTTTGCTATGTCGGTGTAATCTGTCTTTGTCCAAAGCTCCTTCCAGAAGTCGAGATACTTCTGATCGTCCGCGAGCTTGATATCCTCCTCGCCGCGCTTGCCCTTGTAGAATACACAGAGCGACGCAAACGAGAACAGAATGTGCTTCGGAGACTTGCCGAACTTAGTGCGGTAGTCGTTGTAGGTCGGCAGCAGACGCGTCTTGAACTTGGTCGTGGAGTTGAGCGCGATCGACATCAACTCGTGACGGATAAACGGGTTCTTGAAGCGCTCAATAACGCTGTTTGCGAACGCGTCCATTTCGTCCTTTGGCAGGTCGATAGTCGGCTTGATCTCGTCGTTTACAAGCTCCTGAACGAACTTGCCCACGTCCCCGTCCTCAACGCTCTCGCGCACGGTGTCTATGCCGCTGAGGTACGCAACGGGAACCATTGCGGTATGCGAGCCGTTGAGTATCTTTACCTTGCGCTGCTTGTAGGGGGTGATGTCGTCCGCGAAGATGACGTTCAGCCCCGACTTGTCCGCAGGCAGCTTCTCCTGCACGAACGCTTCCTTTTGCAGCACCCAGAGGTGGAAGATCTCGCCCTTGACGATGTTGTTGTCCTGATAACCCGTCTCCTCGCATATCTCGGCAGCCGTGTCGCGCGGATAACCGGGAACTATTCTGTCGACCAGCGTGCTCGTGAAGTGGTTAGCCTCGGTGAGCCACTTGATGAAGCCCATGCTCATCTTATTTATGCCCGCAAGCTCAAGCATTACTCTTTTCAGCTCGTCGCCGTTGTGGTCGATAAGCTCGCACGGAATGATCGCCAGACCTTTGCTCATATCGCCGTTGAAGTGCTCGTAGCGCGCGTTCAGCAGCGCGAGCAGCTTACCCGGGAAGCTCTTCGGGCACTTGGTCAGATCGGTATCCGTGGGATCAAGCGCGATACCTGCCTCGGTGGTGTTGGAAATAATTACCTCCAGCTCCTCGCTCTTGGCGTAGGAGAGGTATTTGTCATACTCCTCGAACGGGTTGATAAAGTCGCGGAGCACGTCGATAATGCGACGGCTCTGCACCTTCTCGCCCTTGTCGATGCCCTCAAGGCAAAGCGTGTACAGACCGTCCTGCTTGGCGAGTTCCGCCACTCTGCCCATGGGCATAGGCTGAACCACCGCGACGTCGGAGTTTATCACGCCCTTGTCGTTAAGGTCCTGCAATATCCAGTCGACGAATGCCCGCAAAAAGTTGCCCTCTCCGAACTGGAGGATTTTTATCGGTCTCTCGCCCGTCTTAAAGTTGCTTCTGTTCAGGTCTTTCATAATCGCACCTCTATATCCGTACATTGTCTTTGGTTTTGTGATGTTTTATTTTTACAAGGCACACCGTGCCTATAACTACCGACATCAAGCCGATACCCATATTGGATACCAGCATCGCTATGCCGAGGCTCTCCGCGCCCATTGACGGAAAGCAGTTTATCATAATGAGCATCGACGGTATTCTGAAAACGAACAGTCTTGACAGGTTGCATATCATCGACAGCTTCGTCCAGCCTATGCCGTATATCAGCCCGTTTACCGCCGCGTTCACCGCAAGCGCCACTATGCCGATCTTCTCATAACCGAAAATCTTCCCGATAAGCGCCGCTTTGTCGGGGTTGTCGTCAGCGAAGAACATTGTTATGCCGTCCTTGAAAACGGTCAGTATCGTCACGCCGATCGCCGAAATTATCAGATTCAGCGCCAGCGTGCAGAAGAATATCCGTATCATCCTCGAATAATGCTTCGCGCTGAGATTATAGCTCTCTATCGAGCTTTCCGAATCCTCGGTGCAGTTGGTGATATTGGTGACGCTGCCGCTTATATTGTTGGAGACGCCGAGCGCTCCGGGAGCGTCGGGACCGTAACCCATAGCCAGCTTGTTTACTATGACCTTGCCCATTGAAAACACGAATTTCCCCAAAAACACGGGTATGGACAGCGAGCATAAGGTCGCGATGAAATCCTTTTTGAAGCCCGTTTTTTTCAAGGAAAAGTGAAACAGGAAGTTTTTCCGCGCAAGGTTTATTACCGCATAGACCGTCACCGATATATCCGCGAGAAGCGTTGACGCGGCAATCATCGTCGTGCCCAATTTCAGCACCGTCACGAAAACTATCGTGAACGTGAGCTTCAGCGACATCGACATAATGTTGACGAACATAATGTTCATTGTCGCGCCGCGCGCCTTTTCAAGTCCGAGAAACACGGAGTTGAACATCGAAACGCCGATAGATACTATCTGTATGCGGAAGTATCCCAGACCGTTCGCCGCCATCTCCTCGGTCATTCCCGCGAGGTGAAGCACGCCTTTGGATATCGGCAAAAACAGGCTCACAAGCACTATCGCGCCGACAAAAAATATCGTTATCACGGAGTTTGCGGTCTGCTTTGCCTTGTCATATTCTCCGCGGCCGATAAGTCTCGATACAATAATAGAGCCGCCCGTTGCAAATCCGGAGCCGAGAGCCGTAAACAGATTTTTTATCTGCGAGATCATTACAACGGACGACAGTGCGTCATTATCGCTCTTTGCAACGACGACCGTATCTATTATACTGCTAAGGTATGAAAACGCGCCGAGCAGTATAAGCGGCAGGGAAATACTCAGAACGACAGCCAATGGCTTTCCGTTCAGAATAAATTCCCGCCGTTTACGATCCTTTTCGCTGACAGATGAAGCGTCCATATTATTCGGTGAGCTTTATCCGCATTTCCGTTTCCTTATCAAAGAGATAAACGTTTTCAAACGGTATCGCAAAGCTGATCTTTGCGTCGATCGCGGGAGAATCATGCGGATCGACCTTGAGTATCGTCTTTACGCCGCGGATATCAACGTATACGTTGGTGTTGTCGCCGAGAAGCTCGGTGAGCTCTACGGTACAGGGGATAGTGTACGCCTTGCGCACGTCGTCCTTGCCGACGAGCTTGATGTGCTCGGGACGGAAGCCGAACGCGATCTCCTCGCCCTCGTACTTTTTGAGCACGCTCTTGTCGGCGATCGCACCGAGGTCGATCTCAACGCCGCTGATGTTGAGCTTGCCGTCATGCACAACGGCATTGATAAAGTTCATAGGCGGCTCTCCGATAAAGCCGGCAACGAACATATTAACAGGATTGAAGTACAGATCGTAGGGTGTGCCTACCTGCTGAATATAGCCGTCCTTCATAACGACTATCCTGTCAGCCATGGTCATAGCCTCGGTCTGGTCGTGGGTAACGTAAATCGTTGTCGCGCCCGTCTCGCGGTGGATCTGCGTGATCTCGGAGCGCATCGTAACTCTCTGCTTAGCGTCGAGGTTTGAAAGCGGCTCGTCCATAAGGAAGATATCCACCTTACGGATAATGGCACGTCCGACCGCGACTCTCTGGCGCTGACCGCCCGACAGCGCACGCGGCTTTCTGTCGAGATAATCGGTAAGACCGAGTATCTTGGCGGTGTTGAGAACGCGCTTTTCGATAACGTCGTCGTCAACGCCCTGCAATGTCAGACCGAACGCCATATTATCGTATACCGACATATGCGGATAAAGCGCGTAGCTCTGGAACACCATGGCTACTCCGCGCTCGCGCGGACCCTTTTCATTCGCGCGTACGCCGTCGATGAAGAAATCGCCCTTGCTGATATTCTCCAGTCCCGCGATCATTCGCAGCGTAGTGGATTTTCCACAGCCCGATGAACCGACGAATACGATAAACTCGCCCTTGTTGATCTCCAGATTGAAATCGTGAACAGCGTGGAATCCGTTCGGATAAATTTTGTTGATCCCTTTTAATGTTAGATAAGCCATAACGATGCACTCCTATGGTTGTTGATGGACCTCCCCAGAAACCTCCAAAGCGCTGTCCGACTTGCCATTCCGCCGTCATGCTTTGCCTGTTTTCCTTGAAATACACCTAGTATTCCTGCGGAAAACAGACTTCGCCTGACGACAAAATTGCTGCGCCGTACAGCACTTTTCCGGTTTCCGAGGAGGTCTTTTAAAAACAGACCCTGCGTCTGCTTTATTTCAAGTCAAAGTTGCCGATATTGTCCATATCGTCGTAGGTCTGATTTTCGCCGCACATACCCCAGATAAACGTGTAGTTACTGGTAGCAGTGCCGCTGTGGATAGACCAGCTCGGCGAGATGACCGCCTGCTCGTTGTGGAGGATAATGTGGCGAGTCTCCTGCGGCTGTCCCATCATATGGAACACGACATTGTCGCCCTCCAGCTCGAAGTAGAAGTAGACCTCCATTCTTCTCTCGTGAGTGTGCGAGGGCATTGTGTTCCAGCTGCTTCCGGGAGCGAGCTCCGTCATGCCCATAGCGAGCTGGCAGCTTTCGCATACCGCGGGATTGACATACTGATTGACAACGCGCTTGTTCATATTCTCAACGGTGCCGAGCGGTCTGTGTACCGCCATATCCTTTGTGATGTACACCGTAGGATAGGTCTTGTGCGCGGGGCAGGAATTGATGTAGAACTTCGCGGGATTAGCCTTATCGTCGGACTTGAACACGATCTCCTTTGTGCCCATTCCGATGTAGATGCCGTCCTTAAAGTCCAGCGCGTAGTCCTTGCCGTCAAGCACCACCGTGCCCTTTCCGCCGACGTTGATAATACCCATCTCGCGTCTCTCGAGGAAAAACTCCGTGCCCAGCTCCTTTGTGCTGCCGAGCGAAAGCTCCTTGTCAAAGGGCATTGCGCCGCCCGCGATCATTCTGTCCTGATGAGAATAAGTCAGCGCGATCTCATCGGCAACGAACACCTTGTCGATAAGATAATGCTTCCTGAGCTCCTCGGTGGTGTAGTGCTTGGAATCATCGGGGTGATTGCTGTATCTGATATCTAAAGTCATATTGCCTTCTCCTTAGATCAATTTTTTCAAATGCGCGGCGGCAAAGGGGATATCCTCTCCCGTCGTGCCCTCGAATACAAGGTTTGCGTCGGGGCAGACCTTCTTTATCTCGCCGATAATGCGCGGATAATCGAAAATGCCCTTGCCAACGCCGCACTGCTTGAGCGAACCGTCCTCGGCGATGGTGCAGTCCTTGATATGGAACACGCATATCCTGTCGCCGAACGTCTGCAAGCCCTCGTCAAGGATATCGTACATCTTGTCAACGTTTGACTTGTCAAGATAGTTGTACAGATCGAAAATTATCTTGATGTTATCCCTGCCGATACTCTTTACGGCGCAGTTTAAGGTTTTCACGTCGAAGCAGACGTGCCCGAAAGCGCCCTCCATTCCGACGTACGCGCCGCAGTCCTTTGCGTAGTCGCACAGCTCCGAGAACGTTCCGATAACGCGGTTTACAGCCTCCTCGGTGCGGTTTTGCGGGTGATACGTCCACTTGTCGCCGTTGTACGAGCCCGTTTCCGAGCCGACGATATCACAGCCGAGCTCTTTCGCGTGCGATAGATAATCCTTGAACACCGCAATGCCGTTCTCGATCTTCTTCCCGTCGGGGTGAACGGGATTGAAATACGCGCCGATAAGCGGCACGGTTTTCCCAGCCGCCTCGAACGTTTTGCGGAACTGCTCCGCGCGTTCGCTCGTCATCGACCCGGGGGTGTACACGATCCCGTCAAGCGCCTTGTACGCAACGAGCTGTACGCCGCTCAGACCGAACTCGTCCAGCTTCGCGGCGATATTCTCTTCGCCCTTGACCCCGAGGTCATGAGCGCGTATAAACAACCTCATCATATTGGGCACCTCTTAAAAACCTTGTTTGAGGGAAAATCAGCAGGACACGCCGTCTGTGTCGTCAAACCTCCTCGCAAGGCATAAAGCCTTGTTTCGTCGGCTTTCCTAGCAGCCGACGCACCCTGCCGATTTTCCCTTTTCAAACCGGTTTTTAGAGGAGCCCTATTATCTCTGAACGCGTCCCGAAGCGTCGCCGCCCGCAAGCGTCTCGACCTCCGCGCGCGTTACGAGGTTGAAGTCGCCCGGAATTGTGTGCTTCAGTGCCGAAGCCGCAACCGCGAACTCCAGAGCCGCCTTCATATCCTTGCCGTCAGCCAGACCGCAGATCAGTCCGCCCGCGAACGAGTCGCCGCCGCCTACGCGGTCAACTATCGGGTTGATGTTGTACTTTCTCGAGTGGTAGAACTCGCGTGTCTTGCCGTCCATAATGCACGCGGACCAGTCATTGTTGGAAGCCGAGTGGCTCTCGCGGAGCGAGGAGATGATGTACTTGAAGCCGAACTTATCCGCCATACGGTTGAAGATATCAACGTATCCCGCAAGCTCCAGCTCGCCCTTGGTAACGTCTGTGTCGCCGGGCTTGAAGCCGAGAACCTTTTCAGCGTCCTCCTCGTTGCCGATACATACGTCAACGTACTGCATAAGGTTGGTCATGACCTTCTGAGCCTTTTCGCTGCTCCAGAGCTTCTTGCGGAAGTTGAGGTCAACGGAAACGGTAACGTTGTGCTTCTTCGCAGCCTTCAGCGCGATCTCGGTAAGCTCCGCGGCCTTATCGGAAACGGCGGGGGTTATACCGGTGAAGTGGAACCAATCCGCGTCCTTGAATATCTCGTCAAAGTCAAACTCCGAAGCGTCTGCGGTCGAGATCGAGGAGTGCGCTCTATCGTAAACGACGTTGGAGGCTCTCATTGATGCGCCCGTCTCGAGGAAGTAAATTCCCAGACGCTCGCCGCACTTGGCGATGTGCTTGGTCTCTACGCCGTACTTTCTCAGCGCCGCGACCGCGCAGGCGCCGATGGGGTTATCGGGAACAGCGGTAACAAATTCCGCGTCGTGACCGTAGTTCGCGAGCGATACGGCTACATTGGCCTCACCGCCGCCATAGTTGATGTCGAATTCGTCAGCCTGGATAAACTTTTCGTTATTGGGTGTGGACAATCTGAGCATGATCTCACCCATGGTTACTATCTTAGCCATTTCTATTTGATCTCCTTAATGAATTAGTTACTTTCTCTCAACAAGATGAACCGCAAAGCCGCTGAATTCGTCCTTGAGGTAGACTGCCTTAGTATCCGCGTCGATCTCTGCCGCCTTTTTCTCGGTCTCGATACCGATGGCGTTGAGCTGATAAACGGCTCTGCGCAGGCTGTTCGTAGCGACGGCGATATGACCGTTCTTACCCTTGAACGGGCTCTTCATGCACTCGATTGCCGTGCCCGCGAATACGCTGCTGTTGCCGACCTTCTGCTCCCAGCCGAACATCTTCGCAAACTTCGCGGTAGTGTCCTTAGCCTCGTTCTCGTCGGCGCAGTTCACGCCAACGTGAACGATCTGGAAGTCGAGCATCTTGTTGACCGCGGTGCGGCACAGTGCTGTAATGCCCGCCCAGTCGCCGTTCTTAATGAGGTCGCCGGGAACGATCCAGCTTCCGCCGGCGCATATGATCTTCTTAAAGCCGAGGTATGTGTTGAGATTCTTCTCATTGACGCCGCCCGTCGGCATAAACTTCATATTGGAATAAGGAGCGGAGATCGACTTGATGTAAGCCAGACCGCCAGCCTGCTCAGCCGGGAAGAACTTAACGAAGTCTAACCCGAGCTCCATAGCCTCCTCGATCTGCGAGCTGTTGGCAACACCGGGAGCAAAGGGAACACCCTTGTCAAGACAGTGCTTAACTACCTTAGCGTTGAGACCGGGAGCTACACAGAACTTAGCGCCCGCCGCGATAGCCGCGTCGCACTGCTCAATAGTGGTAACGGTACCCGCACCTACGAGCATATCCGGGAACGCCTTGGTCATATCCGAGATGACCTTATCCGCACCCGCCGCGCGGAACGTTACCTCCGCCGCGTTGATGCCGCCCTCACGCAGAGCCTTTGCGAGCTCCACAGCCTTAGAAGTATCCTCCAGCTTGATGACGGGGATTATACCGGTGAATTCAAGCTGATCCTGAAAAGCTTTCATATCCATTGAATTATCCCTCCGAATCAGATTATCTGCCGAGCCAGCCGCCGTCAACAGCGAGCGTAAAGCCGTTTACATAGTCGCTTGCGGAGGACGCAAGGAATACCGCCGCGCCCATGATGTCGTCGGGAGTTCCCCAGCGTCCCGCGGGGATACGGTCAAGGATAGCCTCGCTTCTGTCGGCGTCTGCACGGAGAGCCTTGGTGTTGTTCGTAGCCATATATCCCGGAGCGATAGCGTTTACCTGAATATTCTTATCCGCCCACTCGTTAGCCATTGTCATTGTAATGCCCTTAACGCCCGACTTGGAAGCGGTGTAGCTCGGAACGCGGATACCGCCCTGGTAGGACAGCATACTTGCAACGGAAATGATCTTTCCGCCCGAACCCTGCTTTATATACTGCTTCGCAGCTGCCTGCGAAAGGAAGAAGAGCGTGCGGAGGTTTACGTTCATAACGAGATCCCAGCTCTCAACGCTGAAATCGATAGTGTCCTCGCGCTTGATAACGCCTGCGTTGTTTACAAGAATATCAATACGTCCGAAGGTATCGAGCGCCGTCTTAATGATGTTGTCAATGGGGTCGAGCGTGGAAAGGTCCGCCTGTATGAACTCGAAGTTCTCCTTGCCGAGCATCTCCTGTGTTGCCGTACTCGGCATATTGGAAACGCCCAGAACCTTTGCGCCTGCCTCAACGAACGCCTTAGAGAAGCCCTGTCCGAGACCCGTGTCGCTGCCTGTTACAATAGCCACCTTGCCGTCAAGTCTGAATTTGTCCAGAATCATACTGTTACCTCCGAAAATTTTATTCATTTTTTAGAGAGTGTTTTCAGGCACTCTTTGTTAAACAATATGCAGATTTTTCCAACATATCATCTATATTTATCTTAAATCCAACAGTCGATAAATGCGAGGGCAAATCCGTTGGATTTTATGGACAAAACGGATTTCTCAAAATATGCCAATCGCCCTTAAGATCGTGACGTATATAAATATCGTCACCGTGCTGACTAAGCTCGTCCATACCACCAGCTGACCCGCCAGTTCGCCGTCCGCGCCCATTTCGCTTGCCATTATCGCGCTTGCCACCGCGACAGGGGTCGCGAACACTCCGACGTATGTCGCGAAGTGCTCTCCGCCAAGCCCCGGAATAAGGAACGCGCCCGCGAGCCCGAGCACCGGAACCGCTACCGTGCGTATCACCGTGCCGAAAACTATCTCCTTCCACAGTCTCGACACCGCCGAGAACTCGAACCGTCCGCCCAGAACTATCAGCGCAAACGGCGTGCATATGGACTTTACGTTTTCCAGCGACTTGTACAGGAAAGTGATATCGCTTATTCGGAACTCCACACCCCACATCACAAACAGCTCGCGTATGCCCAGAACCGCGATACCCGCGACCGTTCCGATTATAAGGGGATTTTTGACGATACCGAGAAGTATTTTCCCGACGTTCACCTTCTCCTTTTTTCCCGTGCCGTTGAATATCGAGAGCGCGATAACGCCCAGCATATTGAACAGCGGAACGCAGAACGCGGACATTACTCCGGCGGCTGCCGCGCCTTTATCGCCAAAAAGCGAGGACGCAAGCGGTATGCCGATTATCGCGTAATTCGAGCGGAACATCGCCTGTATCAACGAGCCGCGCTTTGCGCTGTCCTTGGTGAACGCGCAAGTTACCGCGACCGCTAGAAAGAAGATCACTATTACCGCGCCTATGCCGTACAGCACAAAGGCGAGGTTGATCTCCCGCAGACTTCCTATGTTGTAAACGTTGTAGAACAGCATAGCCGGCAGCAGCACCCGAAACGTCAACTTGTTTCCGACGTCGAGAAACGGCGCTGTCAGCAAGCCTATCCTTTTGAGGATATAGCCGAGAACTATCAGCAACACGATAGGCAGAACGGCGTTTGCCGAAAAAATAAGTGCGTCTGTCATAATATCGGTTTATCGAGCGGGTAATATTCCTTGAGATATTCGCCCGTCGCCTTGACCATTCTCGTGAACAGCTCGCGCGCGTCGGAAAGCTTCAATCCCGAGCAAAGCGGCTGATTTGCGAACGCCTCAAAGATACGCTTAAAGTCGCGTTCCTTGATGCCGTAGTAGGTGTTCTCGATATTGAGAGCGTTCCGCAGCACAAGCGCGTTTACGTCCTTGGAAAGCGGTTTGGCGACGATCGGCTTTACGCTGTCGCGCGAGAATACGCAGTTCGTCTCGACGACCGAGCCGAGCGGCATATCCGCCATCTGCCCGACGTTGACGATATTCGCGTTTGAGACGGTCGGCGGGATAAGCCCCAACAGAGCCTTCATCAGCTCCACGACCTCCTCGTCGCTGCGTTTTACCTCTATTTCTTCCTCGCCGTTCGCGATACGGCGCGACTGCTCTATCTTGTTTATTCTGTCCTGTTTGCGGTACGCTACGGTCGTCAAATGATACTGCCATTCGTCCACGGCAGCCTTGTCGCCGATATACCATGAGTTGTTCATAAACTCGACAAGATGACGGTCGCCCGCTGCCGCCAGCACACCAAACCGTCGGAACAAGTCCATTTTGACCTTGTTTCCGTACAAAAACGGATCATCGTGATAGTCCTCGGGCGCAACGTCAATGCGCTCGCAGTAACCCTTGTCGTAAAACTTATCTATAAACTCCGGCAGAATTTTCAGCATATCCGTGCCATTGTAATTTGCCTCTGTTATCCATGTAAAATGGTTTACTCCGCACGCGTCTATAATGATTTCACGACGGTGAGGACGCGACACTCCGAGGAGCTCGTGCGCCACGCAGCTTAAAAACTCCTGCGCGTGGAAAACCTCGTGACAGCAGCCGAAAGCCTTTATCCCGGGGAAAACGTCATACAGCGTTTTCGTACACGCCGTCATCGGATTGGTCAGATTGATGACCCAAGCGTCGGGGCAGTGCGCCTTTATCTCACGCGCGAAGCCCTCGTATATCGGCACCGTCCTCATCGCGCGGAGAACTCCGCCCGGACCCACCGTATCGCCTACCGACTGGTATATCCCGTACTCCTCGGGCAGATGAACGTCGCTTTCCATTTCGTCGAACGTTCCCGGCAGTATCGAGCAAGCCACGAAATCCGCGCCGTCAAGCGCCGCGCCGATATCCGTGTACACCTTATACTCCCACTTGGATATGGTGTTCGATGACTCGTTTATCCGCGCACCGATCTTTTGGTTAAGCTCCGCAGCGGGTACGTCGATATCATACAGCGCGATCTCGCCGCACAGCCCCTCCGCCAACGCCAGATCGGTCATGAACACTCTTGCCCAAGCCTTAGAGCCGCCACCGATATAGGCGATCTTTATCTTTGTCATAGTTCTTCCTTTGGAATGTAATTATTTGGTCAATCTCTTGACCTCGGTATAGCACAGCACAAAAGGAGCAACGCCCTTTGCGTCGTTCTCAACTACCGGCTCGGAGATGTAGTATTCATAGCTTCCGTCGCGACGGCGGTTGTCCTCGGGACCCAGACCCGCAACCAGGCAGATACCGCCGAGATTTAGGTCGCCGTCGTCGTTTACGCTGAGATATTTTTCGCAAATGCCGTCAAAGGTCTTTTTGCCCATTTCGGCATACTTCTTGTCGATAACGCCAAGCCGCGCGCCTTTCATCATCGCATACGCGATCATGCTGCTGCCGCTTGTTTCGAGATAGTTGCCCTCTCGCGCGCCCTGATCGACTACCTGATAGTACATACCCGTTTCCGGGTCTGCGTACCGCGAAATCCCGTCGATTGCCTCGGCGAATATCTCGCACAGCTTCTTACGCGCGTCCTCGTCGTCAATATAATCAATGTTGTCAACCAACGAAATGCAGAACCAACCGATAGCGCGGAGCCAGAAATTCTTTGAGCGCCCCGTCTCCTTGTCCGCCCAGAACGCGGACTTCGAGCAGTCGCAGCCGTGATAGTACAGCTTCTTGTCCTCGTCGAACATCTGTCCGCGAACCATTTTGAACTGCGAAACGGTGTCGGAATAATCCCCGCCGCCGAACTCTTTCTGAAACCGTGCATAGAACACCTGCGCCATATACAGTCCGTCAAGCCAAATCTGATTGGGATATATCTGCTTATGCCAGAAGTTGCCCGTATTCGTGCGGGGCTGCTTTTCAAGCTGCTCGCGGAGCAGGAAGATAGCCTTTTTGTACTTCTCCTTGCCCGTTTTCTTGTACAGATCGAAAAGCACTCTGCCCTCGTTCACGTCGTCGAGGTTGAACTTCTCCATCGAATATCCGCGTATAGAGCCGTCCTCGGAGATATAGTAGTCGATAAACTCCTCGGCAAAATCCGCGTACCGCTGCTCGCCCGTGATCTCCGCAGCGCACAGCAGCGCCGTGATCATGCAACCGTCGATATAATTCCAGTGCGGCGGCTTGCCCTGACGAATACTCTCGATGTTCCAGTACGGCGCTTCGGGAGCGGACTTATCCAGCAATCTTTCAATATAACAGTCTATTTTGTCGTACATCGTTACTCCTTTATCAGCTCGTCAACATGATTTGCGGTAAGCGGCTCGCCGACGCAGCCGTCAAGCTCTACGTTCTTCACGGTGAGCTTGCGAACGTTGTCAAAGTACATACCCGAACGGCAGAGCTTTTCAGCGTTGTTCTTCATCGCGGGTACGCCCTCCTGCGCGTTCTCGTCGTAGGTGAACCTGATGTTCTCCACCGTGATCTCCTCGATCGGCATTTCGGGAAGTCCGTCGCAGTAGCACGCAGCAACGTGGCAGTTCTCGCAGTCCATATCGCGGAACGTGAACTTCCCGAGATACGGCGTTCTGTCGTCCACGGGCAGCTTCTCGCGCGTGGTGTTGTACTCGGAGAAGCGGTCGGGATCGCAGCAGTTGTACCACATATTTATAACGATCGGAGTGAGCACTCCGTCCATCTTGATATTCTCGAACAATACGCCGTCGATTATCGCGTCCTTTCCGCGTCCGCGGCGTGTCTTGATACGCAGTCCGCGGTCGGTATGCGCGAATATGCAGCGGTTTACGGTAAGGTTTTTAACGCCGCCCGCCATTTCGCTGCCGAGCGTTATTGCTCCGTGACCGAACTGCATAATGCAGTTGCGGATAGTGTGATGATTCGCGGGCTGCTTGAACTTCCGTCCAAGCTCGATCTTACCCGATTTGATCGCGATACAGTCATCGCCTACGCTGAACTTGCAGCCGATAATATTAACATAGTCACAAGCCTCGGGGTCAAGCGCGTCCGTATTCGGACTGTTCTTCGGAGCGTTTATCGCCACGTCCAGAAAGTCCAGCTTCTGCGAGAAGTACGGGTGCAGCTGCCACGAAGCGGCGTTCTGCGCTGTGATACCGTGTATCGTGATGTCCTTGCAGCGGTTGAAGAAGATAAGCCGCGGTCTGCCCGTGACCCTCTCCTTGACGTTCACCCACCACTCGCTGTTCTGGGCGTTTCCATCGACCGTGCCCTTTCCGACAATTCGGATATCCTCGGAATGCTCGGCGAACAGCAGCGCCTGATGCATTGGAATCGCGTTGCCCTCCCACGTTCCGGTGTGAACCTCCTCGCCCGTTACGATATCGGTAACGGTACCCGGAATAACGGGGTAGCGAGAGGTATCGGTCGAGCCCAACAGCACAGCTCCCTCCGCGAGATCTAGTGTGATATGGCTCTTGAGGTTTATCGGAGCGGTGCTGTATGTTCCCTCGGGGAAGTACAAGCGACCTCCCTGCGGCAAACAATTCACCGCCGTCTGAATGTTCTCGGTGTCGTCGTGCTCGCCGTCTCCGACCGCGCCGAAATCCTTGACGCTTACGGCACACGCCTCGCTTATCGTCGTGAAGTGGACGGGCTCATGCCCCTCTACCTCCACGGTATATTCGGTATGAGGCTTCAGCGGATAAAGCGAGAAAACGTTCCTGTCCGAAGTCAAGACCTCCTCGCCGTTCAGCTTGACGGTGTATTCCTCGCCGCAGTAGTACGGCTGGTCGTTCTCCAGCTCAAAGCAAGCCGATACCGAACCTGTGTATAATATGTTGATCATTGCTACTCCCATAAGGGCATCTCTAAAAACCTTGTTTGAGTCAAAATCGGCGTAGCACGCCGTCTGCGTCGTCAAGCCTCCTCGCAAGGCATACAGCCTTGCTTCGTCGGCTTTCCTAGCAGCAGCGTTTCGGCGTAGCCGTAATGCGTGCACTCTGCCGATTTTCCCTTTTCAAACCGGTTTTTAGAGGTGCCCATACATATTTTTATTTATTCCCCGATACCTTATTCCGCGCGTCGCGGAATATCTTAACGAGGGTGTTCTTTATTGTGATAAACAGCATATCAAAGCCCATAAACAGCAGTCCGAACAACAGCGGCTCCACGCCTACCGCGACCTTTTCGGCAGTTTCGACGCTGCCGACGATGATCGTGTTTATGACCTCGTAAGTCTTTACGATGCAGTACAATATCAGCCCCGAGTACGCAGTGTTCAGGAAAACTGTCCAGAACTTTCTGAACGGCACCATCATCCACTTATCGTACTCGCCCTCCTCGGTCTCGAGATTGTGCAGCAGATGATTGACCAGCAGATCCATTGCGACGCCCAACCCGATCGCGATCGCGAGCATCAGATCGAGCCCATTCAAATAAATACCTAAACCCCAAAGGAAAAAATAGCAAATCGCGCCGCTGAACCAAAATTTCACAAATAAAATCTTGAGCCAGGATGGAATATAGAATTTACCCTTTGAGGTGTATTTACGTATTTCAGCCTCGGAGACCTTCGGTGCGTCCTTTGCGTTTACGAGCTTTTCCACCGCGTCGATCTTGAGATCGTAGTAGTTCTCCGCCGCCGTTGTTTCGTGCTGCTGTTGCTTATCATTTTTTGCCATATGCGCCTATCCTTATTTACAATGAAGCAACATCAGCCGCTGAGACCGGTGTTGCTTCATAAGTCAAAACCTGTCCGCATAACCGCTCAACACTCATCCTGCGACAGATTTTCGTCAATTTTTCCTGACGTACATACAGTACGCCTGTGAAAAATTTCCTTGTTCCGCGAAAAATCTGCAAAGAATTGCTTCGCAATTCCGGCGCAATCCGAGTATTTCGGGCTATGTGGACAGGTTCTCAATTATTCTTCGCCCGAAATATCGATTACCTCCAGCTCGCCGTTGTCCTCAACGTCAATGGATGTGTTGATCTTCTTGAGCAGCTTCGAGTATACGGGAAGCGCTACAAGGAGCAGTATAGTCGCCGCGAGAAGCGCTATGTGGACAACCACGACATTCTGCGCGATCGCGATATACGCCGTTTTAGAGGTGATCTCGATACGGTTGCTCTCGCGGGTAACAGCCTCGATGATCCGCTGATAGTAGACGAAATCAACGAAGATAAGCCCCACCATCATCACGAGCATCAGACCGATCATCACCATCTTCGGCTTCTCGCGTCTCGGGAACGCTCTCAGGAAGCACACGAACGCCAGTATCGAGAACAGCATAGCCGCGAACTCGCACTGTCCCATATTCGGCAGATTGATCAATGCCGTGGTATTCGCGATAGAGGTAAGGTTGAGCGAATAAACCAGGAACGCCGCCGCAAGCGATACCAGCGCAATGTTCTGCGGACTGCGCTTAAGGGAAACGAAAAACTTGCGGACAAACTCTCTAAAACCACGCCTTGGCTTGGCGGATACTTTTTGTTGATTCATCTTCCGGTTCTCCTTATCATAGTCTTATCGCGTCGGTCGTTTTCTTATCGAAGAAGTGCATCCTGTTGAAGGATACGTTGACCTTGTCGCCCGGCTTGTAGGTGCACCATTCGCGGAATTTACAGGTTATCCTATGCTTGCCCACCGTGCCGTTTACAAGCGTTGTCTGTCCGAGGTTCTCGTTGGAGAATACGTCGACGGATATCTTGCCGCCCTCGACAATATCCTCGGGACGAACGCCGAGCGTTATCTCCCTGCCCTCGTAACGTTCGAGCGCCGCCTTGTCCTCAGCGGAAAGCGGCACGCTGAAGCCGTTGCACACGACCTCGCCGTTCTTGACCTCCGCGTCGAAGAAGTTCATCGGAGGAAGTCCGATAAAGCCTGCCACGAACAGGTTAGCGGGAGTATCGTACAGCTCGAGCGGCGTACCCACCTGCTGAACGTGCCCCATGGACATACATACGATCCTGTCCGCCAGCGTCAGCGCCTCCGTCTGGTCGTGGGTAACGTAGAGCATAGTCGCGTTAAGTCTCTTATGTAAGAGAAGTATCTCGCGTCTCGTTGCACCGCGGAGCTTTGCGTCAAGGTTCGACAGCGGCTCATCGAACAGGAACACCTTGGGAGTACGCACGACGGCGCGCCCCATAGCGACTCTCTGCCGCTGACCGCCCGAAAGCTGTCCGGGCTTCTTGTTGAGCTGATCGGAAAGCCCGAGCATCTCGGCTGCCGACAGCACCTTCTGATGTATCTCATTCTTGTTTTCCTTACGGAGCATAAGCGAAAACGCCATATTCTCGTAGATCGTCATATGACCGTAAAGAGCGTAGTTCTGGAAAACCATTGCGATATCACGATCCTTGGGCGGCATCTTTGTGACGTCCTTGCCGTCGATGATAAGGTTGCCCGCGGATATATCCTCAAGTCCCGCCACCATACGGAGCGTTGTTGATTTTCCACAGCCCGAGGGTCCGACGAGAACAATCAGCTCGCCGTGCCTGACATTAAGGTTAAAGTCGAAAACCGCCTGTACCTTATTGTCATATATTTTGTCAAGATGCTGTAACTGTAAATCACTCATGACTTGCTCCCTTTTGTTTCTTTATCGATCTGAGCCTGATGGCTTGCCAGCGTCTGAGCCTTGATGATATTCACAACGCCCGCGATAACGCACAATACTCCCGATGCAACCAACAGTATACTTTGGTAAAAGAACTTGCCGTCCTCCATTACTGCCTGCTCAACGCCGTCAAGGGTAATAACAGCATTTTTCGCCTGCAGCGGCAGAATGAATATGCGTACTACCTGCAATATCCCGATAGCGATAAGCGGGAATGAATACTTGATATTATACGACTTCACTCCCTCGGAGGAAAGGAACGCAACAAGCATAAACACGAGGTTATACAGAACGGAAATTCCGATAAACCACTTGTAGTAGTACGTTCCCACGTCGCATTTATAGACACTGACGAAGTAGAACGCGTTGATAAGGATCGCCAGCAGCGTCAGATTGGAGGAGAGCTTGTTCTTGGTAAACCTGAGCCGATCACGCTTTATGAATGCGTCATTGTTCGTCGTCATGCTCTCACACCCTTTCCGGAGCCGATAAGGCTTTTCTCCGCCTTCATCAGATTAAATTTCAAAATCAGATTGACGATCAGCAACACCGTCGTGACCATCAATATACCGAAAACAACAAGGCTTATGTCAAACCAGAACGTTGAATCCGTATAAAAACTATTTTTCCTGTCCGCGATTTCTTTTAGCGCCTCAAAATCGACCTGCAGATACTGCGCCCTGTACGCCATTATCTGAGGCAGCGCCCACGCTGTGATAGCAACATTGCAGACCGTTGAAATGCCAACGGAGATCACGTTGCCGATATAGTATTTCCTGCGGCAATGCGTATTGGTAATAAATAACGTCAATGACGCCAGAATGAGCCCCACCGACAAATTCGTAAAGGTTGTGTTGAAGGGCTGCATTGTGTAGAGAAGACCCGTGCCGTCAACGGTCGATTCATTGGGTCTTTCGGGTCGACGGATGGTGTCCTTAAAGCCGTCGTACATATCGGTCATAATGCCCAGTGAATAGACAAAGACCAGAACCGCTGCTATAAGTACAGCAAAGCACACTATGCGCTCAAAAATCATTTGTTTCTTATACATATTAACAGACCTTCCCTTATGTTTAAGGGGGGAGAGGAAAACTCTCCCCCGATAACATAATTTGGTTTAGGCGGCGCCGCGCAAACAGCGCCGCGTGATGTCACAGGATAGCTGCCGATTATCAGAGGGTATCGAAGTAGGCGAGGAGCTCTTCCCAGCCTATTTCTCTTATCTCGAGAACATCAGCCGCGCCCCAAGCACCGGAAATGGTTTCGATGGTTTCCGCTGCGGAGCCTGTGCCGTCGCCGGAGTAGCCCTTTGCGATGATGTTTACAAACAGGTTCTCCTGCTCCTTGGACTGACCGAACTTACCGCTGCCGCCGAGCATCGTGTAGTTCTTGATCGTGTCGTTATCGGTCTTTGTAAGCGGCAGAGTCGTGGGAACGGAGGTGTACCAGGGGTTCTCTGTGAGCGCGAGCTCGGGGTGCTTGATAGTACCCGCCGCGATAGCGTTGGAGATAAAGCCTGCGCCCTCTCTTCCCTCGGGAGTGGTGCACTGGAACTCGAATGCCTGGCTCTTTGCGAAGCTCAGAGTAGAGCCGAGATACTGACGAGCGTAGTCGGTGTAGCTGCCCTTAGCCTTTTCCCAAAGCTCGGTGTAGGTGTCATCGGAGATCTCGGGCATTTCCTTGCCGTTGAACATGAACGTCGAGGACTTTCTGAACTCCTCGGGACCGTAGGACATAAGGATCTGACCTTCTTCGCTGAACGCATAGTTGATGAGCGAGAGAGCAGCGTTGAGCTTATCGGTGTCATCGCCTACGCCTGCCTTGGAGATGCCCCAGCCGTCCGTCTTAACGGAACGCCAGGACTCGGTAAATCTCATAAACTGCTCGCCGGTGCCGTCGTTCCAACGTGCAACGGGAACCATAGCCGCCATGTATTTCTCACCGTTGGCGGTGTCGAGCTTGGTCTTGTTGTGAGCGGTCTGCGTCTGGTTGTAGTCGTAGTGCATGAACCCGGCGTCGTTCTCGAGGTACTGCTGCGAAGTACCAAGATCTTTACTCTCAGTAACGCTTACGAAGTCCTTGGAGAGCAAGCCCTCGTTCACCATAGCGTTCATTCTGTCAAGAGCAACGTAGGTTTCAGCGTCCATACGTGCGTCGTGGAGCTTGTTGTCGTTGCCTACATACAGGTAATCCTGTCTGGACTCAAGACCGCGAACGCCAAACAGAGTGCCCGCAAAGCGGTACATATCAACACGTCTCTGGTTGCTGCCGTCCTCACGAGAGAACAGACCCTCTACCGTATCGGTGCCGTTGAGCGTCTGGGGGTTAGCAACTACGCAGCGGAGCAGAGCAACGAGCTCATCAGCGTCCCAAGCCGCGTTCTGACCAACGAACAGATCGGAACGAGTGGTGCCGTAGTAGCCGTCATATGTCTCATCGATATACTTACGGAGCATATTAACGGCGTCAACACCGCTCATAGCGCCGACTTCGTTCATCTTGGCAATAATGTTGCCGCCCTTGTCGTAGTCCTTGGAGATGGTCTTAACGGTCTTGCCGTCCTTCTCGACTACGGGAATATCGACCTTGCTGCTTGTGGGCATATAGGGCTGATAAACGGGAGCCGCGGTGTTGTTGCTTGCATCGGCAGCGAAATCGCCCTCGCCGTCAAGCAGTTTCTGAACCCAGTCAACTCTCATCAGCGGCATACGCTCGATATCGTTTACACCGTCGAAGTACGGCGAGAAGTAGATAGCGCCTGTTTCAACGTCGCCGGTGATAGACAGACGAACGATGGGGTTAGCCTCAAGATAAGCCTTGAAATCGGGCATACTGTCAAGATAGTCCGCGAGATTTACGAACTGACCCGCAACGCCGCCCTCTGTAAGCAGAGACGCGGTACTGCTCAGCATATCGATCTGATCGAGCTGATTCTGCCAGTACTCATACTCCTTTGTGCCGTTGTTGCCCTGATACTTGTCCTCGAACTCCATGCCGAGCTTTTCCTGAACGGCTACCCAAGTGGGCTTGAGGTCGCCCGTGTTATAGGTCTTGCCGTTTGCGAGCGTAACGCCGGAGCCGGCGGTTTCCGAGTCGAAAAACAGACCCGTTTTTGGGCTGTTATAGCCTGTAGCCATACGGAGCACGGTACCCGGCGCGAACTCAAGCGCGGGTCCCTCTGCGGGGGGAGTATCGGGCGTGCTGTTGCCGTCATCGGGCTTGTCGTTGCTGCTGCCGGGAGCGGAGCTGTCGGGGGTGCTGTTGTTGCCGCTGTTGCTGTTGTCGGAAGTCTCCGGAACCTTAGCACAGCCGGTAACCAGCGTTGAAACTGCGACAGTGATTGCCAGCAAAGACGCCGCAAGTTTTGATCTCTTCATTGTGTTGTTCCTCCTTCAGGATGTTTAAGTGTCACCCGGGCTTGCCCGGGCAAGCATTATATATCAACCGCGGTGTGCGGCCGATTAACGTGATTTTTATTCCTTTACGCCGCCCACATTTACGCCCTTGGCGAAATATTTCTGGATAAAGGGGTAGATAATAAGAATGGGTACTATCGAGCAGATGATAAGCGAGTAAATAACGGAGTCCGAAGCGTACGGCTCGTTCCATGTCGACATTTTCTCGGAATCCCTGAACTCCTCGAGCTTCAGACGGATATATACCATCAGCGGGTGCTCGTTCTGGTTGGAAATCATCTGTCTTGCCCAGAAGTATCCGTTCCAGCGCGAAATTGCGAAGAACAGCGCCACTGTCGCGATTATCGATTTGCTCATCGGCAGATACACTCTCCAAAGCACCTGCATTTCGGTAGCTCCGTCGACTATCGCCGCCTCCTCGATCTCGCTCGGCACACCCTCAAACGAGTTACGCAGCAGAATGATGTTCATCGCCGCCATACCCATCGCGATTACGACAAGCCATTTGTCGTCCATAATGCCGACCGCGTTGAAAACCTTCTTGGTCGCGATATAGTTCAGATACTGCGGTACAATACCCGCACTGAACCACATTGTGAACACGAGGAAGAAGTTGAAGCCCTTGCGGAACAGCAGTCTCTTCTTGGAGAGCGCATACGCGCCGAATACGGAGAGACCAAGCTCCCAGATAGTTCCGTAGAACGTTAAGAACAGCGTGTTCGTATAGGCGTTCCAGAACATATTGTTGTTGAACATTCCCGCAAACGCCTCAAACTGTATTTCCTTCGGAAACAGTACCAATTCGTTATACTCGACCGGTTGTCTGCCGCTTATCGACGCGGATATCGTGTACAAAAACGGGTACAGACAGCAGATCGCGAACACCGTAAGCAACGTATAGCTTATGATCTTGAATATAAGCTCTGAAATTTCAAGTCGTCTTTTCATGGCAATCCCCTTTAATAGAGTGATACGTTGGACGCTTTGCGCGCAATGGAGTTAGCGCCGATAACCAACAACATTCCGATAACGTTGTTCAGCATTTCCGCTGCCGTCGAAATTCCGATCAGACCGCTGCTGCCCATGCCGTATCTGTTTGCAAAGGTCGAAACTACGTCCGCCGTCATATATGTGTTGACGTTGTACAAAAGGAGAACCTTTTCGTAGCCTATGCTGAGAAGCGAGCCTATTCTCGTGATAAGCATAATGACGATAGTTGAGAGTATGCTCGGCAGTACGACGTACTTCATCTGCGCCATCTTGCCCGCGCCGTCTATCTGCGCCGCCTCGTAGCTCGTTGGCGAGATAGCGATTATTGCCGCGAAGAACACGATGCTGTCGTAACCCGCCGTCTCCCAGATACCGCTTATCTGGTAGATAGCCCTGAAGAACGACGGATCGTTCAAAAGACCCTTCTGCGCTACTTCCTCAGTGATAAGACCGAGCTTCATCATAAGCTGCGAAACGATACCCGGGTTCGAGAAGGTGGAGCCCTGCTTTACGAGCATCATTACCAGAGACGTCATTACAACCGTCGACATAAACTTCGGCAGATATGTAACCACCTGGAGAATGCTTCGCATAATGTTGGAGCGCACCTCGTTGAAGAACAGCGCAATGATGATAGGCATCGGGAAGCCGAAGCACAGTCCGTAGAAGCTCAGCAGGAACGTGTTTCTGAAAGCTCTCCAGAAATATAGCGATTTCTCATCGGCACCCGCGAACAGCGTCCTGAAGTTCGAGAAGCCGCAGAAATACTGATTGGCAACGGACTTTACCGGGTCGTCCACCTTAAAGCAGCCCAGCAGCTCGTACATCGGCAGGTAGCGCCAGAACAGGAACACAAGGATCATCGGGACAAGCATAAGATACAGCCGCCAGTCCTTTATGACCGCCTTCAGCACGTTCAGCCAATAATGCTTCTCGACATCATCGCGAACGGCCTGTTCCGGATTTTCGATGTAGACGCCGCGTTCTTCATCGAAGATCAAATAGTCGGAAACGTTCATTTGCATCTTAGAAACCTCCTAGTAAATGAAATTAGCGGGCTATACTGCCCATTTCATTCAAAATCATCATGGAGCTGCTCACGCCTGCGCTCCGATTCGGTGCGTATCAGATACGCCCTCTGATCCTCAAACAGTCCGTCTATCCTGCGCGAGATCAGAACCACCACTTCCGCGAATACCAGCGAAAGTGAATCCATCGTAAAGAACATCAGCAGCGAATTTATCGGTTCGCCAAAGCACAGGCTCACCAGCCCTCTTCCGAGCTGCGCGCCCGCGAAGGCGATCGCCGTAAACGCTATCGTCAGCGGAACGCTTGCCTTTACCTTTGCCTTGCCGAGCGCCTTAAACATCACCAGCGCTATAAGCGCCAGACAGTTTCCGGCGCAGTACACCACATACTGCTGAACCGTCGCTCCCGACGCTATGCAGAACGCCAGCCCGCCGATCAGCGCGTGTACAGCGGCGAAGCCGCCCCACCGCATCATCACTATACAGATAATAGCGATGCTCGGCGACAGCGCGTACAGTTCCCCGGGAAACCACGTATTCGCAGCCTTGGCGGTAAGCGTCTCGGCTGCGAACAGAATAAACGCCATTATCCCGAGATCGATTGCTCTGTACTGTCCAAAACTTATATTATTCATAGCTTAAAATATTCCCGTCCTATCGGCAAACAGCCTGCCGGAAAATTCGACTTCTTTATTGCACAATAACTAACGTTATTGTGCAATAAAGAATAGGGGTACCCCTATTCGCAAATACGCACAAATGATTTCACAAAGTTCAAGGAATTTTGTGGGTTATCTACAAACTATTTTAACCTAAATAAACCCAAAAGTACAATACAAATACAAGACTATTTATGCACTTTTCGGACATTAGCAATTTTCCTCCGAATTTCGTTTCTCCACAATTTCAACAAGCGTTGACTATTATCTACAAAAATTTGCCCCGTTATTGTTTGATTTTCACAAACTTTAACATTACTTATTGAAAAAAGGAGCTATAACATAGTATAATCGAAATCAGAGGAAAACATAACTTTTTCGGTCATAAAGGAGTGAAAAATTGTGAAAGAAATAACAGTCTCGCCAAAAGACAGTCTCGCGGAGATACTCAAAACCGTTTCCCCGCACACACGGATACGTTTGTCCGAGGGCGTTTACAGAGAAAAGCTCGAGATATCCGTTTCCGACATAGAGCTTGTCGGAGCGGGCGCGGACAAAACGGTCATCGTCTACGACGACTACGCCAAAAAGCCCGATGAGCTCGGCAGAGAGTACAACACATTCCGCACCTACACCGTTGCCGTCACCGCTCCTCGCGTCCGTTTTGAACGTCTCACTGTCGAGAACGACTCGCTCAAGCCCGAGGAAAAAGGGCAGGAGGTCGCGCTCACGGTCTATGCCGACGAGTTCACCGCCGAGGAATGCCGCTTCATTTCGACCCAGGACACGATATTCTGCGGTCCGCTGCCGCCCGATCTTATCGAAAGATACAACGGCTTCCTTAAAGACGAGCTCCGCGCGGAGGGCTTCTCGCGTCAGATATACAGGAACTGCCTCATCGCCGGCACCGTTGATTTTATTTTCGGCTGCGCCGACGCGCTGTTTGAAAACTGCGAGGTAAAGTCGCTTTACGACGTCAGAGGTCACGGCTACACCACCGCTCCCGCGCATTCCTTAGAGCAAGAGATCGGCTTTGTGTTCGACCGCTGCCGTTTTACGCGCGACCCGCAAACTGCCGACGGCTCGGTATTTCTCGCGAGACCCTGGCGCGACTACGGTAAGTGCTCTTTCATCAACTGTGCCTACGACGCGCACATAGCCGCCGAGGGCTTTGACAAATGGAATGACACCGAGCGCGACAAGACGGCGCGCTTTTCGGAGTACGGCGCTGACCGCAGCGGCAGAGTGCCATGGAGCCGCGAGCTGACCGATACCGAAAAAAATACCCTGCTCGATTTCTTTGCGGGGCACTGATGTAAACCATTACATCTCCGATTTAGATTATATCACATATTGCGGTTTATTTCAACCGGTTTTTGGGAAGATTGTTGAAAATAACCAAATTCCCACCGGTCAATTAGGGCATATTACTATTGCGGCGAGTGTAAACAAGTTACAGACGAAAGGCGGAGTTTATGAACGATATTACTTACGTAGGCAGAAATCTGATAACCTTTTCAATGCATCTGCATTCCCATGAGAACTGGGAGCTGATCTACTGCACGGGCGGCTGCGGGGAATTTGTGTTCAACGACGTTACCACAAAATACACCGTCGGAGACATCGTAGTCATTCCGCCGGAAATACCCCACACCAACAACAGCGAGCAGGGCTTCACCAACATACATATCAACATAACCGACGCGACCCTGCCGTTCAAGACCCCCATAGTCATCTCCGACGACAGCGACAATCACATACTGAACTCGTTTAACGACGCGTTCTACTATTTCAACAGCAAGATCAACAACAAGCAGCTCATAATCGCGGCGTTCGGCAACCTTATCGTCAACTATGTAATAGCGTTCCAGAGCACCAAGCCCCTGCGCAACGTTATAGGCGCGATAAAAAGCAACATAATGCAGAACTTCACCGACTGCGACTATGAACTGGACACATATTTAAAGACTATACCGTTCAGCTATGACTATCTGCGCAAGCTGTTCAAGAGCGAGATGGGGATGACCCCGCACAACTATCTCGTCAGCCTGCGTATGCAGATGGCGGAAAAGCTGCTATGCTCGACGAACGGCGACGAGCAGAACATATCCCAGATAGCATACGTATGCGGTTTCGCCGAGCCGCTGTACTTCTCGCGCGTGTTCAAGAAGAATTTCGGGTGCTCGCCAAAGCACTACGCGATGAAAATGCAGCGCAGGAAATCCGACGATTAGCTTTCCGTATTCCGTTCCGAGCGCTGTTCCGCCCGTGATCTCAATTTTGGATTTATATTACGATCCGCCGTAAAGCCCGAGCGCTTTGCGGCGGATTTGGTATTGCCTCCCCCGGCGTTTGCTAACGGGTAGCGCCACGCGGAAAACCGGTCTATTTGTACATTATCTTGTCCGGATTAAACTTGTCCTTATACCCCACCCAGAATCCAAGCTGCGTAACAACGGGAATAAGAGCGTAGTACAGCAGCATAAAAACCGGGAACAGCACGCTCATACTCTCTACGCGGCTCGTCTGCGAGACCAGCGACTCCGCGCGCGGTGTGAACGTCAGCACGAGCGGATAGGCGCTGCCCGAGATAAACTGGTAAATTATCAGGTTGTCCTGCTCCGGGAAAAAGAGCTTGTTCGCCAGCAGAAACACCGTCGGCGCAGCAGCGAACACGAACATTATAAGCCCGATCGCTATCCAGCGGTACTTCACCTCACTGTCGACGCGCCCGAGCTTTACAAGGCTGTGCTCCCGCGCGCCGTTTCTCCACGCCGCCGTGAATACCAACGAGAAAAAAATGATCGCCGAACAGCCGACGGCTATCGTCTTTACGATCATATTGCTGCCGAAAACAAAAACGGCGACCGTCATAACAAGGCAAAGGACGTTGCCGAGAACGACATAGCCCAGACCCTTTAATGTCAGAATACCAAAGCTTTCTCTTTTCATAATTCGACCTTTATTTATCCTATTGGAATTTTTTGGGAGTAATATTTTCGTGCCGCCTGCCAACAATAAGCTAAAACGAAAGTGAGGAATTTATATGGCAAACTTTAAGAACAAGCAGAGCGCGGAAATTCTCGAGAGCGTTTACCGCAACGCTCAGATGGCGTATGAGGCGGGCTCGGACGTGCTCAAGCGCTGCAAGAACAACGTGCTCAGGCAGGAGCTCTCCGCGCAGGTGTCGCGGTATAAAAACGTCGCCGGAAAGGCTCGGCAGGAGCTCGCGCGGCGCGGCGAGCCCGCACGTCAGGTTCCTCCATACGCGAAAACGATGGCGAAGATGGGCATCGCCATGAAGACGGCCAAAAATCAAAGCACCGCAAATCTCGCGCGGATAATGATGCGCGGCACAACCATGGGCATAATCGATATGCAGCACGCCGTAAACCGCTCGCACGCCGCCGAGAGCAGGATACGAGAAAGCGCCGAACGCCTGCTTGACCGCGAACAGGACTTTTGCGAGAGCCTTAAGAGGTACCTGTGAGACGACCCGTAACCGAGAATATACCCTGCGACATCCGGGCGGGTCGCGGGAAGTCCGCGCGTTCGCCCGTCGGGAGCCCGCAGTCTATTCGCCCTCCGGAGGATTGACGATATTTCCCTCAATGATATTCCGCAGCACTATATGCGCGCGTTCCCGCTGCTCGTCGGCGTGTTTCTGATTGCCCGACGCCGAGGGATATTCGCGCCTTAAATAGATGTTGATCGTGTCGGGGCAGGTGTCCCAGCGCGCCTTCTTGTGCAGCTCCGTCGTGTTAATGTGCAGCCCAACGCCGTTAAAAAGCTCGCTGTCCGAAAAGTACCCGGACAAGTCCTCGAACAGATCCTCCTTCAGCCCGTCAGCCTCGTAGAGCTGCCGCCATAATCCCTCGTCTCCGATAAATATCTGACTGTCCCCCGTGTAGACCTCGGAGGAGAACTTCATCGACTGTGCGCTGTTATAGTCCGCCGCTGTGCTGGTAAACGACATATCTATAAAGTTGATACCTACTTTCACGTATCCGTTTTCGTCAAAGTCGGGGCAGTACATCGCGAGGGCTTCCTCGAGATCGCTGTTTCGCCATGCCAGCTCCGACTCTGCGGAGGTCGATATCACCAGCACGTACAGATCGTTCTTCTTCCGCGTGATCAGCTGCACGGTCATGAAGACCGCCAGCGCTCCCAGAAATCCCCACAGCAGTATGAACACCTTGTTGTGATAGACAAAGTTCTTGAACTTTGCCCAGCCGTGCAGCTCGGGTATCTCGACGTAGCCCGTCTCGGGGATAAGCTCGCTTTCCTCGATTATGCCCTGCTTCATTTTGAGCAGCTCGATATACTCCTGATGCGCCCTGCGCTGCCTCTCGTCTTCCTTTTTTGACATATCTTTTTCTCCATTGTTATATTCCCCGCCGCCTGTTCCGGGCAGCGGGGAACGCTTTTGTTCTCGAATAGAAATTAAATGCCCGCGCCGTTGATCAGAAATTCGGCCGCATCGTCGGGAACAGCAGAACGTCGCGAATGCTCGCCGAATCCGTCAGCAGCATTACAAGTCTGTCAAAGCCGAAGCCCAGACCGCCCGTAGGAGGCAGACCGTATTCCAGCGCGGTGATGAAGTCCTCGTCTACCTGCGCGTCGTTGCCGCCCTGAGCGCGTTTTGCGGCTACCTGCTTGACGAAACGATCCTTCTGATCGAGCGGGTCGTTAAGCTCCGAGAACGCGTTGCCGAATTCCATACCGTTTATGAAATACTCAAAGCGCTCCGTAAATGCCGGGAACTCGGGCTTTCTCTTGGCGAGCGGAGAGTTCTCAACGGGGTAATCGTAAATTACCGTAGGCTGAATAAGCTTGTCCTCAACGAACGCCTCAAAGAACGCGATAAGCACGTGACCCTTCGTACTGTTCGCGTCAACGCCGTCCTCGACGCCCTTTGCCTTTGCGCAGGCGCGCGCGTCCTCGTCCGTTGCCCAATCGTTGTAGTCGACTCCCGCGTACTTCTTGACCGCCTCAATCATTGTAAGGCGCTCCCACGGCTTTCCGACCGCGATCTCCTTGCCCTGATAGGTCACGGTGTCGGTGCCGCATACGTTGAGGGTTACCGTCCTGTACAGGTCCTCGATAAGATCCATCATATCGAAATAGTTGATGTACGCCTGATACATCTCTATCGTGGTAAACTCGGGATTGTGGGTGGAGTCCATACCCTCGTTGCGGAAGATGCGCCCTACCTCGTATACTTTGTCAAAGCCTCCGACGATCAGCCGCTTTAAGTACAGCTCGGTCTCGATGCGAAGGTACATATCGATATCCAACGCGTTGTGATGTGTCTTGAACGGTCTCGCCGCCGCGCCTATCTCCAGCGGCAGCAGCACGGGCGTGTCCACCTCGACATATCCGTGACCGTCGAGGAACCTGCGTATCTCCGACAGGATTCTCGAGCGCTTTACGAAAACGTCCTTGACCTCGGGATTGGCGATAAGATCGAGATAGCGCTTTCTGTAACGCTCCTCCTTATCCTTAAGACCGTGCCACTTTTCGGGCAGCGGCAGCAGCGACTTGGACAGCAGCGTTATCTCCTTGGCGTGAACCGAAATCTCGCCCGTTTTCGTCTTGAACACATAGCCCTTAACGCCTATGATATCCCCCAAGTCCCACTTCTTGAACTCGGCGAATCTGTCCTCGCCCACGCCGTCTATGCGCACATAGACCTGCATTCTGTCCGAGCTGTCGCGAACGTCGAAAAAGCTCGCCTTGCCCATGATCCTGCGCGACATCATTCGTCCCGCGATAACGACATCCTTATTCTCCAGCTCCTCGAAACGCCCGCGTATCTCGCTATTATATATATCCACGGGGAACTTTGTGATGGTATACGGATCCTTACCCGCCGCCTTCAGCCCCTGCAGCTTTTCAAGGCGCACTCGATGCTGTTCGTCGAGCTCCTCCTGCGACATTTCCTCGTTTACCTGCTCGTTTATATTATCCATTTTCTGTCAATCGTCCTTTCTTATCTCAAGAATCTTAAACTTGATAACGCCCGACGGAGTTTCAACGTCGACTACGTCTCCGACAGCGCCGCCCATGATAGCCGCGCCTATGGGAGCCTCGTCGGACATTTTGCCGCCGTTGATATCGGCCTCCTTGGTGCCGACCATTTTAAATTCCATCTCCTCGTCCATTTCCATATCGAGAATTTTAACGGTCGTGCCTATACCCACCGTTTCGGTGGAGATATCCTCGTCGTCGATTATCTTAGCGTGCGCGAGAGTCTGCTCTATTTCGGTAATGCGCGACGCGATGAGAGCCTGCTCGTTTTTCGCCTCGTCATACTCGCTGTTCTCGGACAGGTCGCCGAACGAGAGCGCTACTTTTATCTTCTCCGCTACTTCGCCGCTGAGACGTGCCTTCAGCTTGCTCAGCTCGTCCTTGAGCTGCTGTTCGCCCTTGCGTGTTAATACAGTGATCGGTTTGTTCATGTTATCCTCCTTAATTTGTGCGAATTTCCGAAGCTTCGGAAATCTTTCTCTATAGGGCACCTCTAAAAATCTTGTTTGAGGTAAAATCGGCAAAGCACGCCATCTGCGTCGTCAAACCTCCTCGCAAGGCATACAGCCTTGCTTCGTCGGCTTTCCTCGCAGCCGACGTACTCTACCGATTTTACCTTTTCAAACCGATTTTTAGAGATGCCCTGTAAACTTTCCGTCAGCTTATTGCTGCGGATTTGCCTGCGGCGCGAGAATTTCCAGAGCCTTTTGGAGCTGGCTGTCCGTCTCGTGAGGCAGGTACTCTATCGAAGCACCCGCGGGCAGCTCGGTAAGGTAATCGGGCTTCAATCCGACGCCATCATACGGATCGGATCGCGCGGGAATTATAGTCGCCGTCGTAAGGCTCAAAGCGCTGCCGTCCGGAAACTCATAGGTGGACTGCATTACCGCCTTTCCGTAGGTCTGCGTTCCGATGAGCTGAGCGCCGTTTATATCGCGCAGCGCCGCCGCAAACAGCTCGGCGGCGGATACGGTCCCTCCGTCGACAAGAACGGCGATCGGCAGATCCATCGACTCCTCCGAGTCGGTCTCGATCAGCGTTTTCTTAACGCCGCCCGAGTACTCCGCGGTAGCGACCACAGCCGCGGGGAGTATTCGGTTAAGCATCGGCTTCAGCGCCGCGATAACGCCGCCGCTGTTCTGCCGCAGATCGATTATCAGCGCCTTTGCGCCGTCCGAGGAGAGCGAGTTCAGCGAGTTCGAGAACTGCTCCGAGGTTTTGGCATTGAACGAGGTGATACGGATATATCCGATATTGTCCGACAACATTTCATCGGACACCGACGAGATATCGATCTGCTGACGGATAAGGTTTACCGTCAGCTCCTCGCCGTTGCGCACGAGCTTCAGCGTGAGCTTGGTGCCTATCGCGCCCGCTATCCTTTCGAGCGCCGTGTTGTCGTCCATAGACAGCAGGCTCCTGCCGTCTATCTCGGTGATCACGTCGCCCGTAAGTACGCCGTTGCTCTCGGCCGAGCCGCCCTTGTAAACGGTGGTTATCTTGAGGTAGCCGCTGCCGTCACCCTCCGCTTCAAAGCCCGCGCCGTTTACAACGCCGCTGTTCGTCTGCTGGAGCTCGTAATATGTCTGAGCGGTCATATAAGTCGCGTACTTGTCGCCAATGCCCGATACATAGCCGTTTATGACGGCTGCCTCGAGCGCCTCGTCGATTATCGTGCCCGTATAGTTGTTGCGCACCGTAACGTCCATCTCCTGGAGCTTCTGATAAACGCCCTCGTACTTCTCGGAGCTGGATATCTTTTGATTATATCTGCTGAGCGACACCGTCCATGTAAGCACGAACGTTATCGCACATCCGATCGCGACAAGACTTATCGCGATACCGAGTGATATTTTCCTGTTCAAAATAAGTTCCCTTTCTGTTGTTGTGATATATATTCGGTCACACTTTAAGATACTTGCCCATGCTGATTATTGTTCCGACAGCACCGAGCAGCGCTCCCGCCGCACAATTTATGCCGAGCACCGTCCAGCAAACGCCGTCGAACGGTATCAGGTTAAAGAAGCCGAACATCTCCCACAGCGTGAAATTATCCGTAAACAGCGAGAAGATCGAATCGTAGACAAACCATGTCAGTCCCCACGAAGCCGCTCCCGCAACTACTCCGACAAACATACCCTCCACGAAAAACGGCAGCTTTATAAAGCCGTTCGTCGCGCCGACGTATTTCATAATGGTTATCTCGTTGCGGCGCGCGAAAACGCTCGAGCGTATGGTATTAGAGATGATGACGATGCTGACAAGGACAAGCGTCGCCATTACACCTATGACGATGACCGAGAAGGTCTTTCTGATGTTCTGGAGGGCACTCGCGAAATCGTAGGGCGCTCTTACCTCCTCTACGCCGTCAATGCTCTGCACCGCGGTAACGACGGGGCGAATCCTCTGAATGTCCTTGACACGCGCGAAAAACGAGTGCGGAACGGGATTCTCTTCGAGGTACTCCATTATCTCCGCGTACTCGCCGAGATTTTCATTGAAGCGTATCTTGCCCTCGTCGGGCGAGATGTACTGCACGTCGGTAAGGTCGGCGTTGTTGTTCAGCACGCTCTTGATATGGTCAAGCTGAGCGTCGGTGATGTCCTCGACGACGAAGATGGAAATCTGGTTCATATCCTCGATGTTGCCCATAATGATGTCTATGTTCGTCATAACCAACACCGCTATGCTTATCTGCAGCAGGCTTACAAGAAGTATCGAGAAGCTCGCGAAGGACATTACAAAATTTTTCCAGACGGAGGTTATACCTTTTTTGACAAGGTAACTGACATTACTCGTTCTCATCGTTACCTCCGATCGTCTCGTCAAACGTTATCGTGCCTTTATCCAAATTGATTATCCTGCCGCCGAAATAGCGCACCAGCTCGTGCTCGTGCGTTATCATAACGACAGTCGTGCCGCAGCGGTTTATCTCCTTGAGCAGCCCCACGATCTCGTAGGAGCGTTTGGGGTCAAGGTTTCCCGTAGGCTCGTCGACGATAAGCAGTCCGGGGTCGTTCGCGAGCGCGCGGGCGATCGCCACACGCTGCTGCTCGCCGCCCGAAAGCTCCTTTGTGCGGCTCTTCGCCTTGTGCGCAAGCTCGACAAGGTTCAGAACATACGGCACTCTCTGGCGTATGTATTTGCCCGACTGATCGGCTATCCTGAGCACGAACGAAACGTTTTCGTACACGGTGAAATCCTGAATGAGCCTAAATTCCTGGAATACAACGCCGATAGAACGACGGAACTTAGCGACCCTGTTGCCCTTGAGCTTGGACAGATTATAGCCGTTTACGAACACGCGCCCCGAGCTCGGCACCAGCTCCCGCATCATCAGCTTCATAAGCGTGGATTTTCCCGCGCCCGACTCGCCGACTATAAAGACGAATTCTCCGTCGTTTATGCGGAGATTTACGTCTACCAAAGCGTCAACGCCGCTGGAATAGTGGACGTTGACATTCTTCATTTCTACCATAAAACAATTTCTCCCCCTAATTATACAAGATAAAGCAATGTTTTTCCTCAATTATATATTTGTCTGTCTAATATCTTTGGCAATTATTTACAGCTAAAACCGCTCCTATAACAAACCATATGGCTGCCCCATTGACTAAAATCAGCCAAAGAGCAGCCCTAATGTATTCAATTGTCAGAACTTGGTCGGGTTCGCCGCAAGGTACTTCTTGACCATAAGCGCGATCTTGAAGATGATCGCGTGGTCAAACTCGCGCAGGTCAAGACCCGTCAGCTTCTTTATCTTATCAAGACGGTACACCAGCGTGTTTCTGTGAACGAACAGCTTTCTCGACGTCTCGGAGACGTTCAGGCTGTTTTCAAAGAACTTCTGAATAGTGAACAGCGTCTCATGATCGAGACTCTCGATAGAGTTCTTTTTGAATACCTCCTTGAGGAAGGTCTCGCAGAGCGTGGTCGGCAGGTGGTAGATAAGACGCGCGATGCCGAGATTGTCGTAGGATACGATATTCTTGTCGGTATCGAAAACCTTTCCGACCTCAAGCGCGGTCTGAGCCTCCTTGAACGAACGCGCAAGCTCCTTTACGCCGAGCACGGGAGTGCCTATGCCGACATTGACCTTAGTGAAGAACTCGCTCGAAAGCGTGTCCGAGATGCTTCTCGCGAGCTTCTCGAGATCCTTCACATCTATGTTGTTCTTGACCTCCTTGACGAGAACGATATCCGTCTCGGTGATGTTGAAAACGAAATCCTTATTCTTATCGGGGAACAGGTTCTGAATAACGTCATACGCCGAAACGTCGTTCGACGCGATAACGCTTATGAGGAACACGACCCTGCTTATATCGCCGTTAAAGTGCAGCTCGCGCGCCTTAAGACTAATATCGCCCGGCAGAACGTTATCGAGAATGATGTTCTTGACGAAGTTGTTCCTGTCGTACTTCTCGTCGTAGTACTGCTTTATGCTGGAAAGCGAGATCGCGATTATGCCCGCGTACTTGGACGCGGACTCGTCCGTGCCCTCGACAAATACCGCGTAGTCGGGCTTTATATGAACGCCGAACGGCTTGTAGGTGTATCCGTCGCGGATAAATACCTCGTGTGAATCCCCCAGCTCGATGGAGAAGAAATCGTTTCCCCCTCCCACGCGCGTAAGATCGCTGCAAGCGACGATAGTTCCGTTCTCGTCGATAACTCCGATAACCCTGTTGACCGTGTCCTTCATCTGATGGACGATACCCTGAAATAGCCTGTTTGACATCTGAATACCTCTTTCTGTTTTTTTTGCTATTCTCCTATTATTGCCCCGCCAACGAAACCTTACCTGCAATACTCGCCCTAAACCGAAAATCTCTGCGTCAAAGCTCCTTGCAGTACATACAGTACAGCAGCGTCGCTTTTCCTTGAGCTTTTCGGTTTATGCCTTCGTCTTTTGGTAAGCTTTCATTGGCGGAGCAATATTCCAAAGGGCGCGAACCTCTCCCCCGGATTTGTAAAAAATACACAGTCCAAGCCCCCGAATTTTGTACCTATCTCTATTGTACTAAAAAATGCAAAAAAAATCAAGTCTTTTTTATGTCATATGTAAAAATTTCTTGATTTTTTTCCCAATACTTGAAAATCCGCTTAAAATGTACTATAATATAATTATATAAGTATGCGCTTTTAGGGCACTATTTACAGAATTTACAAATAATGGAAACGAGGAAGATACCAATGAACGAAAAAGGGAAATATTATATAACCACTCCGATATACTATCCGTCGGACAAACCTCACGTAGGTCACTGCTACACGACCGTGGCATGCGACTCGATAGCGCGTTTCAAGAGAATGCAGGGCTATGACGTGATGTTCCTGACGGGTACGGACGAGCACGGTCTGAAGATCGAGCAGAAGGCGGCTGCCGCGGGCGTCGCTCCGAAGGAGTATGTAGACAATATAGTCGAGAAGTTCAAAAAGCTCTGGGAGACTATGGACATCAGCTACACGCGCTATATCCGCACCACCGACGACTACCACGTAAAGAGTGTACAGAACATCTTCAGAAAGCTCTACGACAAGGGGTATATCTACAAGGGACAGTACGAGGGCAAATACTGTACGCCCTGCGAGAGCTTCTGGACGGAGAGCCAGCTCAAGGACGGCAAGTGCCCCGACTGCGGTCGCGAGGTCGTCGACGCGCACGAGGAGGCGTACTTCCTCAAACTGTCGGATTTCGCGGACAAGGTAGAGAAGTTCCTCACCGAGACGGACTATCTCTCGCCGAAGAGCCGCGTAAACGAGATGATCAACAACTTCATAAAGCCCGGTCTCGAGGATCTGTGCGTCTCGCGCACCTCGTTCACATGGGGAGTTCCCGTGGATTTTGACCCGAAGCACGTTGTCTACGTATGGGTGGACGCTCTGTCGAACTATATAACCGCTCTCGGCTACGAAAACGGTGCGTTTGACGATTACAACAAGTACTGGCCCGCCGATATGCATATGACCGCGAAAGAGATCGTCCGCTTCCACTCGATAGTATGGCCGATCATTCTGATGATGCTCGGTGAGCCGCTCCCGAAGAAGCTGTACGGTCACGGCTGGATAAACTTCAACGGACAGAAGATGTCAAAGTCCGTCGGAAACGTTATAGACCCATTCGTGCTCGCAGAGCGCTACGGCTCGGACGCGGTGCGCTATCAGATACTGCGCGATATGCCCTACGGCTCGGACAGCAACTTCTCGAACGAGATAATGATAAGCCGCATAAATTCCGACCTCGCGAACGATCTGGGCAACCTCGTTTCCCGTACCGTTGCGATGGCGGACAAATATTTCGGCGGCACGCTCCCGACCAACCGTCAGCCCGAGGCGCTCGACGACGAGCTTATCGGCATGGCGAAAGCTCTGCGCGAGACGGTCGCGCCACTTGTCGAGGAGGCTCAGCTCTCCCGCGCGCTTGAGGAGATATTCAAGGTAGTTTCCCGCGCTAACAAGTATATCGACGAGACCGAGCCGTGGATACTCGGCAAGAGCGAGGAGAAAAAGGCGCGTCTTGCAAGCGTGCTGTACAACCTGCTGGAGACGATACGCATTTGCAGCGGCTTGCTGGCGGCGTTTATGCCGCGCACAATGCCCGTGGTATGGGAGCAGATAGGCGCAAACGAAAGCCTTACCGCATATGATACGCTGGGAGTATTCGGCAAGCTCCCCGAGAATGTGACCGTTCACAAGGGCGGCGTGCTGTTCCCTAGAATTGACGCCGACAAGGAGATAGACGAGCTGAACGCGCTTTTACAGCCCGCCAAGACTATCCGAGAGGACGAGGACTTGGATAAAGCGAACATCATCAGCATCGACCAATTCGCTGAGGTCAAGCTCCGCAGCGGCGAGATAACCGCCTGCGAAAAGATACCCAAGGCGAAGAAGCTGCTCAAGCTCACCGTCGACGACGGCAGAAACGGCAGACAGATAGTTTCTGGTATCGCGAAATGGTATAAGCCCGAGGACCTGATCGGAAAGAAAATAGTGTTCGTGGCTAACCTCGCGCCGGCTAAGCTGTGCGGAGAGCTCTCCGAGGGCATGATACTCGCGTGTGATGCGGGCAAGGACGACGTTCGGGTGCTGTTCCTCGACAAGGACGTGCCGAACGGCTCCACGATCAGATAAGAAAGGACTGATAAGTATGGCGAAGCCTATCCCCGGACAGGTGTGGACGGATAAAAAGCGGACGTTTCTCGGGCTTCCGTGGTCGTTCACGCGTTATATATTAACGGAAAAGAAGCTTATAACCCGCAAAGGGTTCCTTAACATCACCGAGGACGAGGTGGAGCTGTACCGCGTTCTCGACAAGAGTCTGCGCCTGCCGTTCGGACAGAGGATGTTCGGCTGCGGCACGGTGATAATCAACTGCAAGGACGTTGACACTCCCGTAAAGGAGGTCAAGTCGATAAAGCGCCCGAGAGAATTTTCGGATATACTCGAGAAATATGTTGACGCCCAGCGCGACAAATACGGCACGCGCGGCAGAGATATTCTGGGATTTCAGCCGCACGACCATGACGACGAGCTCTGCGGCGAGGATCACGACAATATGATCAGATAAACTATTTTGCGGCTTTTGCCGTTTGCCCAAGGAAGGGGGAAAATGAAGTATGGATATTTCAAGAATAGCGGACATAGGTTCCGTCAATCAGACAACACTGACCAAAACGTCAACACAGCGCACGGAAACAAAAACCACTACGCTGACTACCGAGCACACCGACAGCTTTGTAAAGTCCGAGGCTGCCTTTACGCCCGCGTATACCAAGAAGTCGGCTCAGAAGCAGACCGCCGACAACAACCTCACCCATAAAGAGAATACCGAGGATATGGTCGCCAAGGTCGACGAGCAGGGCAAGCCCGCGACTATCGAGGAGCGTATGACCAAGGGCGTGAGCCACATTATCCGCGCTATGTTCGTCAAGCAGGGCGAGGTCATCTCGGGGAATGTTCCGAGCGTGGGCGCGAAGATGTACGCCGAGGAGCTGCTCGCCCAGCTGCGTCAGCTTTACGGCAACTCAGCCGCCGACGAGAACACGGAGGAATACTGGCAGCCCGACGAGACGGCGGCGCGCCTGCTGATGTTCTTCGACTGCGTAAGCGTTGAGGGCGAGGACAAGGCGGGGCTGCTTGAGCGCTCGTTCCTTTCGGCATTCTCGGACACCGAAAAGCTGTTCGGAGGACGCGGACGACTGCCGTTGGAGAGCTACGAGACCAAGCAGCTTGTTCTCGAGGCGTATTTCAACGGAGCGGCATAAAATAAATGGGAATTTTTGATACACACGCGCATTACATGAAAGAGGATTTCGGTGAGGAGCTGGATACGCTTCTCGCCGAATTGCCGAGCAAAAATGTCAGACGCGTTCTTGCGGTAGGATGCGATCTGCCGTCCTCCGAGGAGGAGATCGCGCTCGCGGAGCGTTATGACTATATCTACGCGGCGGCGGGGATCCACCCCGAACACGCCGCCGAGCTCCCCGAGAATTGGGAGAGCCGACTGGAGCAAATGCTGGCGCATAAAAAAGTCGTCGCTTTGGGGGAGATAGGGCTTGATTATCACTATCCCGAACCTCCGCGCGATATCCAACGGGAAGTCTTTGTGCGGCAGCTTGAGATCGCAAGGCGGCTCGATATGCCCGTGATAATCCACTCGCGTGACGCGTCGGGCGATACCATGGAGATACTGAGAGAATACAAGCCGCGCGGAGTGCTGCACTGCTTTTCGGGCAGTGCCGAGACCGCCCGCGAGGTCGTAAAGCTCGGTATGTATATCGGATTTACGGGAGTGCTGACGTTCAAGAACTCCAAAAAAGCGTGGGCAGCCTGCGCGGAAACTCCGATAGACCGACTGCTTCTCGAGACGGACTGCCCGTATATGGCGCCCGTGCCTCACAGAGGAAAACGCTCTGACAGCTCAATGATTGCGTTCACCGCCGCGAAAATGGCGGAGATAAAGGGCGTTTCCACCGAGGAAATGATAGATATCGCTAGGAGAAACGGCGAAAGGCTGTTTTTCGGAATGGAGAATACCGATGAGTAAATTCGACGAAATTTTCGGGAAAGCGCGCGTTTTTATTTACCGTAACGCACGACCTTTAGATCTGGCGCGCTGGCGTTATCATTTTGAGGGCGGAGCTCACGAGGACGTTCTCACCGCGCTTGCGGCGTACCAGAACGCGGACGGCGGCTTCGGTCACGCGCTCGAGGCGGACAACTTCAATCCCAACTCCGCGCCCATGCAGACGTGGAGCGCCTGCGAGATACTGCGTGAGATAAACTTCACCGACGGCTCGCACTCCATTATTAAGGGCATATTGCGCTATCTTGACAGCGGCGCGGATTTCTCCGAAAAGCATAATCAGTGGCTCAGCACCGTAAAATCAAACGACGATTACCCTCATGCGGTATGGTGGAACTACTCCGAAAGAGACAAGGACTTCGGATACAATCCGACCGCCAACCTCGCGGGATTTATTCTGCGGTTCGCGGATAAGGAGAGTAGGCTTTATAAAAAAGCATTGGAGATAGCTAAGCAGGCTTATGAGTGGTTTATTTCCAACGCGCCTATCGGCGACGATCATAATGCTCACTGCCTTATGAGATTATACGAATATCTTTCGGAAACGGGCTTGGAGCTTGTGGATATGCGCACGTTCGCGGAAAAGCTCAAAGAGGAGATCAACAATAACATCTGCCGCGAGACCGAAAGGTGGAAAACCGAGTACGTCTGCCGCCCCTCAATGTTTATCAACAGCAAGGAAAGTATGTTCTTCGAGGACAACCGTGAGCTTATCGAAAAGGAATGCGAATTGCTTACCGAAGCTCAGCTCGATGACGGCTCGTATATCGTGCCGTGGCTATGGTATAACGACTATACGGAATATACTTTAGCGGCGAACTGGTGGAAGTCCATATTGCTGATAAAATATATGAGATTTCTCAGAGAGTTTGGATAAGAGGAGCACCGAATGATAACATATGAAAAGGCAGCGCCAAAAAATATCGGGGATTTTATAAAACTGCGCGTTGAGCTTCTTTGCGGCATTTACAATAAACCCGAATCGGCGTTTGAGGGAGAGTTCACGCAGCTATCCGAGGAGTTTTTCAAGAGCGGCGACCAGACCACCGTGCTTGCGTTCGACGGCGAAAGAGCGATCGGCTGCGCGACTATCTGTTACATCACGCTTATGCCGACCGTCGATCACCCTACGGGAAAACGCGCTCACATAATGAACGTCTACACCAATGCCGATTATCGCAGGCAAGGTATCGCGCGGCAGATGATCACAATGCTGCTCGACGAGGCGAGGGAGCGCGGAGTGACTTACGTTTCTCTTGACGCTACCGAGAACGGCAGACCGCTTTATACAACATTGGGATTTAACGGCAATGAAGAAAATATGGGCTTAAATCTGCAATAATATTATAATTGGAGGTGTTTGCAGTGAGCAATAAAGAAAAGGTGATCAACCTGATCGACAACATTCCGGATGAGCAGTTAAACTTTATTGTCGGGTATCTTCAGAATTTGTGCGATGAAATAGAGGACGATGTGTTTTGTGAGAAATTATATCAGGACTATTTACGCAGCCCCGATAAAGATAAATTTGTTCCTATTGAGGACGTGCTGAAAGGTTTAACACAAAATGGCATACAAGATTAAATTGTCAAAAGACGCGGAGAAATTTCTGCAAAAGCAGCCGCCGAAGCAACAGGCAAGAATTATTGATGCTATTTTCAAGCTCCCGTACATTGGCGATATAAAGATCATGAAAGGACACAGCAATTTATACCGTTTGCGCGTGGGAGCCTACAGGATAATTTACAGTGTGGAAAACGATCAGCTTACCGTATATGTGTTGGAGATCGGCAATAGAGGAGACATATATAAATAATTTGGAGGTTTTATGGATACTGACGGCAGTCGAAGTATTAACGATAAACAGGAAAACGAGCACAAGGTCGGAAAGGTGCTTTTAGCGCCTCTTATCTGGCTGAACAAGGGGCTTACGGCGCTGCTGAGATCGGCGCTCGGCGCGAATTACGCGGACGTGACGGAGGACGAAGTGCGTGATCTTGTGGACGCGCTGACCGGCGGCGACGACGAGGACGGCATAGAGGAAAACTCGGCGCAGATGATAAACAACATCTTCGAGTTCGACAACCGCACCGCCGCCGACGTTATGACACACCGCACGAATATCGTAGGCGTGGACGTAAACTCGATAACGCTCGACGACCTCATCTATCTGGCGCTGGACTTGGGTTTCTCGAGAATACCCGCCTATGAGGAGTCTGTTGACAAGATAGTCGGGATAATCATCGTCAAGGACTTGCTTTGCCTTATCGGAAAGACCGATCTGTCGGATTTTCGGATAGAGGACTTTTTACGCGATGTCAGCTTTATCCCCGAATCCTGCCCCTGCCCGGGCGTGTTCAAGACGCTCACCGAAATGAAGTCGGGAATGGCTGTGGTCGTGGACGAGTACGGGGGCACGGCGGGCATAGTCACGCTCGAGGACCTTATCGAGGCGGTAATGGGAAATATCCAGGACGAATACGACGACGAAAAACAGCTTATCACAAAGATCGACGAGAATACCCTCGACGTTGCGGGCGAGGCAGACCCCGAGGAGGTGTTCGGGCTGTTTGGCATAGAGCTGCCCGAGGATCACGAATACGAGACCGTATCGGGCTTCGTTACCGACAAGCTCGGCTATATCCCCGAGGGCACGGACTTAGTGCCGCCTACGGTGGAGTATGAGGGCTTGCTGCTCGCGGTCACACACATTGAGGATAGGAACATACTGAAGATACGGGTGACCAAAATGCCCGAAACGACAGAGGAAGAACAGGAATGAGAATATCAAAAAAACAGCGGGCAGCCGAGGTTATCGAGCTGCTCAAACGGGAATATCCCGAGGTAAAGTGCGCGCTGGTCTATGAAAAGCCGCACGAGCTTCTCATCGCGACAAGGCTCTCCGCGCAGTGCACGGACAAGCGCGTGAACCTTGTAACGCCCGCGATGTTCGAGCGTTTTCCGAGCATTGAGGCGTTCGCGGAGGCGGAGGTCTCCGAGGTCGAGGAGTACATAAAGTCGTGTGGGCTGTACCATACCAAAGCGCAGGATATCGTAGAGATGTGCAGGGTACTGCGCGACGTTTACGGCAGCAGGGTGCCCGATTCAATAGATGAGCTTGTCAAGCTGCCCGGAGTGGGACGAAAGACCGCCAACCTGATAGTCGGCGATCTTTACGGCAAGCCCGCGATGGTCTGCGATACGCATGTCATACGCCTGACGAACAGGCTCGGACTGTCGGAGGGCAAGGACGCGGCTCAGGTCGAAAAGCAGCTCCGCGCCGTTATACCGCCCGAGGAGGGTCTGTACTTCTGCCACCGCCTTGTGTGGCATGGCAGGGGAGTATGCTCCGCGAGAGCACCAAAGTGCGAGGAATGTGCGCTGTCGGGAGTATGCGCCGAATATTCCAAAACCAAAGCTAAAAAATAAGGGGAAGCAAACGCTTCCCCTTTCCATATTATATATGCCGCTTACGTCAGTTTCACCTTGAGCTCGTCCTTAGTAATGGTCAGCTCATGATTGTAGAAATAGTTCAGCGAGGTGCGGTTGTTATAGGTCTCGGTAAACACGCCGTGGTCGGTTATGACATACTGTCCGCTGCCTGCCGCCGCCCAAAGCCACATTGCGTTGTCGCGGTACATATAGTCGATACTCGGGAGCACGTCGCACGCGGTGACAGTCTGTATCTTACGCGCCGTGTTCAGCTCGGAGAGAGCCGAAAACCTCCCCGCGAACGACGACTTCGAGCCCTCGTAGAAGCTCTGCCCGATAATGTCAACGTATCTGTCGCCGGGATAGTACTCTATGCTGCTGCCGTTCCAGACCCAGATAAGCCCCTTGATTCCATGATAAATACACAGCCTGTCAAACATAAACATCCAGAGCGTCTTGAAATCCTTTGCGCCGTTTCCCCACCAGTATATCCCCGAATCCGCGTCGGGCATCGGCTCGAAAAGCACGGGTATATTCTGCTTGTCGAGCACCTTGAGGTGCTCGGCGATTTTGTCAATGTCGCCTATCAGCGCGGCAAGCTCCTCCGATATAAGCCCCTTATCCAGCATATCCAGAGCCGTATCCCCGCTGAGAAGCGACAGATCGGATATGCTCTGATCGTCGAATACGCCGTCAAACCTGAAATCCTTGGGCGCTGTGCCGTGAAGCGAATTCGGCGAGTACCAGTGCCACGTATAAGAGACGATGCCGCCGTCCTTGCCCCACTCCGCGGCAAGCTCAATGTCCTTGGCGGTTCGCTCGGCGCTGTCATCGTCGTTCAGCACCGCAAGCGCCAGCTCTCCCGTGCGTATCGCGGGATATCTGCCCGTTTCCTTGTATATCGCGTCGATCTCGGCATTTGTGCCGACGGAGACGTTCTGAGCGGTAAGCGTTTTCTTACCGTATTGCTCCGAAAGGTACTGGATCAAATTCAGCGCGGACTCGGAAGAATTGGGGTTGGCACAGGAGTTACCCACATTGTAGCAGCTGTTCTTGACCGCGTTGGAGCTCTCCACGAAGATATAATCGATATCGACGGCACCGTCCTCGGCGGTGAACCTGATCGCGTTCGCGCCGGCTGTAAGGTAAACGTTATCGACAGCGTAATACTTGAAATCGTAATCGCCCTCCTCAAACTCGCTGCTGTCGGCGGGCGGAACATAATACGTTCCCTGCACGGTATCGGCAAGCCTGAGCTTTACCGCGGCGCCCTTCTCGGAGCGCGCCGCGATGATGATACGGTAATGCTGCGGCGTGGAAGCGGTCACTACGTGCGAGAGCGAACCGCCGCTCTTGACCGCGGCGTAGCCCTTGCCGTCGAACGGCTGATCCTCATCTTCCTCAAATTCGACTATCTCGCCGATATCGACAACACCGCCCTCGGCGTTCAGCTTCACGGCATAGTCCTGCTGTTCAATAGTGAACTCGCTTATCAGATACTCGTTTTTCACGGGCTCGGTGTTGTCGATATCGGAGCTGTCCGTGCTCTCGCTGCTGTCGGGCAGCGAAAGATCGGGTATTCTCGTACAGCCGCACATTGCCGCCGCTAACAGCAGCGCAGTGATTTTCTTAGCGTTTTTTTTCATATTTTCCCACATTTTTTCCTTATTCTATAACTATAACGTCGCCGTTGTGAATTTCCTCGTCAAGCCGCGCGATCTTGCCGTTTACAGTGATGGTTCCCGCGTGGGCGAGCAGCTCGGTCGGGTCGTCCGAGAACGCCGCCGCAACGTCGAGGAATATCGGCGGCTTGCCGTCTCCGCGAGTGGGGAACTCGGTCTCGATACCGTTTACCGTTATCATGGGTCCGATATGCTCGTGCTCAGCCGGCGTATCCTGCTCGGGAACTGAGACGGGAGGCAGCACGCGCTCGTAGGCGCGCTCGTGACTCGGAGATGACTCGTATTCGATAACGTCGCCGCTTTTCAGTTTGTCCTCGGGCGCGGGCGGATTGCCGTTGAGCAGCACCCTGTCCCCGATACCGAGGTAGTCCAGCAGCTCCGCGACGGTCTCCGTCTGCACGACGGATATGTCGTCACCCTCCCAGATACGGCGCTCGGTCGTGACCTCGCGCCCGTTTATCAGTATGTACCTGCCGGCGCGCTGCTTCTCGCCGAAAAGCAAAACGGTGAACGCGCGTATCGTGTCCATATCGAAATAGTCCGACAAGTGCGCCGCGGCGTCCGCGCCGTTCTCGGCAACGTTGACCGTGACCTCGTCGCCCTTTTTGACGACGGTGTTCAGCGACGCGGGATCGCCGTTCACGAGCACCTCCGACGGCTTCGGGTGACTGCCGCGCAGGGTAATCTTCTCACCGGAAAGCGTGAACGAAAGCGACTTTCCGGCGCTCGCGATCATATCCTCGGGCTTTATCTTGGCAAAGCCGAGCAGCTCGAATACCGTCAGGCGGTTAGTGTCGAGCGCGTGCAGCTTTTTGCCGTTCACGGTGATGGTCGTGAAGTCGTAGGACACGCCCTCTCCCGCACTTATCGCAATGCCGAGCGGCGTGGAGTGCTCCGCGTCAAGCGGCATCTCATCGGGCGCGATAATGCCGCGAAGCAGCTCGCGCCTGCCCGTAATGACGCGCGTATGGTCGACCTTGAGCTCCCCGGCAACGAGCGGAGCAAGATCTTTCAGCTTGCTGCCGCCGCCAACGAGGAAGATCGCCTGCGGAGGCACGCTGTTCGCCGTGATTATTTCCTCGGCAATGACCTTTGCAAGCTCGCGCGCCGCGGGAGCGATTATCTCGTCGATACGCTCTCGGGTGATCTTGTTTTCGCGCAGGAGGATATCTTTGAACTCGATCTCCTTGGTATCGGACGTCTTGAGCATCTCGGCGGTGTTGAAGTCGACGAGCAGCTCTTTCATTATCGTCTCGGTTATCTCATCGCCCGCGGTCGTTGCCATTCCGTATGCGACGACGCTACCGTCACGCGATATCGCAACATCGGAGGTTCCCGCGCCGATATCACACAGCGCAATGTTTATCAGCCGCAGCTCCTGCGGAATGACCGCGTTCATGGCGGCAATCGGCTCGAGGGTGATGTTGGCGACCTCGAGATTAGCCTCGTAGACCGCCGAGCACAGGCTCTCCACCACATACGCGGGCAGAAACGCCGCGATTATCTCGGTGACCATACGCTCGCCGCGGTGACCCTCCGGCTTGTGCACCTTGAAGCCGTCCAGCGAGAGCGAGATGACGTTGTGCCCGACGCAATAAAACGCCGAGGTGTCGTTTTTCTTGGAAAAGCTGTCGCAGGTACGGCGCACCGCGTCAAGCTCCGTTGCTTTCAGAGCCTCGGCGGTGATGATCTTATTTTCGGGCAGCTTGTACTCCCAAGCCGCTCTCATCGTCTTGAGGGCGCGGCCTGCCGCAGCCACGCACACGTCGCGCAGCTGTATGCGGTTACGCGCCTCGAGAGCGCGCTTGACCTTTTTTATGTCGCCCGAGACCGCCTTGATATCCTCGATCTGCCCGTCAGCCATAGAACGCTTCTCGTGCACGACTGTCTCCATGTCGATGACCTTCGTACCTTGAGGAGTTTTCCGCGCAAGCACGCCGACGACCGTCCGCGTGCCTATATCCAGCGCGAAGATAACATCTCCCTGCGGCGACTTCTTGGGCGTTGCGTCCTCGGTCTTTTTCGCACTCTTAGACTTTACGGGCTTTCTCGCTTTCTTCTCGTCCATATCTAACCCTCGTATTCTTGTCTTTGCAGATATCAAAAACTTACTTTGCGTAGCCTATCTTCAATGTGTCTCCGTCCAGCGCAACGCCCTTGCTGAGCGTTATGGGCAGCTTCTGCTCCTCGGAGAAGCCTATCGTCTCGCCGTCGCGGAGAATCGCGCCCGTATCGAGAACGTATGACGATACCATCATAAGGAACTCGCGGAGCTCGTTAAAGTCCGCCTTATCCTTGTCGACGTAGACCTCCATTTCCTCTTTGCCCATTCTGCGCATACCGTAGGTGTAAACACCCGCCTTATCGCCGTCCCCGTACAGTCCGAACCAGATGAGGTTGAGCACGGGAGCGTTGCCGTTCTCCATCATACCCGCGAAATCGAGATACATCTTCGGCGGGAAAACCGCGCCCTCGTTATAGAACGCAACGGCGCTGTCCTGCTTCATCATCGCGCAGACCACCTTTACGAACAGCTTTCCTCGCGCCGTAAGATCATCGTCTTTGCCGAGAAGCGCGATGATCGCGTGAGCCTTGTGTGCCGCAACAACAGTCTCCGCGTCCGCCCACATATAGTTGCCCTTAGCCCAGTATTCCGCCTCGCCGTCGGGAACCGGCGTCGGCATAAGCCCGATGACAAGTCTGTATCCGTCGATATCGGCGTAGATAACGTCGTCATTCTGCTCGGGATCATCGGCTATCTCGATGCCCCAATCGTTTTTCAGGTCGGCATACAGCTTCGCCTTGTCCAGCTTAGCCTCGCTCAGCAGCGCAAATCCCGCGAAGCTGCCCGCGTCGTTCTTCTGCTCTTCGGGTGTGGGAACGTCCTTTTTAAATAAGCTCATTGTTTTTCTCCTTATTTTATGATTTGTTTTAAAGCGGTAAGGTCGGAGATCGTGTGATCTTGACCGTATTCCGCGCCTGTGTTTCGTCTGTCGATAAGTATGCCCGTGCAGCCGAATCGGTGCGCGCAGCCTATGTCCTTGCGCTCGTCGCCGACGTAGATCATCTCGTCGGGCGACACGCCGAAATTATCGGCGATATCGTACAATCCTTTCGGCGCGGGCTTTCGCCAGCCGCAGGAAACGGACGATACGTACATATCAAGGTACGGCAGCAGCTCGGGGAAGTAGCTTCTGTGCAGCTCGTCCGGCATCGCCGTTGCGATGTCCGTCAGCGCCGCGAGCTTATACCCCGCCACTCTCAGCTCCTCCAGTACGGGGAGCGTATCGGGATAGATATACGCCTTCAGATCGAACGCCGCGAAAAACTCACCGATGACACGTCCGAGGTCGTATTCAAACTCCCAATCCGCGCAGGCGGCTCCGAAGATGTGCTCGGGCGTATAGTCCTTTTCGCGCGGATTCACCTTGGGATTGAACGAACGGAGTATCTCGAGCGTGCGGCACCGCTGCTCCTCCGATACGGAGAGACCGAGGCTTTTTACCGCCCGGTCGAGCGCGTTCTCGTAATAATCCAGCCAGCAGTACGGCATATCCTTATATTCCATAAGCGTACCGCCGATATCAAAAGCAACAACCTTTATCATAGCTAATCCTTTATTTTGAGCGCCTTGCGAAGCTCCTTTTCAGCCGAGTTCATCATAACCACGAGCGCCACGTCTCCGCTCAGAAGTATCGTATTACCGGACGGTATGACCGTTCTCGTGCCGCGTGTTATGCAGGCTATCAGGCAGCCCGCAGGCAGGTTAAGATCCATAAGTCTCTTTCCCTCGAGCGCGTATTTGTCAGGGAGCGTTATCTCCATCAGCGACGCGTCCTCTCCATCAAGCCGCAGCACCTGCTTCATCGCGCTGATGTCGACCTCGTGCTCGAGCAGCTGAATGATGTTCTCTGTCGCCGAAATGACGATATCAACGCCGAGCTTTTTCAGCGCGTCGGCATTTCTGGGATTGTTGACCTTGGCGATGGTCTTTTTCACGCCGAACCTCTGTTTCGCTATCTGGCAGCGTACGAGAGTGCTCGGGTCCTGCCCCGTCCCG
>CAMWVP010000007.1 GCA_947177735.1 uncultured Clostridia bacterium
CAGAAGACGGCATACGAGATCTAGTACGGTCGCGTGGGCTCGGATATTTGTATAAGAGACAGTGCTTTCCATTGTTCTTCCTATCACGACTCCGTGCTACGGGGGTTTTCAGCCCCCTGCCATTTTTGCTGTGCGAGCCGTAGTTTGTTATCCGTTCAGCTCCCCTTCAAGCTGGTAGTTAAGCCGTATACTTTCCATTGTTCCTTCTATCACGACTCGTGCTACGGGGGTTTGACTCCCCTGCTATTTTTGCTGTACGAGCCGTATTCCAAATCAGAGTTTTTCCCGTTCCTCGCGAAACTCTTTCCACTCGTCTTTAAGGCGGTTTTCCTCGACATAGCGGTGACAAACGTGGATCACACTTGTGTCGCTAAGCTCCGAAATCTTTTTCAAATGCCAACGGTACACCTTTTTCATTTTAAGGAACTCCCGCGAAATGTCGGCAAGCTGTTCTATTCCCGTCTGTACCTCTTCTCTTTTATCGGCTGCGGGTATGCCCTCAAAATAAACCTCGACCGGTCCGCGCCGCCCGCGCCTGCGGGTTTTATGCTGTCTTTGGAGCTGCTTCATGGTTCCTTTAAGTTCGTTTATGATTCGGTCGTTTTCGCTCACCCCTTGACCACCCCTATCGTAAACAGCTTTTTCACCGCTTCGGTAAGGTCGGTCTGATTAGCCATTACCTGATCGATATCCTTGTAGGCGAACCGCGACTCCTCCGCAACGTCGGATTTGTTGTGCTTTGCGAGGACAACGTTTTGCTCTTTAAGGTCGCACATCACGCTCTCCACGGAGAAGTTTGCGACTGCCGCCGTTCTGGAGTACGCTCTCCCCGCGCCGTGCGAGCTTGACATAAAGCTCTCGGGCTCGCCCTTTCCGCGGACTATGTAGCTGAAAGAGCCCATAGCGCCCGGGATTATAGCAAGCTCTCCCTCGCGCGCCCGAATAGCGCCCTTGCGGTGAACGTAAACGTTCTTCCCGTAGTGGTTCTCGATCGCCGCGTAGTTGTGGTGGCAGTTGATCTCGCAGGAGTACTCCGGCTCGATGTTGAGGTATTTGAGCGCGTATTTTGTGAAGGTTTCCTTGAGCTTCGCGAGCATTACCGCGCGGTTCTCGTAGGCGAAATCCATCGAGAGCTGCATCCACTCCAGATAGCGCTTCCCCTCGTCGGTATCGACGGGCAGGAACGGCAGATTCCACTCCGCGGGCACTTTAGAGTGCCACTTGTCGTTGAGCGCGCGAGCTATCTTGTTGAAGTACTGCCCGACAATATTGCCGAAGTGGCGGCTTCCCGAATGCAGCATTATGCAGCACATTCCGTTCTCGTCCTCTTGCAATTCGATGAAATGATTTCCTCCGCCGAGAGTGCCGACCTGGAAATAGCCCTCGTCTATTTGCGGTAATAACTCCTTGTCGAACTCGTATTTCTCACCCTGCTCCTTAGCCCTGTCAAGCACCGCGGAGGGCTGTGGCTTTTTGTAGTGGTTGAACCCCGTCGGGATATTGCGGAGGATATCGCCGCATATCGCCTGCACAAGGTTTCCGCTGCCCGTTACGGTCTCGCGGAGCAGCGCCGCGGGAACGTTCGTCTGTACAAACGCCATTCCGCAGCCTATATCCACACCCACCGCGTTCGGGATAACCACGCCGTCGCAGGCGATAACGCCGCCTATCGGCATACCCTTGCCCATGTGCGTGTCGGGCATAAGCGATACCCATTTATATACGAACGGCAAGCGCGAGAGGTTCTTCGCCTGCGCCAGACAGCCTTCCTCGATCGCTCCCATATCCGACTGCCATATTTTTATCGGCGCTCCGTCGTCGAGCTTATGTACAAACATCACGTTCAGTCCTTTCGTTTCGTTTTTTGTTATGTTCTAATTCTAGCATAAATTTCCGAAAAAATCATATAAAAAAATCTGCGATGACTATATTTGCGTAAAAATACGGTTTCCCGCTTAGGGGCGTAAAATATAGAAATATTGCGGTATCGAGCGAAAACGCATGGCACCGCAATTTTCTATGAAACGGCTTGACAAAGGCGGCACGCCTTGGGGCGTAAAATATAGAAATATTGCGGTATCGAGCGAAAACGCATGGTACCGCAATTTTCTATGAAACGGCTTGACAAAGGCGGCACGCCTTAATTCGCCCTCAACGCTTCTGCGGGCCTTAGCTTAGCCGCCTTGACCGCAGGGTACGCGCCGAACACCGCGCCTATCGCTGCCGAAGCGAGAGCCGAGGCTGCCAGCGAACCGAGATTGGCGGTAAACGGCACCGCCAGCACAGCGCAGCCCACCAGCGACGCGAGCAGCCCGAACGCTATTCCGGCGCCGCTCCCGAGGAGGGTCAGTATCACGCTCTCGGTCAGGAACTCAAGGCAGATAACGGAGCTTTTCGCGCCGATAGCTTTCTTTATGCCGATCTCGCGGGTGCGTTCTCCGACGCTCATCATCATCGTGGTCATCACCGAGATTCCCGACACCACCAGCGATATCCCCGCGACAAGCGAGAGCGCCGTTGTGACTATCGCCAGAATATCGTCAAGCTGCCCCTTTTGCGAGAGGAGATTGTTGCAGGTGTAGCCGTCTGTAATGCCGTTTCGGCGGTTCAGCTCGTCCGTCACGCGTCCGACGATCGCCGTGTCCGAGTTCATATCCACCAGCTTGACGGCGATTTTATCATAGGTCGTCCGTCCGCACAGCCCCTGCATAGTCGTTATCGGGATATACATAAACCCCGGCATAATGTTTGTGAGCATACCCTGCAATGACGACAGCCCCGACTGCGCGACGCCGATTATCTCAAACGTGTGATACTTGCCGCCAAGGAACATCGAGAGCTGTTTCCCGACAACGTTGCTCCTCCCGTAGCTCGCCAAAGCAAACTGCTCGTCGATAACGCAGACCTTTGACCGCGCGGCGGTGTCCGAGTTGTTGATTAGCCTGCCGTGCTTTGCCTCAAGCGAGATGAGCTTGTCCGCGGATCTGTCGACTCCCCAGACATAGCAGTCAAGGCGGCGGTTTATCATTTTTGCCTCGGTCACGCTTGCCATAAGCGGCATAACGTCGCTCACGCCGTCAATAGCGCGCACCGCCGAAACGTCGCTGTCGGTGAGCGTGACCGAGACGGAGTTCTTCGCGGACTGGATAAGCAGCGTGTCAACGCCCATCGTCACGAGCGTCTTGCTCACCTCGGCAGTGCCGACCGCGCCCACCGTCGAGATAAGCACCACCGAGAACACCCCGACCGCTATCCCCGCCATTGTAAGCAGCGAGCGCGTGCGGCTCCTGAATATGTTTACAAGCAGTCTTGTTATCGTCATTTTTACCTCATATTCTCCGCAACTCTTATATAGCTCCTGTCGGCGATCTCAAGCGGGTCTTGGAATACGATGTCCGCCGCCGTAACGCCCTTGCGTATCTCCGTGCCGTCGGCGAACTCCGCTCCCGTAAAGACGCCGCGCCGCACCGCCTTACCGTCCTCGTAAACGTAAACGTACTCGCCCGTTTCGTCCTGCGCGATAGCCGAATACGGCAGTACGCAGATGCTCCGCGCGTCGGAGAGCTGTATCTCCGCCTCCGCGGAGAGCCCCGATTTAAGGCGTTCGTCGTCTCTGTCGGGCGTTATCGTTACGTCGACGACCGTCTCGAGTACCGCGCCGTTATACTGACTTCTGGCAGCCTGCGCGATCGCGGTGACCGTGCCGAAGAACACGTCGTCGGGGTAAGCCGCGAGGGTAAACCGCACGTTCTGTCCGAGCTCGACCTTGGCGATGTCGAGCTCGCTCACTGCCGTCACCACCGCCAGCTCGTCCGTTTGCGCTATGGATACGATACTGTAACCGCTTTGAACAGCCTGACCGCTGTTTGTCGTAGCGATTACCCTGCCCGAGCAGTCGGAGGTTATCTTCTCGGGCAGAAGAGCTACCGCCGTCGACAGATTAGTCGCCGATATCGCGAGCGCGGCGACCTGACCGAGGCTCTCGATAAGCGACGCGGACGCCTCTCTGTCGATAGTCGCGACGGTATCTCCCACTCCGACAATATCGCCCTCTTTGACGTGCAGCTTCTCGATCACCAACGGCAGCGAGGAGGTGATCTCATGCTGTCCGAGGTAAGTAAGCTCGCCCGTTCCGAAAACGGATTCGCTGTAGCTGCGAACGCTCGGGCGGAGCGTCTCGGAGACGGGCACGGCGCTCTCCACCGCTCCGGGCACCGCACCCGCGATCATTGCCAGAACCGCTGCGATTCCCAGTACCGCGGCTGTTTTCTTCATCTATATCAACCCCTTCAATAAATTCAACAAATATATTGTTTCGGGTTAAGGGGGAAATATTCCCAAGCAAGTTTATTTTTTTGTATCGGCGGCAGCATCGAAAGAGTGCGGCAAGTACGTTGAGTTCCGGCAACGGTAATGATACGTTAATATAAAACGTAAACATAAAATCGGCATAATATTAGCCGTCCAAACGATTGGACGGCTTGAAATCATTCCTGCTTGAAAACTCGGGGAACGTTTGTACGTCCCGCAATATAATCCAGACTGACGTCGTAATATTCGGCAAGCATTATCACTCTGTCAAACGGGATAACGATCTTGCCGCTCTCGTATTTCCCGTAATGCTGCTGTGAGGTTCCGATTATCTGTCCTGCCTGAAGCTGAGTGAGATCTCTGTCTTCGCGTAAATCTTTTAGTCGTTCATAATAATTTTTCACAAAAATCCCTCCTCAAACATAGCTATTATACACAAATTATATCATTGTTGGAAAATAAGGGTTGACTTTAAGTCATATATGACTTATAATATACTATAGTATTTGCGGGTATTTTCCCCAAAAGAAAGGAATAAATGACATGAAAAAGAAAATTACGGCAATGATAGTTTGCGCGGCAGTCGCCCTGTCGCTCACCGCGTGCAACACGGACGGCGAAAGCAGCTCTCCGAGCACGAGTACAAAAAGCAGTACCGAAAGCAGCAAGACCGAGAGCAGCTCGACTGTTTCAAGCAGCAGCACCGAAAGCACCTCCGACAGCAAGCCCGAGGAGAGCGGCTCCGAGAGGACTGTTCCCAAAGAAAGCAGCGTCCCCGAGCCGACATTGGCGGACGAGGCGGATTTCGAGACGGAAGCCGTCGACGGCGGCGTGTGCATTACAAAATATAAAGGCAGCGCTCTAAACGTTGTAATCCCCGAAACGATAGGCGGGGAAAAAGTAGTGCGGATAGGTGAAGAAGCGTTCCAAAGCAATCACAGTCTAATAGGCGTAACTATTCCGGGAAGCGTAGAGCTCATTGACAGCGAAGCTTTATTTGGCGCGTTCACCAACTGTGATAAACTTAAAGAAGTTACTTTTCTTGGCGATGATATGCCCGCCTTTGCTTATGATGCATTTTTTCAAAGCGCTTGGCTGAAGGAAAAACGCACGGAAAATCCCGACTATACTATTGTAAACGATATGTTGTTGGTATGGAGGAAAAACGAGGGTGATGTCACCGTTCCCGACGGTGTGACAAAAATCGCACCGCGGGCTTTTGAGCATATGGATCAGATCACGGGAATAAACATTCCCGACAGCGTCACGGAGATCGGCGGGTATGCTTTTCACGAGTGCAGAGGATTAAAAAACATAACGCTCTCCAAAAACATTACAAAGATCGCCGAGGGAACTTTTGACCTGTGTGTTCTTCTTGAACGTATTGATATTCCGGATGGTGTGACTTCGATAGGCAAGCATGCATTTTACTGTTGCGGTCTTAATTCTGGTGGCGGTACTGTTATAAAAGTCCCCGACAGTTTCTTCGACACTGTAACTGAAGGGGAGGGCATTTTAGAAAATTATGATATGCGGTATGAGTATAAGGGTGAAATATATGATTCAATATATGCGTTTTTTGAAAGCGTAAACGGCAACTGATGCACCGCCGTTTATAATATCCACGAAGCCGCCATACGCGGCTCCGTTTTTTCGCCGTATCTTCCGTGGGTAATAACATCAACAAATCCTATTGACTTTTTTCCCCCCTTATGGTACAATTATACAAAGCGGACAAATTTCCGCCGATGAATATTATAAATAATGTAGGAGATATTGCTTATGAATAACAAATTTCTGGGTCTGACCCCCCCTATGGGCTGGAACTCTTGGAACACCTTCACCTGGGAGATCAACGAGGAGCTGATAAAGACCGCCGCCGACGCGTTCGAGACGCAGGGTCTGCGCGAGGCGGGCTATGAGTACGTTGTCATCGACGACTGCTGGAGCGAAAAGCAGCGCGACGCGAACGGCAGACTGGTTCCCGATCACTATAAATTCCCGAACGGCATCAAGGCAGTCGCGGATTACGTGCACTCCAAGGGGCTCAAATTCGGTATCTACTCCTGCGCGGGCACTCACACCTGCGGCGGTCACCCCGGCAGCTTCGAGCACGAGTTTGACGATGCGGAGACCTTTGCTGAGTGGGGCGTCGACTACCTCAAGTATGACTACTGCTACAAGCCCGACCATATCCCCGGCGAGATACTCTACAAGAGAATGTCCACGGCTCTGCGCAATTGCGGGCGCGATATTATGTTCTCGGCGTGTAACTGGGGCAACGACGACGTATACAAGTGGATACGCGAGAGCGGCGCTCATCTGTTCCGCTCCACGGGCGATATCCAGGACAGCTGGGAGTCGGTAAAGCGGCTCGCCCTCTCTCAGATAGGCAATGAGTGCTACGGCGGAAACTTCTGCCACAACGACATAGATATGCTCGTTGTCGGTATGCACGGCGGCTCCAATAACCAGTGGATAAACTCCTCCGAGGAGGGCGTGAACGTTATCGCCGACGCAGGCGCGGGCATACCTCCCGCGATAGGCGGCTGCACCGATACCGAGTACAGAACGCACTTCTCACTCTGGGCAATTATGAACTCTCCGCTGATGATCGGCTGCGATATCCGCAGAATGACCGATACCACGCGCGAGATACTCACCAACAAGGAGATCATCGCGATAAATCAGGATATCGAGTGCCGCGGTCCGTACTGCATCAAGCAGTGGAACAACCCCGAGAACGTTTTCGCGCTTGTCAAGCCCATGTCCGACGGCGGCTACGCTATCGGTCTGTTCAACTTCGGCGACAGAAGCGGCGAGATGTCGCTCCAGTTCTGGGATATCGGTCTGACCTACGCTTCGGGTCGCGGTCTCGAGCTGTACGACTGCTGGAACAAGAAGGATCTCGGCACCTTCACCGAGCGCTTTGTCACCACTCTCGAGCCGCATGACTGTATGATGCTCCGCGCTCAGGTGGTAAAGACCCGCTGATGGCGAACTGGAAAACCTGCAAGGAGTGTGGCGCGCCGCTCGGCACGGACGATATCGCCATCAATCAGAAGCTCATCTCGCGCAACGTTCAGGAGTTTTTCTGCATCGACTGTCTTGCACAGTACTACAAGACAACGCGCGAGGTGATACAGGCGCGTATCGACTACTACCGCAAAAGCGGACACTGCACGCTTTTCAGATAGGGGAAAAGATGAAGAAATTTATTACGGCACTTTTTGCGGCGGTAATGGCACTTTCGTTCACCGCCTGCGACAAGAGCGGCGATACGCGGACAAAAGACGATGAGATATCCGGCAGCTCGTCCGAAAAGAGCAGCTCAAAATCCGAAAGCACGGATATCGATATTTCGGGAAGCGGTTCTTCCGTTGAACCTCCGGGAAGCTCGATTTCCGATGAGAGCGATCCTTCCACCGAACCGCCGGAATACTCGCAGCAGGAGGAAAGTAATATGCCGGAAAACTGCGCTATGGAAACGGTTACGATACTGGGCGAGGAATACGATATCGCTTCGACCACAGCTCTTTATTTAATGTGCAATGATCTTACCGATGAACGATTGGCGGAGATCGTGCCTCAAATAGAAAAGCTGGTGAATCTTTCTCACCTGGATTTATCATACAATAAAATAACCGATATTTCACCGCTTCAGAACCTTACCGGCTTGACGAGCTTGGAATTACCCGGCAACGAAATAACCGATATATCGCTATTGAATAACTTTACCGGTTTGACGTATCTGAACCTGATTGAGAACGAGATAACCGACATATCACCATTGACCAACCTTACGGGATTAACGATGTTGTATTTGCTCGGTAACAAAATAGCCGATATATCACCTTTGAAAGATCTTAACGGTTTGACGGCTTTAACTTTGTCGAACAATGAAATAACCGATATATCGCCATTGGCAAACCTTACGGGATTAACGGATTTGGCTTTAGCCGGTAACAAAATAACAGATATATCGCTGTTGGCGAATCTTACGGGTTTGGTGCATTTGTGCTTGTCGAACACCGGAATAACCGATTTACCGCCATTGGTGAACCTTACCGATTTGATTGATCTGGACGTGTCATTCAACCAGATAACCGATATATCGCCACTGACAAATCTTACCGGTTTGAGGTATTTGGACTTATACGCCACCCCCTTCACAGAAGAGGATATAGCACTGCTAAAACAGCGATTACCCGATTGCTACTTATCATTGAAAGGAGTGTGAGGCGCCTTGAAAAAGATTTTTGCCGCCTGTCTTGCGGCAGCGGCGCTTCTGAGCCTTACCGCCTGCAACAACCTGCAAAGCGAAATGTTCTTCCCGCCAAAGGAACAACTGATTCCGGCTGAGAGCTTTTCCGCGCAAAGCACCTTCTACACCACCACCGCCGACACTTCGATAAACGCGGACGAGGTCGGCACAATGGGCACGGTGAACATTCTCGGCTTGGAGTATGATATTGCGACGACAACGCGGCTCGATCTGCGGAAGCGCGATCTGGACAGCACCGCGCTCACGGACAATGCGCCGTTTATCGGACAGCTTTCGCAGCTTAACTCGCTGGAGCTCGGCTTCAATAACATCGGCGATATCTCGCCGCTGTCCGAGCTTTCGGTATTGGATATCAGGACGATTTCTCTCACAGGCAACGACATTAAGGATATCGCGCCGCTTAAAGGCTTTACGGGGCTTGAAAAGCTCTGGCTCGGCAACAACGGCATCTCGGATATTTCGGCGCTTGGGGAGTTGACCGAGCTCACCGAGCTTGACATCTCGGGCAACGAGATAACCGATATCTCGGCGCTTTCGGGGCTTACAAAGCTTGAAACGCTTAATATGGAACGGGTGCCGGTGACGGATTTTTCGCCTCTTTACGGGCTCAAGAGCCTGACCTGTCTTAAAATCTCGGAGCCCGCAACGGAAGAATTAACTCGCCTCGGCGAGGAATTGCCCGACTGCCTGATAAGCTTCTCGGGCTGCGAGCTCACTGCGGAGCATTAACTCGGCTCGGCGAGGAATTGCCGAACTGTCAAATAAATTTTTAGTTAAAGGAAAGGAGCATTTTTATGAAGAAGTTTATCGCCGCTGCTCTTTCGCTGGCGATGGTTTTGTCCATCACTGCCTGCGATAAGAACAGCAACAGCAGCGAAAATCCCTCGGACAGCTCCGCGGGAACCTCCGACTCCGGAAGTGAAAACCCCGGCGGCGAGAGCAAAGTTGAGGAGCCGCCTAAGACCCTCTCAAATCCCGTCAAAAAGACGGCCGACGGCGACATTGATATGGAGGCGGCGCTCGCGTATGAGACCGACTTCGACGCGCTTATCAAGAGCCTGTCCGAGCGCGAGGTGGACGTGTCCAAGCCCGTTTCCCTCAACGCGCAGAACAACCCCGAGACTATGAAGGTCTGGAACTTCCTGAAGGAGTGCTACGGGAAAAAGATCATTTCGGCTCAGCAGCAGGACAATCCCGTTCAGGTGTACGAGGACAAGGTGTACTACGACGCTATTCAAGACCTGCCCGCGATGAAGGGCTTCGATTTTATCCACGCTGTCGGGGACAATCCCAACCGCGATCTCGTTGACGCGGCGCTGGAATGGGGTACCGAGAGCGGCGGTCTGGTGGCTTTCTGCTGGCATTGGAACGTTCCGCGCGACATCGACAACCGTGACAAAGGGCGCGCGTTCTATATGGAGCGCAACGGAGTTAAGATCGAGAACTGGAACGCCCGCAACGCGACCGTGCCCGGAACCAAGGAGTACGAGGTTGCGGTTCACGACATCGATCTCGTGGCGAGCTATATGCAGGAGCTTGAGGCGGCGGGCATAACCGTGCTCTGGCGCCCTCTGCACGAGGCGAGCGGAAGCTGGTTCTGGTGGGGCATACAGCCCGAGACCGATAAGGACGCGATCAGAGACGGCTCATACGATACGTTCCAGAGGCTTTGGTATATGATCTATGACCGCCTTGAGAACTATCACAAGCTCTCCAACATCATCTGGGTATGGAACGGTCAGTCGTCGTTCTGTAAGGTAGAACCCAACTCCTACGACATCTCGGGTATAGATATTTACCCCAACAAGACCGACCACTCTCCGCAGGTAAAAAAATACGAGGAGCTTAAGAAGATGACCTACGAGGGCAAGATGCTCGCGCTCACCGAGAATGAGAACTTCATCGACCCGCAGCAGTGCATTGACGAGGGCGTTATGTGGCTCTACTATATGCCGTGGTGCGGCGAGTTCGTCTACGAGGCTACGTCTCCGGGTTCTGGCGCGCCCAAGATGGATATCTTCGGCACTCCGCATCTCAATCCCGAGAGGATCGACAATGAGACCCTGGCGAAGTATTTCAACGATCCCGCAATGGTCACATGGAATAATATGCCCGTGCTCTACGGCGAAAAGAACACTCCTCAGCGCATAATCACCTGGGAAGCGATGAGAACTCCCGCGGAATAACTTTTATGTCCCCGTTACTTCAACGGGGGCATTTCCGTAAAAGATATGCGTGTCAGCCGTACCGACTATGACTGCATCTCACTTTGCATACGCAATAAAAAAACCGCAGTCTTGCACCGCGGCTTTCTTATTTTTGATATCAGTCGGCTACATACGGGATCAAAGCGAGCTGTCTTGCTCTCTTGATCGCGGTCGTAAGCTCTCTCTGGTGGTATGCGCAGCAGCCCGTAACTCTGCGGGGCAGAATCTTTGCGCGCTCTGTCATATACTTCTTGAGCTTGGCGATATCCTTATAGTCGATGAACTCTGTTCTGTCAGCGCAGAACTGGCAAACCTTTTTGCGGGTGCGCTTAACAGGGTGAGCAGATTTTTCGATCCTATCAGCCATGATACTTTACCTCCTCTAAAATTCGGAAATCATTCAGCCGGCGTATCTGTCGGCTCTTTTTCGTTCGTCAGAACGGATAGTCGTCATCGTCCTTGTCCGCGGATGAGAAATCCGCTGCCGGAGCGGCACTCTGAGCCTGCGGGGGAGCCTGTGGAACGGGCGGTGTCTGTGGTGCGGAATAACCTCCGCCGTAGCCGCCTCCGTAGGGTGGCTCAGCGGGAGGGGGAGCGCCGTAGCCTCCGCCGTAATTTCCGTTGCCGCCGTTGGCTTTCTCGCCCGTAAAGTAGGCGTTATCCACCATTATCTCATACCATGTTGCGGGATTGCCGTTTTTATCGGTGTACTGCCGTGTCTGCATCTCACCCTCGATCAGGATCATTCTTCCCTTGCCGAAGAAGCGGCAGATAAACTCGGCGGTTGCGCGCCAAGCGACAATATTGAAGAAATCGGACTTTCTTTCTTCGCCCTTTTTCTGATATCTTCTGTCGACTGCCATTCGGAAACTGCATGTCGTCACACCGCTCGGAGTCGTTTTGAGCTCCAGATCGTTGACAATACGCCCCATCATAATAACTTTGTTCATGAGATACCTCCGTTCAAACCATTCGATAACCTAAAATCTTTCACATTCTGACTACAAACCGTTCAATTACTTTGCGAGCACAACTACCGAGCGGAGAACGCCGTCGGTGATGTTGATGATACGCTCGAGCTCTGCGGGGAAATCGGGCTTGGACTCGAAATTATAGAGAACGTAATAGCCCTCGCTCTCATAGTTGATCTCGTAAGCCAGCTTTCTCTTGCCCCACTCGTCAACGTTGGTAAGAGTACCGTTTGCCTTGATCAAGTCCGAGAACTTTTCGGTCAGCGCCTTGATCTGCTCCTCATCCTTCTTGAGAGAGAACACGATCACTGCCTCGTACTTTTCACTGAGCTTTGCCATTTATAAGCACCTCCTTATGGATATATATCCCGCAGTTTTTCGTGCGGGAAAGGGGTTATATCGCGATTGGCGATTAACTTAATTATTATAGCAGATTTTTCCGAGCTTGTCAAGCGGTTTTAGAGATTTTTTGCATTTTTGTGCAGTTTTATACTAATTCGCAATCGCAGTATAGACAAGATTTGTGGCAAGGTCGCGTCTAGCGCAAGGACGCATTATGCGCCTGTTGTCTTAGGACAATTGCGCAAAACGCTCAAGGAGCTTTGACGCAGCGATAGGCGCGAGATTGACGCAAAGATGTCTATACGTAGATTGTGAATTAGTTTTATAATCCCGAGAAGTCGAAGCTCGGAGTGTATTCCTCCTTGGCGGAGGAGCGCTCCTGCATATAGCCGATCAGCTCCGCGTTGTATACCGCGTCGAGTACCTTGCGATACTCGAATGTCGTAACGCGGCGGTTGAATTTCTCAAACCGCGGATCGGTCTTGACACGTCCGAACGGCGTATACTGGCTCATCAGGCTGAACAGTATCTCCCCGCCGAAACGCTCCGCGACACGCTTTACGACATCTATTGAGTCCTTGTATTGCCCGGGCAATACGAGATGGCGGACGACCGTTCCGCGAAGCAGTATGCCGTCCTCGGAGAGCACGGGCTTGCCCGTTTGGCGTATCATTTCGGCGAGGGCGGTCATTGCCGTATCGAAATAATCGGGCGCGTCGGAGAGCAATTTCGCGAGCCCGCTGTCGTAATACTTGACGTCCGGCAGATAGACGTCGACGAGCCCATCGAGCGTTTGCAGCGTTTCCACGCGTTCGTAGCCCCCCGAGTTGTACACGATAGGCAGCGACAGCCCGCGCGTCTTGGCGAGCAGCAGCGCGCGTTTTATGGCAGGCACAAAGTGCGTCGGGTTGACGAGGTTGATATTGCGCGCGCCTTGCCGCTGAAGATCAACGAAGATCTGCGCAAGTCTCTCCTCGGTGAGCTCCCTGCCTTTGCGCTCGGTGCTGATATCGAAATTCTGGCAGTATGCGCAGCCGAGTACGCAGCCCGAAAAGAACACCGCGCCACTTCCGCCCGTCTCCGGGTCTCCCGAGATGCACGGCTCCTCCCAGAGATGAAGCATAGCCTTTGCGGCGACCGGCAGCTCGCCCATTCCGCAGTAGCCGCGCGAGACCGCCCTGTCAACGCCGCATCTGCGCGGACAAAGTTCACATTTCATTATCAGCTCATTCCTTTCGCTCGACGTAGCACCGAATAAACGGCGTTTTCCCCGAAAGCGGGAGGAAACGCTGTCAGATCAGCGTTTCCTTTGCCAACGAGTTATCCGCGCAGACCGCGTATACTACCGTACAGCCGCTGACCTCAACAAAGCAGTCATAGAATTTGAACATCTCGGCGGGAATATAATCCTCAAACGCCTTGCGCTGCTGTTCTATACGCTTGTTGAGCGCCGCTTCAATTTTCGCGGCAGCGCTCCCGTCAACTGCGGTGAACACCCCGAACTCGTCCGGAGACGCTCCCGAAGCGTTTACTCGCACGGAAAAATCAACGATATCCTCCGCACCGAGATCGAAATACACGCTCAGATCGTCAGCGGCGATCTCCGTCATTTCCGACAAACCGAGCCTAGCGGCAAGCGCGGTGGTCTTTTCGGAGAGTGCGGAAACGCTCTCCGTTTCCCTTGCTTCACCGTAATAAGTCAAGGTTTTCTCCACCCTCGACAGCAAAACGGGATAGGTCTTGCCTACAAAGTGCATACCGTCATCGTAGGCGTATTCCTCGTCGAAGCAGCCGTTTTTGTCCTTCAGTACGCTGTTGAGATCGCAGTACACCGCGTTCAGCTCACCGCACAGAGCGAGTATTTTTTCGTTCAGCTCGTCTATCAGAGCATTCGTTATCCCCGAATACGCCGCCATAGAGCTGTAAGCGGTTATCGGCGGCACGGAGACGACGCATATGACGCTGTTCGGACAGTCCGCGCGAAGCGTGTTCAGCAGCTCGCGGTAATCCTTTATGTATTCCTCGAGGTCGGTATCGGGCGAGAGCCCGTTCGAGCCGAGCATTATAATTATATGCCGCGGCTGTTTTTCCTTGGCGTAATCCGCGGCGCTGCCCGGGTAACGATCCTCGTCGAACGCTCTGTGTACCGCACGGTAGGGAGTGTAACCGCCGACTGCCGCAACGCGGTCGCGTTCCGTATACGAGTACAGGTACAGCCCGGTAAAAATACTGTCACCTATAAACAAATCGTCAGCAAAAAACTCCTCATCGTAGTCGGTCGTGAGCTTTATTTCAAGCTCGTGTCTAGGACTCTCGGGTTGAGAACCCTCGGGTCGGAGATCCTCGGGCGGTGCGCTCTCGTTTGTGCTCTCCGAGGACGCGCCTTGCTCCGTCAAGCTTGACGAGCCGGGCGAACTCTCGAAACCGTATGAGCTTGTGAATGAAGACGATTCAACGAAACCGGAGCTTTCCGGAAACTCCACCGCCGATCTGCAGCCCGTAAGCGACAGAGCCGCGGCTAATGCGGTCAATACGGCCGAATATTTTTTCATATGCTGTTCCTTTCCCCAAAATCTTAGGAAATGCCTATCAAATTTCTGTTTCAAGAATTAAATCAGCGTTTCCCAAAATAATTATCGTTACGGATTTTCCCCGATTTTTTCGGGAAAACCGCCATATATCGCTTTTAAATTCTTACATTGTATGCCCTTGTAATCGTTTCGGGCAGTGCCGTACCCGTTACCACAACGGTCTCGACACGCTGAAAGCACCTGTTCGCGTTGTCATATATAAAGGTGTTGTCGCTCCATGGCGAGTTTGTCGCGAACGTCGCGTATCTGCCGCCGATGATCTGGAGCTTTCCGTTCTCGTACAGCTCCCGTGCGTTTGGAACGTAGGTCAGCACCGTTTTATCCGTGCAGAGTATCTCGGCGAGCTCCGCGTTCGGCGAGACCGCCGCCAGCGCACAGAACTCTCCGCTTTCCGCGTTAAGCAGGAACGGCTCGAACGTGTCCCAGCCGAATCCGCCAAGCAGCATATTCCGATACACCGAGACTGGACAGCCCGAGAGCTTGAGCTCTGCCTTACCGTTTTTAAAAGCATATATCGCGCTTCTGTGTCCGCTCTCGTTGTGACCGAAGTCGAAAAAAGCGTGCACCGTATCGTCCATATAAGACAGCAGCCTGAACGCGCTGTAATCCTGACGGCAAGCGTCATAGAGTATCTCCGTGCCGCCGTCGGCATTGACGTAAACGGGAATGTGATAATCGGTATGCCCCGACCATTCCATTTGGGAATACGGGAGCGGCACGCGGAGAATAACTATGCTCTCCTCGTTCTCCCCGTCGAGCTTATGTCTAACGCTTGCGACTATATCGCAGCGGAAATCTATCTCACTCGTTCCGGCAAGGTAATCGCTGTAGCCGTATACTAGCCAGAGCGGCTGCTCGGGGTTCTCGTTTATGACAAGCTCGCCGTTTTCGATCGTGAACATCTCGTTCGCCAGCTCCAGAGCCTCGCCGTAAAGCTCCGATTTCCTGTATGTCTCGATAGCCGCCGCCACAGCCGTATCGTCCGCCAACGGCACCGAAATATCGTCGATAAACGAGCAGCCTACAAGCCAAGCGCTGTCAAAATCGGCGATATGATCGGCGATATAGAAGTCTTCGGTAAGCTCGATCCCCGCCCCGCTGTCGGAGCTCGAAGCCTCGGAGCGGCTTTCAACGCTCGATTCGGAAACGGCGGACTGCTCCGACGGCTCGGACGAATCGTCCGTTGGAATAAGCGTACACGCGGCGAGTAGAACTATCGGCACTAACACTGCCATGACTGCGGTTTTCCTCATAATTCGACCTTTCAAGCGAAATCATTTTTCGACAATATTATAGCACATTCTTCACATACAGTCAATAAAGATTTGTTCCCATAAAAATAAAACATCCCCTCACATCCTTGCTCGGGGGCGTTTTTTACAGGTTTTTGTTCAGCGACTGTCCTGTCGCTCTTCCGACGACGGCGCTGTTATAATAGCCGATCTTCTGCTTGGTCTGCTTGAGCTGTTCAAGCTCGCGGCGCGAATCGACGTGCCTGTCCTTGAACTGCCCGTTTATCACCTTGTCCTTGTCGACAATTCTCTGCTTGGTCACGGTGATATTGCGCTGGAGCAGCTGGAGCTTCTTGTGTGTCTCATCAAGCGTAACGCTTATGTAGCTGCCGTTTATCAGCGCTTTTAACAGCGCCGATTCCTCGGGAGCCTCGCACTCGATCACCGCCTCAAGATCCTCCTTCAGATCTTCGAGGGTCTCTATCAACTCATTTCTGGCAATGAGCCCCTGCTGGAGTATTTCAAGCTCGGCATTTATCATAGTGTCGGTTTGTTTTTCGTATTCCTGGAGCGTCGCGAGAATTTTTGTCATCAACTCGCTTGCCCGTTCACAGCCAAAAAGCTCTGCCATACTTTTCCCCTCTTTCCGCGGCATTTGCTTCTGTTATCAGAATATGCCTTTTTTCTGATTTTGTTTCTCCTGTGCCTCGATCTCTTCTCTGGTCATCTGGCTTATCTGTGTGAACGCGTCGCGCAGCTCTCCGAACATCGGGATGATCTTCTTTATCTCCGTGCAGTCTTTGCTGACGTTCGCCTTGACGATCTCTTTGTAGAAGAAGATGTACAGGCTTTCGAGATTCTGCGAGATGGGCACGGACATATCCAACGCCTCGCGGAGCGCATCAATGCAGTCCTCCGCCTTGATAAACGCGGCGTTTGATTTCGCGTAGTTCTTCTTCTCGACAAAATCCATGCCGATGGCGAGCTGACGCTCGATCTCGCTGTACAGCTTGATAACGACCTCAACGGGTGTCATGGTCGTGACAGACTGCTTTTTATATGCGGAATAAGGATTTACCATAGCTATCCCTTCTCCTTACTTAATAAGCAAAGCCGCGCAAACTTGCGCAAGGCTGCGCGGCTCGCCGTGGTTTGTTACTGCTGAGTTGTGCCGAAGTTGCCGAGGAAGTTAGCCATATAACTGGATTGGCTGTTCATATCGGACATCATCTTCTCGAGGTTGGTGAATACGCTCCACCAATACTCCTCCTTGGCATCGTAGCGATCCTGAAGCTGGCTGATACGCTTGTTTATCTGCTCCATCTGGCGATAGATAGCGTTGTTCTTGGCGGTCGAGCCGCTTTCGAGACCCGCCTTGCGGATAAGCGTTCCCTTGACTGTATTTCCGGAAAGCCTCGTGGTGCTTATAGCACCGTCAATGGTATTGCTTATCTTCCTCATAATACCTGTCTCGGTATCGGTAAACAGCTTTGTTATAGCCTCGGGATTTGTCTCGAACGCCTTATCGAGAGCCTCCTCGTCAATCTCGAGCTTACCGTGACGCGCGCCCTCGCTGTCTTTCATAGACGATACAACGCTTATGCCCATATTGTACAGACCGAATTTCGAGCCGTCGTCCAGCGTAACGCTGTTGTACATCGCTATTCTGATCTGAGACATAATGCTCGACACCGTGGAGTCATTGTAGAGAACACCCGTTTTTGCGGCTTCTTCCCACTTCTCGATCTCCTTCTCGGACATCTCTTCCTTCTGAGCGTCGGTCAGCGGGTCGTAGGTGTTGTTTTTGGAGTCGCGCTTGGGAGCGGTGCCGATATGACCGTAAATGTCGTCGATCAGCTGGTTGTAATCCTTCACGAAGTCCTTGATCGACTGCTTTATATCGTCATAGTTCTTGGAAATGCTCACCGTGATATCGGTGTTAAGCTCAACGTCGGTGAAGTCGAACGTAATGCCGTCCATAGTATAGGAGCTGCCGTTGTGGTAGACCTCAACGCCATCTATCGTGAACTTTGCGTTCTCGCCAAGCTCGTAAACAGCGCCCGCGCCCGTCGTAAGACCGAGAGCCTTTGCAAACTCGTCGTCCTCGTCGATATCAACATCGCCGCCGTTGCCCATGTCGTTGGCTTCGATAATGAACTTGTTCTCAAGCTTGGAGTAGGTCATGGTAACTCCCGCGCCGCTCTTATTCACAGCGGAAACGAGATCGGCGATAGTAGCGTTCTTATCGACCGATATCTCCTTGCCGTTTATCGTCATCGAGTACTTTCCGTCCTCGTTCGGCTCAAGACCGAGATTATACAGCTCCGTCTTGTCGGTGAACTTGTTGGAAACGCTGCCCTTTTCAATACCGAACGTTCCGCCGCTTGTCGCGGTAAGCGAAAATCTTACGTCCTCGCCCTTGCTGTCCTTTGCGGTAACATAGGACTTGTCGATCGAGAAAGTGATGCCTTCGCCTCTGAACTCTCTGTTCAAGGCGCTCTGCATATACTCGGTATTTCTGTCCTTTGCCGCCTGAGTGCTTGTATAGGTGTATTTTTCAAGCTGCTCTTCGGTAGGCAATGTGCCGTTTTCCTTCACATATGCCGCAGTCTTGAGCCGATTATACTCCGCAAGGATAGGCTCATTACCCGCTTCATTGCGGCTGTCGTAGTAACTCTCGGAAACAGCGCTGAACTTTACTTCTCTTACGTCTCCGCCGACGTCTACGGTTATCGAGTTCATACCCGTAACGGCAGCCTGCGGCGCTATAGCGACCTTTGTCGCAGGTCTCGCAAGACCGAAGTTGCCGGTCTTTTCGGTAATGGTAACGGAGGAGTTTCCGTTTACGGTAAATCCGATAGAACCGTCGCCGTTATCCTTTGCCTGGATAAAATATTTTCCGCTGTCCTTATCGGTCTCGCCGAAGTAATCCTTGAGCTGCTGATTCAGATCGTCGATAACATCGGTTTTCGCCTGATTTAACGCCGCCTCGGAAATGCTTCCGTTGGGGTTGGGAGTCACATTTGCCTTGAACTCCAGCGTCTTGGAAACGTCGCCGACCTTTACGTTAAGCTCAAAGTTATAGGTTCTGGTACCGTCGTCGTTGGTGGTGTACTCGGAGGTGTTCAGCGCCTTTTCAAGATCGATATTGAAATTCTGCGTACCGAGAACGGAACCCGTGCGTGTGGTCGCGGTAGCCTTGCGCGCAACGTTCAGCTTATGAGTACCCTCAACGGCGTTCGAGGTCGTAGTCACCTTGAGACCCGAGTCCTTTGAGGGGTCGGCCTTGTTGGTGATAGTGGTCTTGAACTTTGAGAAGGCAGTCGGGCTCATAAGGTAGCTGTCTCTCTTAAGGATATCAAAGTACTTGCCCTTGAAGTCGCTCAGCTTCGTGATTATGTCACGATAAGCCTCCTGCTGCCAGGTAAGCTTTGTAAGCTTTTTGTTCTGATTGTCGATCTTCGTCTGATAGGTCTGCATCATCTTCTCGATCATCGCCTCGGAATCGTAGCCCGAGTTGATGCCGGCAAGACGCATTATGTCATTAGCCATGTCACTTTTCCTCCTGTTTATGGGAATTCAGAAGCTGCTCGATAGCGGAGCCGGAAGCGTGAGCGGACTGCTCGTTTGTCTGGCGGAGCGTTTTAAGCTCACTTCTGAAAACTTTTACCTCTTTTGGAGCGTTGATCCCGATCTTCACCTTGTCCTTGGATATCTCAAGAACCGTGATCTCGATGTTGTCGGCGATCGATATGCTCTCGTCTGCCTTTCGCGTTACTACCAGCATGATCAATCCTCCTTAGGTGCGTATACGGGATACTTGAACTCATAGTCCTCCAGAATGACCTGTGCGGCGATATTGTCTCTTATATTGAGCACTATCGGGCAGCGCAGATTTATGGTGGTCTGCTTATAATCATCGGGAACGATCGCAACGGCAAGGCACGAATAAGGCGTATCCTCATCGATCTTCAGCGTTGCCTGTTCCTCGTCCGAGATCTCAAATCTGTAATCGGGGTAGATCTGCATCGGGTTGTACACGACAAAGCAAGGCTCCACGCTGTCCACTGCCTGAAGCCACATCGGGAAAGTGTTTTCGCCGAGCGGATAGATCAGCGTATAGCGCTTTACGCTCTCAAACCCGATTATACCGTCGGGAATGTTTATTATCGTGCTCTCGTTGATCTCGATCTCTCCGAAATCCCTTGTTTTAATTTTCATCATATTCAATCCTTATCAAGAAATGGCGGCGGCTCGTAGTTCGGATTAGCGCTCGGCGGCACGTAGATCGGATCGCCTATGTATTCGATCTCCACGCGCGGTCTGTCGCGGACGATAAACTCTACGCTGCCCGGTATGAACTCCAGCGGCGAGTCGGGATGAACGTCCCAATCGATATCCTGGCTGCCCATCTGATATTCGATGTTCAGCTTGCCGGCGTCGAACGTGATATCCGCGCCCTCTTTCGGCAGGAACTCCATTATCGTCTGAACGGTAGCGCCCGCTCTCGCGTTGTTGAGCGCGATCTCCGACGGGGACATTCCCCTTGCCAGCTGATCGCCCTCGGAAGCGACCTTTGCGGTTCCCTGAAACGCGATAGAAAAGCCTTCCTGTGCTTTTTGCTTGAGCATATCGCCGTCGGTCATATGACCGAAGCCGAGGCTTTTGCGTGCCTCGTAGGTGTCTATATTGAGCTTCAGCGGCTCCGCCTGCATGACGAAATTACCGTTCTGAGTCTTTATATTCACCCGCGGCTGAGTGTATTCCTCGGAATGCTCAAACTTCGCGTTTGTCACCTTGATCTCGATCTGGATCGGGATCGTGGTGATCTGAAGTAAATTAGGGATCAATTAAAACACCTCCTGTGTAATAATATTATACTAATATCCGTTTAAACGAGGGAAAAGATTTGCTGAAAGACGGCATCGATTTCTAGAAAATCGACCGCCGCAAGGCTTTATGCCTTGCAAGGGAGATTGACGACGAAAGCGGTGCCGTCTTTCGGCAAAGATTTCCTGAGTTTAAATGGGTATTAGTATTGAAGACGCGCCGCGCGGCTCTGACACCGCGCGATGCCGTCGCAATTTACTTGATATAATTGAAAATGCTGTTCGGAACTACCGAGCTCGACATTTGCAGGCAAGCGTTGTACATTGCCTCGTACGTTTTCCAGAGAGTGATCTCTTTCTTCACGTCCGCGCCCTCGAGATCGTTCTGACGATCGAGGAGGTTTTCCTCTCTTGTGGTGATCCTATCGAGGTTGAAGCTGATGAACTCCTCGTTGCAGCCCAGATCCGCGATCTCTACGAGCAGATTCTCATTTGCGGTAACTATTCTGTCGATACAGCCGTTCGCGTATGCGATATCGCCGTTTCTGAGCGCTCTCGCCGCGTCAAGCGTAAGCTGAATGTAGTTGTTCGAGTAGATGGATTCTCTCTCGACGATGGGGTTTTCCTTGGATGGGTATATGGTGTTCGCGAGCGCGGTGCCCTCGTTGACGTTGTAAACGCCGTCCTCGTCGCCTTTTGTGAACTTGACCGTGTTATCGTTCAATGCGGCTTCAAGGTTCGCGAGGGTCTCCTCCGCGTTTTCGCCTGCCTCGAAGCTTATGTTCTTCACGTTTCTGCCGTCGTCGGTGATGACCTTGAGCTCGTACTTAGCGCCGGGTATCATCTTGCCGAGGTTTATCGAATAATCCGTCTTGGCTCCTACCGGAACGGTCGCTCCGGTCTCGTCCTTGCAGGTGACGCCGCCCGCGAACGAGCCGTCCGCCTTTTTGGTGATAACGCCGTTGGTGTCCATCGTATATGTATTGTTCGCGTTGTTGAACTTATCTACGATGTCGTTGGTATTGTCGTCGACCTTAACGGTTATGTTGACTCCGTTGGGAACCGTGAACGTATATGTTTTTCCGGTCTCAAACTTTGAAGTGTCGAACTTGGAGGTGCTCTTGCTTATGATATCCGCCTTTACCGCCGTGGGAGGCGTGCCCTTATTGTCTATGCAGCTTACCTTGACGGGGCTGCCCTCGCAGGTGATCATACCCTGTGTGACCTTGGTCTTGGAGATGTTGACCTTGCCCGCTGTGCCATACGCCTCGTCAAGCGCCTGCTGGATATTGTTGAGCGTTTCCGCGGTGCGCAGCTCGGGATCGTCGTTATCCGAAGCCTGGAACGTGATGGTTTTCGCGTCCTCGTTTCCGACCTTGACCTCGAGAGAGTAATACTCTCCGTCCTCAAGGTTGTCGACGTTTACCTTGAACTTGTTAGTATAGCCCGAGTCGTTGTCAACAACGAGCTTTTCGGGATATATTTTGATCTGCTTCTTATTTACCTTCTTAAGTTCGTCAAGCTCCTTTGCCACTATGACAGTGGGCTCGCCGTCCTTCATCTCCGTGTACTTGTCGACTTCATTCCTGTATTCATTGTTGACTATGCACACGATTCCGTCCTCGACGGGAACCTCCGCGTTTACCACATTATCGTCGGCGTCCAGCTCGTCCTTTACGAGATAGACAACACCCTGAGCGTCCACCTTGGGATAACCCTCGCCGAGACCCTTTTCTCTCTTGTATGCGTCCGCGAGAGCCGCGTTGAGGACTTTTACATTATCCTCCGGCAGCACCTGTCCCTTGAAAGCGATCGTCTTTTTAACGTTGCCCGCGTACACATCGATGCAGTACATTCTGTTTTCCTTGATCTGCGAGAGATCGATGTCCGCAACGCCGTATTCCGCGCCGCAGCCCGACACCTTTGTGCCGACGAACGAAATATTGAGAACGGACTGAGGGTCGACCTCCTGTGTCTCCTGGTCGATCTCCATTCCCAAGCCTATATCGAGATTGACTTCCTTGGAATAGGGATACTGCTTATAGTCGCTCATCGCGTTCACGGGGATACCGTGATAGAGGACTGTGGCAGCGTTTCCGTTGGAGTCGTTGATTATCTCGAACGGGGAGGGATCGTCGCTCTCGCCGCCGAAAATCGCGCGTCCCGCCGAATCGGTGTTGAATATCGAGCAAAGCTCGCGCGCGCTGGTCTCCAGCTGCTGAGCGTATATATTGTAGTCCTGCATATCCTTTGTGGTGTTGCAGGCTGCGATGATAGTCTCGCGGATCTGTGCCATTTTCTCGGATACCTGCAAAAGCGAGGTCTCCGCCTCGGTATAGAACTTATCGGCAACCTTGAGGTTTTCCTTATACTGAGCCGAATAGTACAGCGATTTTCTGACATTCAGCGCCTTGGCTGCCGCAAGGGGAGCTTCGGAAGCTCTCGCGAACTGTCTCTGCGAGGTTATTCTTTTCTCCGTTTGTGTTTTGAGGTTCAGCAGGCGGTTAAGATCGCGGTTATAACCTCTGAGTATCGTAGGGTTTGTAATTCTCATACGTCATTTACCTCCATATCTTACAGACCGACTCTGCCGGTTCCGTTGATCAGCTTGTCGAGCAGGTCGTCAAGCGCGGTTATTATTCTTGAGGATGCGTTGTACCACTTCTGGTAGTTCAGCATATTGATGCCTTCCTCGTCCATCTGTACGCCGGAAACGTCGTCTCTTGCGTCGAGCAGACCATTGACCGTCGTGATCGCAGCCTCATTGCGGCTTACCTCATACTCGATACCTTGTCCGAGTCTGTTGGAGATGAACGCGATGTATTCGTAAACGCTGCCCTCAAAGTCGTGGCAGTTTCCGAACTTGATAGCCTTGTTATCAAACTGCGAGATCAGATATTTAATGTTTGTATTCTGAAGGTTTACTTCATGGGAGGTATCCTCGTCGGTCATCTCATCCTTGATCTCGCTGAATCCGTACTTATACATACCCGTCTGCTCATCGAGGATCCTTGTTTCACCGATCATTGTCGGATTCTCTTTCCAGCAGTCCGCGACGCGGATATTACCCGCCGTGATAAGCGCGTTTTCAATCGACGGAGCGAACATCGTTCTCGAGGGAAACTCCTCCGCGCCGTTTGCTTTGTTGAAGGTATTGGCGATAGTGCGCGCGAACTCGTTGACAGCGCTCTTATAGTAAGCTATGCCGTGAATGCTGTTCTGTCCGCCCGTCGCGTAAACGCCGTTGCCGTTTATCATATCTATGTAGCCCTTCAGCGAGCCCGAGGAGAAGCTGGTCGGATGACCGCTCTCGTAGAAAACGACCGCCTGACCGTACATATCGTAGTCCTTCATAATAAGGCGGTTGGTCTTGAAGTTCTCGCCGTCGAGGACTGTTACCCCGCCCATCTTAACGGTGTATGTTCCGTTGGAGGAGTTCCTTGAAAACTCAACGTTGCCGTAGGTCGAGAGCTCGTCGATGTAGAGGTTCATCTCATCGTACAGCTCGTTGGGACCGTACTCCTCGTAGTAGTGTATCTTCTCGCGGGCGATCTTATCGTTGAGAATATTCATCTCTTCGATCATATTGTTTATATAGTCTACGCTGTCCGAGAGCTCGTGCACGTAGGTGTATTCGATCTCCGTGAGCTCCTGGTCGTAGGCGTTGAGCAGCTGGCAAAGATTCACAGCCGCGTTGGTAACGATGGTAGCGACCTCCTTGCTGTCGGGTTTCTCACCGGAGTAGTCCTGGAGGGCGTTGAAGAACTGCTGAGTGTAGAACTGCAGTCCGTCGGTCTCGAAATTGTCGAGCGCGTCCTCGATATCGGAGAGTATTTTCAATTTAGTGCTGGTCTCCGATTCGATAGCGACGTTCTCGCGGTAACGCTTGTCGATGAAGATATCGCGTATCTGGCTTACGCCGTAAGAGTTTGCGCCCTGTCCCTGAATGGAGAGGTTGTTGGTCTTGGACGACCATCTTATCGAGCGGTTGCCCGAAACGTACATCGAGTACAGGTCAACGCGCTGTCTGGTGTAGCCGGGAGTATTTATGTTGGAAATATTATTTCCCGTGATATCAAGGCTCTTCTGCGCGAGCGAGAGAGTGCGCTTTTGGGTTTCAAAACCTAAGAATGTCGGACGCATCGTGTGTTCCTCCTGAAAGTAAATTTAGTTGTCATACCTGCCTGAACGCCTTTGCGGAGGATTGACCTCCCTCTACCTTTGAAGCGTTCTTGTTATAAGTCTGGGGCTTCTCGAGGATGCCCGCCTGTATTACGAATTCCTTCTGATTATCAAGCTTGCGCTTTACCATCTCGGTGGTCTGAGAATTTAGCTCCGTGATGTTGTCTACAAGCTCCGTAAGCTGCTTATACAGCATATTCATTTTGGGTTTATAGTCCTCGGGAGCCTCTTCTATAAGCTCGCTGAGTTTTCTGTCGTCTATCCCCAGACCGCGGAAAAGCTCGAGCCGCTTATCCTCGAGCGAACGGCTTTTCATAAGGAAAGCCTGCTCGTCGTTAAGCGAGTCGGTCAGCCATTCCAGATCGTCGGCGAGTATCTTCGTGTGCTTTTTCATCAGGAACACGGTAAGCTCCCTGTAAAAGTCAACGTCGATCTCAAGACATCTGACCACTGCTTCGGCGGTCATTTTATCCATAATATCACCCCAATAAGATCAGTGCTGCAAGCTCGGCGTTCGTCAAGCCCTGTTCTGCCGTATTCTGCGCTTCAAGAAGCTCCTTTGGAGAAGCGTCGGAGTTTACCTCCTGCGCGATAGCGAGCTTCGCTGCAGCAAGACTTTTCTCAAATCCGAACTCAACTCTGTCGGTGTTGTTTTTAGCGGAAACGGCGGCACCGGACTTTTTCGGCGTCTGTGCCTTCGTTGTTTTGTATGTGGAAATAATTCCGTTTATCCCCTTTATCTCCATAGTGCCTGCCTCCTTTAAAGTTTTATAAATGGGCGCATTTTACCCCACATATATATTATCGGCAACCAAGCGCAAAACTTTAGCCTCATTTGAGATTTTTCGCGTTGATTGCAACAAAGTTTTCGGGCTTTTTAAAGCATTTTTAGTGCATTTTCACCATAAAAATCCCCCGACTTATCATCGGGGGATATAAACGTTTACGGTTATGTGACAACTGTCGATCTTTGCGACAGCCGCACCGATTTGCGCGGGTATGTTTATCCGAGTACGGTACCTCTCTGTCCGAGACTTCTGTCCTCACCCTCCGCGTTTGCCACGTAAGGCGAAAATACGCCAACTATCCTCTTGGCTGTGGTGTAGCTTCCTGTCCAGTTGAAGAGGAGATTTTTCGACGCGTACTCCGACCAGCTGCCTGTGCACTGGGGGAACTGCTTTTCGCTGAATGCCGCGAAGCATATCCTGACCGTATTGACCTCGTCGGTCGTTGTCTCGGGTGGGGTGGGAGCAACAGCCTCATAGCGCACCTTTACAAGATAGTAGCCGTCATAAGCACTGATCCTCGTTTCCAGATCGTTCTTCAGCTGCCTGCCGAGCGACGAATCCTTGACGTTATCGCCGCGCTTGAGCAGATCCTCGAACGTGTTTCCGACATTGACACTGTTGATGATGCCGCCCTTGGCGTCCACTTCGATAAAGAGCTCGCAGGTCTCGGGCATATCGGGGAAAGAAGTCGCGCCCGCTTTGCAGGGGTAATTTCCGCCCACTTTCTTAAAGAAGTGTATGTAACTGGTAGCCGTCGGGGTTTCCTCGGACTTCAGGGTAAGGTTCAGAGGACCCTCATACAGCGAGTATTTTGTAAATATCGACTGCATCACGTTATACATATCATGTGATGCGGAAATGGCTTTATCAATGTTCGACTTTCGTGTGTCGAACGTCGGCAGCAGCATTGTGGCGACCACGGCGATTATCGCAACGACGACAATCAGCTCGGCAACCGTAAAACCGCGCCGCGATCTCATTCTATGCAGGAATTTTATCATAAGAACCTCCCGTAAGTCATCTTGTTATTCTCGTTTCACAGATACGCGTTATTCGCTTTGAGCAAAACAACACTCGGCTTTATCAGCCTCCCCATTTCGTTACAAGTACGTCGCCCATTGGAGCAAGACCATAGTCTATATCATCAAATCTTGCGCCCGGCTTATAGCCCTCGTTTCTTCTCCAACCGGCATGATGGAAGTCCTCGCGATAATATACCTCTTGAACTCTGCCCCAACCGAGAACAATAGCCGCACCCGTCGTGCCGCCGGATTTGATTTCGGGGCACTGACTGAGAATATATTCCTTCAAGGTCTGCGGACCGTTTCCGTCGCCCATATCAACGGTCTCTGTTCCGTCCTCGATAAGCTCTCCTTGATTGTTCAATTCGGCTTCAAAATTCTTCGCAAGATCCAAAACGGTCTCCAAGCCACTTTCCACCGATCTCTTTTGAGAGTTTTGAACCATACCGACCATAAGCGGGATAGCTATCGCGGCAAGCACGGCGATAACGGCAATAACGATTATAAGCTCCATCAGAGTGAAGCCCCGTTTTGCCCTTAGCTTTTGAAGATATTGTATCATATGTAAACCTCCTCGAAATCAAAGCTCTTGTTTTTACACAATCGAGAATTATGCACAAACAAAAGTTTTGATTTTAAAATAACACTAATTCCTCGACAGCGCTAAGCGTTGTCGAGGAATATTGTGTTAGTTAGTAAGTGCTGCCTGATAAATCAAGCAATTGTGCTTACGGTTAAAGATTACGGAGTAGCAGCAGCGTCTTCAATCGTTACGCTGTTTGCTGTCGGAGCAGTAACCTTCTTGGTCTCCTGGAGACCGCCCGAAGCAGCATCCCAAGTAGACTCAAACGAACCCTCGGTATAAACTACCTTGGTAACCTGACCAGCCTTAAGGGTGATTACCGCAGTACGCTTAGTGCCGTCGCCGGATGCATTGAACTCGGGGATCTGTCTCTTGATGTACTTATCCATTTCGTCAGCTGTTGTGATGCCGTCTTCGTCCATCAGAACGGTACTAGTGGATGTGCACTGCTCGCCCTTCTTGGACATTACGGTAGACGCAAATGTCTTAGCGAGGTTCTGGATAGACTGGCAGGTGCTCTCTGCGGATCTCTTACGAGAGCTCTCGATAACACCGGACAGAGTGGGGATGAGGATCGCAGCAAGTACGCCGATGATAGCGATAACAACGATCAACTCAACGAGCGTGAAGCCCTTTTTGGCCTTGAGGGCCTGAAGTTTCTTTACCATAATAAAGACCTCCTAGTGAAAAAATTTATTTTGTATAACCCCGGCGGGGCTATATCCTGAATTATGATACCGACCGCGTCGGGCTAGCCTCCGCAGCGGCGGCGCCGCAGATCGAGAGGCAAAATCATAAGATAAGGTCGTTATGATACACTTCGTTTTGAAATGTACTTTAGTATTAACTTTTCAAAAGAACTGTCAGCCGTGTAAACGTTTTCCCGTAATTGGGATTCACTTCCTTGGCTGTAATCATATTATAACGCAAGTTAGCTAAAATTGCAAGTGTTTTTTGAAAACTTTTTTGGAAAAGTCACAATTTTGTTAAAAGTTGTTCTTTTCAAGAATAAGTTTTGTGCACTTTGACGGCTTTGAAATCAGCTTCTCAATGTAACGATTTACATCTACACTAGCTCCTTTGCGGATAAGTGCCGATTATTCTGCCGCTTGGAGATTGATTGCTCCAGCCGCCGCTGAAATCGGGTTGACCGTTATTTATCGGGGGAAGCTCCCCGTCCAGCGCAGACGTGCCCGTTGCATATGCCGCAAACCGCGCAAATCCGTCCTTAAACACCACATATATCGCCGAGTCGCCTATTCCCGTCAGATCGTCGGCAAGCGCCGCGAGCAGCATACCCTCGCCGCTAGACGAATTGGGAGTGCCGCTGTATGTGGCAGCCGAGCCCCACGAAAAGCCGCCGCCGGAAAGCTCCGGCAGGGCGGTACACGACCATGTGTTTCCGCTCACGGTGATCTTGAAAACCGCTTCACTTGACTGAGCGATCTGATTGCCGGCCATAAACGCGTCTATCACTTTGGTAATATTTGTGGCGTTGCTGTTTGCGGAGGTTATCCTCGCGGTGGCTACCGTGTTGGAGATCATGGGAACAAGAATTGCAGCCAACACTCCGATGATCGCAATTACAACGACCAACTCCACGATCGTAAAGCCGCGTCTTGCCTTTAACTCTTGTATTCGCTTGATCATACGGTTCACCTCTTTTCAAAATGCCGGATAATATGCTTAGCTGCCCATTTCCAGGAAGCGCTTATACTCGGTGAGATCCTGGCAGCGGTTTCTCGCCACCGCGTCATCCACCTTGCCCATACGCACGAGCCTTGCCAGGTCCTGGTCGAGCGTGAACATTCCGTTCTTCTTTCCCGTCGCGATAGCGGTCGGCACCTGGAATATCTTGCCCTCGCGTATCATTGCCCGGATAGCGTCTGTCGCGCAGAGTATCTCGAGCGCGGCGCATCTGCCCTTGCCGTCCGAAGTCGGAACGAGGGTCTGAGAGATTATGCCGACGATATTGCCCGAAAGCTGCGAGCGTATCTGACCCTGCGAGTGCGGGGGATAAACGTCGATGATACGGTCGATAGTTTCAGCCGCGCCCGTCGTATGCAGCGTCGAGAGCACCAAGTGACCGGTTTCCGCCGCGGTTACCGCCGCGTTGATGGTCTCGAAGTCACGCATCTCTCCGACGAGTATAACGTCGGGGTCCTCACGGAGTGCCGCACGGAGCGAGCCGGCGAACGAGTCAACGTCCTGTCCGATCTCACGCTGGTTTACCATCGACTGCTTGTGAGTGTGAACATACTCGATAGGGTCCTCGACCGTGATAATATGGCAATTCTTCTGACGGTTGATATGGTCTATCATTGCCGCCAGCGTCGTCGATTTACCGGAACCCGTAGGTCCGGTGACGAGCACCAGTCCGCGCGGCGCGAGCGCGAATTCGCCCAGCGTTGCGGGGAGGTTCAGGTCGGACAGCGTGGGGATATCGTCACGCAGCAGACGGATAGCGACGGCGTGATAACCGCGCTGTCTGTACACGTTGACTCTGTGACGGAAGCCCGTCGCCGACGTATACGAGAAGTCGGTGTCCAGACCCTTGGATATCTGCGATTTATGCTTGATCGAGGTTATCTGGTTGATAATATTGACTATTATCGGCTCGGTGCAGTCGGGGTAGCCCGAGAGCTTTCTGATCGAGCCGTGCAGACGGACGATCGGCGGCAGACCCGCGGTAAAGTGCAGGTCCGAGCAGCCCAGATCGCGGGACTCGTCAAGAATTCTGTTGATATCCATTATATTGTTTGTATGTTCCACTGTTTTTCTCCTTAAATATTAACCAAACGACAATATTCCGCTTATACAGTATAAGTCGCTTTTACCAGTTCGTCCATTGAAGTCCTCCCTTGGAGAACCATCTGCGAAACGTTGTCGCGAAGAAGCAGAGTACCGCTCTTTGTCGCCATCGCGCCTATTTCCTCGGCGGTCGCGCCCGCGGAGATGAGCTCCTTGATCTTGGGTGTGGTGACGATGATCTCATGGATAGCGGTACGTCCCGTGTAGCCCGTGCCGTGGCAGACCTTGCAGCCGCCGGGACGGGGTCTGCATATCTGTACGGGGGCTGTCTTGTTCATCAGCTTGAGCTCCTCGGGGTCGTCAAGCGTGAACGTCTCCTTGCAGGTATTGCAGAGGAGCTTTACAAGTCGCTGAGCGATGATCCCGACAAGCGACGAAGCGACCATGTACGGCGCAACGCCCATATCCACCAGACGGACGATGGTTGACGCCGCGTCGTTGGTATGCAGCGTCGAAAGCACGAAGTGTCCCGTGATAGCCGCACGGATCGCGATGTCGGCGGTCTCGCCGTCACGTATCTCGCCGACCATTATGATATCGGGGTCCTGACGGAGTATCGAACGCAGCGCCGCCGCGAACGTCATACCCGCCTTTGCGTTGATCTGGCACTGGTTTACGCCGTCGATCTTCTTCTCGACGGGGTCCTCAACCGTTACGATGTTTACGTTAGGCTGTGAGAGCTCGCCGAGCGTCGCGTAGAGTGTTGTGGATTTTCCCGAACCCGTCGGTCCCGTAACCAGCATAACCCCGTTCGGGCAGCGGATTATCTGCTTGAACATCGCGTAGTTATAGTCGGTCATACCGAGGTCGGTTATCTTACGCGTTTTCTCGTCTGCCGTCGAGAGCAGTCGTATAACGCACTTTTCGCCGTATACGCAGGGGATAGTCGAAACACGCATATCGAGGTTTACGCCGTCTATACGTGTACCGAAACGTCCGTCCAGCGGGATACGTCTTTCGGCGATGTTCATACCGCCAAGTATCTTGATACGTGTGATGATGGAGTTGTGGAACGAGGGCGGTATCTTCATGTCCTGCTCCACGAGCTCGCCGTCTATTCTGAAACGGATACGCGTTCTGTCCTTAAAGGGCTCGATATGGATATCCGTTACCTGCATTCTGAACGCGGTCTCGACCATCATATTTACGAGCTTAACGATAGGCGCGTTATCGATACGTCCCTCGGATTCCGCCTGCGCGAGGTTCTGCTCCATGGACTTTTCGTCGCCTGCTTCGTTCTCCAGCTCGTTCATCGTGCTGTCGATCGCCTGCGATGAATAGAACTTGTTTATAGCCGCCTCGATCTGAGATTTTGTGGAGATCTGCGGCACTATCTCCATGCCCGTTGTAACCTTGAGGTCCTCGAAAATATAGAAGTTTACGGGATCGTTCGTTGCGACCATCAGACGGTTATGGTTGATGCTGTAAGCGAATACCGTCTTTTCCTTTGCTACGTCCTCGGGTATCTTGCCTACCGCTTCGGTGCTGACCTTTACGGACGACAGATCGACGAACGGCACCTTAAGCCGTATTGACAGTGCCTGTGCCAGCTGTGTCTCCGAAACAAGACCCATCTCAAGTACGATGTCGCCGAGCATCTTTCCGCTGCCCTGCTGCCGGCGAAGTGCGTCGTCAAGCTGTTCTTGGCTTATAAAGCCGCTTTCCAGAAGCACCTCTCCGATTCTAATGTTTTTTATCGGTCCCGCCATGTGTGATTCTTCCTTTCGGGGTGGACTTTCCGAACTTTCGGAATAAAATATATTGCTAAATCTGCAAATTACTTGCAATAATTGCAATTTTGTGGTAAAATAGAATTAATCTATTTAAGGAGGGGTCATAATGCCCGATTTGGTTTCTACTATTGTTTACGCGGTATTCGCGTTCTTGATCGGCTCCGTTATCGGAAGCTTTCTGAATGTCGTCATACTGCGTACTCCGCTGAAGCAGTCGATAATCACCGAGCCGTCGCACTGTTTTTCATGCGGTCACAAGCTGGCTTGGTATGATATGTTCCCGATCTTCAGCTGGCTGTTTCTGCGCGGCAAGTGCCGCTACTGCAAGGAGAGGATATCACCGCGCTATATGATCATCGAGGCGGTCACAGCGGTATGCTACTGCCTTGCGTATCTGATATTCGGCTTTAAATGGGAACTTGCCTTTTCGGCAGTCTTGTTCGCCGTACTTATCGTACTTAGCGGGATAGATATCGATCACTTTGAGATACCGTACTGGTGCAGCATTGTCACTGCCGTGCTCGGTATCGCCGCGTTCTTTGTTTTTCCCGCAACTCCGTGGTATGAGCGACTTATCGCTCTGGGAGTCATCGGAGTGCTGTTTGTTATCCTTGTGCTCGTCGGCGGCATGGGCGGCGGCGATCTTCAGCTTATGCTCGGCGCGTCGCTTCTGCTCGGCTACAAGGTGTTCATCGCTCTGTTTATCGGTATCGTTCTGGGCGCTGTCTACGGCATCATCAAGAAGTCCCGAGACAGGAAAGCCGAGAAAGCGGTCTCCGAGAAAATAAAGCAGCTTGCGATGGACTGGTATCAAGATCAGCTTGACCGCGACGTTGGGTATGTGCTGGACGGTCACTCTGATATTATTGTCGGAAGTATAAGCGAGGGAGAGCCCGACATAGAGTGGGAGTTCCTCGAAGAAAAGGTCTGGAAAGGTCTGCCCGATAAGGCGGCATTAAGTCAGACGCTGCGTGACAACATCACGGAAGAGCGCGAGGGCGGTTTTAAGATCTTCATCAAGGACGACCTTGTGGAGAAAGTCAAGTATTCCCGCCGAATGGTATTCGGACCGTTTCTTGCGGTCGGAATATCTGCCGCTTGGCTTGTAGGTGAGTTTATAATGAACTGGTATGTAGGATTGCTGAGTTGAGTCATTGCCTCAACTGTCACACAAACTTTTCGGGGCGAGGTTATCGCCCCGATTTTGTCTGTGTTATTTCACGGCCTCAGCCGTTTTTACGGTGTGGCAGGCGGTGCTTCGTAATACTTCAGCTTCCTGGTCACATAGAAGATATACGTTTCCGGATTTGTACTGGGGAAAGTAGCCGCAAATTCATCGGCGGTACGTATCTGTGTAGTGAGCGTTATCGGATTGCCCATAGCGTCGTTGCCGCCCTCAATGGAGTACAGCTTGTAGATATCGCCGCGGTTTATTGCGGGGGTACGGATATTGATAAGATCAGCGTATCCCTCACCCGATGCCGCGAGAGCGGTCATAGCGGAATTGGAATATACGTCGATGGTCGTCTTGAGCGCTGCGTTCTTTGTAGAGACTATCGGCTTGGTCTTGTCGTTATCCTCGTATTCGTTATAAGGCATGACCTCGAACGAAATATTCGGATAGAGATTATCGTAGAAGCACGGCTCAAATACGTTTGTACATTTGAGCCCCGCGCCGCCGACAAGATTAAACGAAGAATCGTACCTCGGCTTAAGGTTATTCAGCATATACTTGTAATGGTGAGTTTTCGGATCCTCCAACCAGCGTATGCCGATGATCTTCAGGTCGTAGATATCCTTATTGTCACCGTCGTTAAGGAAAGCCTTCATTTCCTTAACAGCCTCATGCTCATCTATCGTCGCGCTGAGAATATCCGACGGATTTGCGTTGGTAAATATCGCGACAAAGACGGAATTTTTGATATTCCTGTCAATGTACGCCTCTGTCGCCTCGGCGATCATCAGCGCGTTTGCGTTTTTCTCGTTGTTCATAACGACCGACATAACGGGGGTTATCATTCCGAGCACCGATATGATCAGTATTCCCAGCAGCGCGCAGGAAACGATGACCTCGACCAGTGTAAAACCGCTTTTATTCCGGAGCTTCAGAAGCCTTGAGAATCTCCTCATTTAATCACCCGCCCCTCCAACAGAATACGAACCGCTTTCGGTCTTTTTGGTCTCGAAGGGATAAGAGCCGTAGATGTTTACATGGGTTTTTCCGATCTTTGCAGCGCCGGTTTTCTCGTCGTAAATCGGGCTCCTGTTGTACGTGCCGCTGCTTCCGTTCTTGCCGAACGAACTTGCCGAAATGCCGGGATCCTCATTGAACACCACTACAAATTTCGTTGTAACACTCGGCTTGAATCCATCCGGGTGCGGATACTTATTGGGGTTGAATACGTTGTTGCCTGTTACGGGCATAGAAACCTTCACGCCGAAGCCCGATATCTGCGATACAACATACTGATTGTTCGTATCGCCGATCTGAATGACTTCCTTGATCTTAGCCTCGTCGTAGACCTTCTTGTAGTAGCTGTCAACAACGACCTCTTCCATTTCACCCTCGGCGTTTTTCTGCTTTTTCTTTACCTCCACGAGCTGATCGTGCCACTTCGTGGTGGAGTAGAAGTACAGTCTCAGCTGAGAATCCGCAATATCATCAGACTGCATATTGCTCGAGTCCGCGGAGACAGTAATCTCATAAGCGAACTTACCGTAAGGATTACCCTCGGGGAGCTTGGATACACCGATATTGATGTCCTCCAATCCCTTGGTTCCGGTGATTCTTGTGTCGTACTTTGACGCCTGACCGACGCCGTTTCCGGAGCTGCCTCCACCGCTGCTGCCGGTGCCGTCAGCACTGTAGTCGAAATCGCCGACAAAGTAGTTGATTCCCTCAACAATATCATCGCCGGTTGCGTCCGGATCGGTCGCCTTTATCATATAATCCATGTTAATGTCCAACGGTGTCTCGGAGGGGTCGCTCGGATCCTTTTTGAACGACAGATTTACCGTTCCGTCCGGGGACGCGTCCTCGGGGAAAGGACTGGTGTCCTTCCCGTTGACAACGAGCTCCTCTTCCTGTTGGTTGAGATTTTCCGCGAATCTGAGATTTTGGTTGCGCTGATCTATCGAAAGCCGGAGCATCTGCATGATCATCGCCATCATTATCGAGAAAACGGCGATAGCGACAACGATCTCCGCCAGTGAGAAACCGCTCTTATTTGAGAATAATCTTTTCATAAAAACGCCTCCTTAATAGCTTCCGAGACCGATCTTCCAGCTTCTGTCAGCAAGCGCGAGAAGCTCCTCGCCGCTGCTTTCGCCCATCAGCTCCCAAGGCATCTTATCGGGATAGCAGTTGGTGACGAAGTAGGTATCGTCGAACGAGAAGTCCGAAACGATCAGTCCGCCGCACAGCTTATTCGAGCTTCCGCCGGAATTGCCCTTTGCCTTGAATGTCATATAAGGCGCGTAGATAAAGCCGTACAGACCGTTCGCCATAACCGGTCCGCCGGTCAGGCTGTAGCCTATGCGTATATCCGCACTCTCTTCACAGCTTACTATGAAGATGTTTACGTTCGGATAGTTGTTGCCGGGAAGTGTTATGCCGTGATCGCTGCAGTAATCGTCGACAACATCATGGTCGATGCGGTAGTTGCAGACGCCTGCGGTATATGAGCCGTCGTCGAGCTCCTCGATCTTCTTCGCTTCACTCTCGTGGCACAGCGGGCAGACCTCGCTGACGCTGGTTCTGCCGTGGCTTGCGCACTTCACGCCGATCTTGTATGTGCCGGGGTGTTCCTTACATTCATCGGACGTTGTGTACTTGCTGTAAGAGCAGCCGTCGCCGTTTTTGCACGACTTGTGGATAAACTGAGAAGCCATGAGCGCGGAGTCGGTTGCGGTGATGGGTGCGCTGCTGTAGTAAGTAGCAGCCTTGGTGCTCCAGGTGCCGTGTTCATCCATGACTTGATTTTCCCACGTCTGATCCGCGAGACCGCCGAGCAGCGTGAACCAACCCTCGTGCATAAACTGCTGTCTGTCGCAGTCCTGATAGGTCGTACCCTCGGCAACGTCGATAACCAGTGCGCCCTTGCCTCTTACCAGTATCGTATTGGAGGTGCAGCAGTTGTGGAACCATTTAAATACGTTTCCGCCGAAGTTGCCCGAAGTGTCAAGATATCCCTTGACGCGAAGCGTCATGATATTGTCTGGATTCTCGCCCGTATCAATGATTATGGTGAGCGGCGCGTTATTGCCGTTAAAGCCGCCTCTTACCTCTTTTATAACACCCGCGTAGCAGACAACGTCCGCCGAGCCGAGGGTATCCGATCTTGATCCGGGATACGCTATCGTATAGGTTGTGGTCATTGCGGGAACGCCGTCCACGGGCTGGTTGTAATCGTTGAGCTTGATGGTGATCTGATTATATTTTCTCGGATTGGTTGTAGGGTCGTCACCGATCGTCGACTGGTCGAGCTCGGGGAGATAATCGTCCTTTGTCTTATCCATATCCTTATCGGGATCGCCGTCGTTGATGACCCACTTAGCGTAAGCGCGGCTCTGAGTGCTCGACTTCAGAGAATTTTTCATTTCGGCAAATTCCTTCATATCGGGAGAAGTTGTGCTAAAACCCTTATTCATGCTGACCGTACCGCCGACAGCCATAGGCGTGTTGCAGGTCAGACACCAGTCACCGCCGGTGACGTTGCCCGCAACATGAACGTTTACGTTTGTAAAGTCCAGATTCTGACCGGGCTGCAGCGCCAGATTGCCGCAGACATACAAATCCATAGTGCCGGTGGTGCATTTGATACCGCCGCCCGCGCCTATGAAGTCACCGCCTACCACGATCTTGCTTCCCGAGGGGAAATCGATGACCTGTCTGCCTAAACAGTATGTGAGATCGCCGAGTATATACCAATCGACGGGCTGATTAAACTCGCTGTACTTGGCGTCCAGTGCCGGGGACATTATGCTGAACGACTCGTTGACAATGAGGTTTCCGCCGGCTCTGAGGTTTCCGGAGATACGGCAGTATCCCGCGCCTCCGGGCATGGACAGATAGCTTGTTTCCGTATCAAAGAATACGTCGGTTATAAACTCGCCGCCGCCGAGGCTCGCGTCGTTGTCGACATAGCCCGTAGCCGCGAAGATATTGTTATCCTCGGGCAGCTTGTTGTTCACCATTTCGACATGTACGTACATATGAACCGTTTCCGCAACGCCGTTGTTGATAGTGGTCGTTGCGATATCAAAGGTCATATTTTCCTTGCCGTTTACCATTTCATTGGGCAGACGTGTGATATCCATCGAGTACGCGCCCATCTGCGAAACATCTGCGCCCGTAAGCGTAGAGTCAAAGCTGGTAAAGCCGTTCGCACCCGTAGTTATTGTATCGCCCTCATTCATAGCGGACAATGTGGTAAACAGATCGGAATCGCCCTGTGTGAGCGAACCGTCCATAAGTCCCGCAAGCACCATATCGTTCAGCGATATAGCCGACTGATATGACTGCTGCTGGAAGAAAGTTGCAAATTGTGTCTGGCGCGATGAGATCACCGAGAAGTACATCGCCATACACGCTATCATCAGTGCCGTCATGGTACTGATGACCATAAACAACGCGCTTCCGCGGTTGCTTAGGTATTTCCTAAGTGAATGTGCCATTCTAATGTCCTCCTTTCAAGTACTTACAGTTTCCCGTATTGCAACAGTCGGTGCGAATAAAATTATCCGCACCTATGCTGAAAATCTTACGTCGAAGTACCGTCCTGAGCGTCAAGTACCGGGGTGGGATCCTGCATACGCTCTATGCAGTAGAAGGTCATGGTGTCGGACCAAGAGTACACGTAATCCACGATTTCCGCGATCTCTTCCTCTTCTCCCGGGAGACCGTTGGCACCAACAGCCGGGTTGGCGGGATTTGCTCCGGCAGGCGTTTCCTCTTTCTTTTCAACAGGCAGACCCGTTGCCGCGGCGAGTGCTTTCTTACCCGCTTCTTCCGCCTGTTCGTTGAGCTCCTCTACTAGCTTCTCGTACTTTTCCGTTACCTCCCAATAGTCCAGTGTAAGACCGTTGATCTTGATAGCTTTTCTGACTTCCTTGCCATTCTCATCAAGAACATAGGAGTTTATTTCGTCTGCGAATTTGACAAGCTCATCGCGGTCGATAGCGCTTACGGTAAAGCTGACCTGGCTTGCTCCAATGGTCTGAATATCACCGAGAGCGTTGTTGAGCTTTGTCTGTCTCGCGATCATAGCCGCGTAATCTGCGGGAACGGTGGCACCCTGGGTCGCGTATGTCTTAAGGTCGTATTCGACAGCGGGGTTGACATAGAAGTTCTTTCCGAGAGTAGCGGTCGTAGGTCTGTCTACGCTGAGAGACTCAACGACTACCTTGGCGGTACACTTCTCGAGGAAGGCTCTGAATGCCTGATCCGCCTGATAGGCTGTGAACTCGGGGAAGAACATATCCGCCATATGCTCGCCGTCTTCGTATGCCTTTATGATCTGATCCTTGAGCGGACCTTTTCTTGCCGCTTTTTCAACGTCTCCGTCGTACTCTACCTGCTTGCTCGCAAGCGCGGCAACCGTTGCGCCGATTGTTTCGATCTTCGGCTTTACGAGCAGCCATCCGCCGAGTGCGAGAATTAAAATAATAACGATAATTATAGCGCCGATGCGCTCCTGTTTACTTAATCTCATTATTCAGTCACCTCCCCTTGTTGTGCTGTATCAATAGGCGTACTTGCTGCGTCGAGGTCGAGTGTAGCGTTCTTCTCGTCGCTTCCCATTTGCAGCTCCATTGTCATCTTGAACGAGAACACGGTATCATACTTTTTGTTTCCGGTTTCGGAGAGCAGTGTGTATGTACCCCAATCGGTCAGATTGTCCTTTTCAAAACCCGTGTAATTGATATTTACAAAATACGGATCGCCGTATTTGTTAAGCACTTTGGTAGAGAGATATTCCGCGTATCTTGACGGAACGGAGGAGGGATCACCCTGCGAAAGTCCCTTGAACTCTACCGACACGCTGTAATTGTTGACTTCGATCTTTGCGATCTCAAGCTCCTCTTTATCCTTATCGGAAAGCAGCTTGTCAGTCGTGCTGTCGAGCGGTTCGCGAACCTTGGCGAACACTTCGCTCTGAACCTTGGGCTGGTAGTTGAACAGCAGCGAGGTCTTGTTGACGGTGTCATTGTAGCTGTTAAAGCCCTGCAGCATCACGTCGCGTTCGTCAACTATCTGCAGGTCTCTCTGCATCTGGGGATCGTCGATCTTTGCCTGGAGGGCGTTTATCTGTCCGTTCAGGTTGTTGTTGATAACGTCGCATACCAGCAGCGCGCCGGCGACAACGGCTGCCGCGCCGAGTGCCGCGCCCGCAAATCCGAGCAGGAATCCGTTAGAGCCCTTGGACTCCTTAGCGGAAGTAGCTTCGAGCAGGTTGATGTGCTCGAGGTCTTTGTTGCGGCGGTAGAGCGCGCCGATCGCGTTCGCGTACTTCGAGAAGTCGAACTGTACGGAGGTAGCGATGGAGCTCGGCATTGAGAGCATATTCGTCGGAACGTTGAACGAGGATATCGCGTTCGTGATTTCGATGAAGCTGTCGATCTCGCCGTAGAACAAGATTTCCTGAAGCGGCTTAGCGCCCTTGCGCGACCTGATGAACTGGATCATTCTGAACAGGTTGTCGTAAACCGCGCGCGTAACGTAGTCGGGAGCGTTCTCGTAATCGTTCGGGTCGATGTTAAAGAATCGGGAGAACGCGAGCTGATTTTCCTCATACAGGTTCATATTGAGGAAGTTCTTATCGATCTGGATAAGCAGTATCGGCATTCTGTCCGACATCTTCGGAGTATTGATGATAAGACGGGTAACGGAGTTGTTGGAGATGTTTACGCCCTTAAGCTGAAGTCCCACATGGGAGAAAAGCCTTACGTAGCCGTCTACCAGTCTCTGCGGACACGCAGCCGCGATGACCTTGAGCATCTTGTTCTTTTCCTCGTCCTCGGTCTCGCCCGCTATAGTAAATGATATGTTGAACTCGTTGGATACGTTCATATTCGACTGGATCATCGCTTCGATGATAGCCGGATTTTTCATATTCTTCGGCTTTGCAACAACCATTTCCTTGTATACTATGGAGCTGGAAGTAATGGAAACTATCGCTTCCTTCTCCTTAATATCCTTGGACTTGATGATATCGTTCAGTTCTGCCGCCACCATAGGAACGTCGGTAACGTAACCGTTTGCGATCATTCCGAGCGAGAGCTCGCGCATATCCGCGTCCTGCACTCTGATCTTGTTACCGCTGTGTACGCCTCTGACAAGCTTTATTTGTCTGTCGGTAATATCTATTGAAAGCATATCTTCACCTCATAATTATTTTTTTGTTTTTGAACGCCGAACTCTTACGAAACGTTCGTCATTCCGCCGTAGAGCATCGGGAATACGCCCGCGAGGAAGAGTCCGATCGCGATACCCATGATGATGATCATCAACGGCTCCATCAGACCTACCAGCTTTGTGATAGCCGAATCGGCTTCTTCATCATAATAATCCGCGGACTTGCTGAGGATCGTATCCAGCGTACCGGATTCCTCTCCGACAAATATAATTGAGGTAAACATACCCTCAAATATTCCTGTTTTCTCGATAGCCTTCGACATACTCTCACCGAGCTTGATGTCGTTGACAACGTCCTTAAATCGCTTGTGTACATAAGTATTGTTTACGGCAGCGATCGACTTTTCGATACATTCGACCATCTGAAGACCCGCACCGTACAGGTTGGACATATTTCTCGCAAACGTACCCGTGTACATTGTCGCTACAAGCGTTCCGACCTTCGGTATTTTCAGAAGCAGCTCATCCATTTTCAAGCGCGTGGAAGGTGTCCTGCGCAGCATAATGAACGTGAAAATTATGGCGAAAATAACGATTATGTAAATATACCAGTAGTTGATCAAAGAATCCGAGAATGCGATAAGCGCCGCCGATATGGGGGTGATGTCGTCGGGATTCATCATTTCCTGGAAAGTCGGGAGGATAGCCACGAACATGAATATCAGAACCACGAGCAGCAGAACGCCCAAGACGATAGGATAAACCATTGCGGATTTAGCCTTGTTCGCGGTTTTGTTGGCGTTCGCGTAGTGGTCGGACAATCTGTTCAGCATCTGATCCAGAGTACCGGACGCTTCGCCTGCCGCCACCATGCTCACGAACATGTCCGGGAAAATGCCCGGCTTTGAAATAAGCACGTCGGAGAAGGATTTACCCTTTTGTACCTCCTCGTAAATATCCAGCAGCACGGCCTTTGCCTTTTTATTCTCCTGCTGATCCTGAAGGATGTGCAGCGCTCTTACGAGCGACAGACCTGCAGAAGTCATGGAAGCCAGCTGACGGCTGATAAAGGATACCTCCTTGGTCTTAAACTTGTACTTGACGTCCGCGACGCCCCCGCCGAGATCGCGGTAGCTGGTCACGTAGAGCTTTCGATCCCTCAGTCTTGCCTGAAGGTCCTTATAGTCCTCCGCTAGCTCCTGTCCTCTGACGGTACGGCCGTTGACGTCGGTGGCAACATAAGAGTATTTGTTCACCTGATAACCTCCGTTCCCCAACATCTGTTGTTGAAAATATTAGGCGGCAGAAGTCCTATTTTAGAGCCTGTTCAGTATCTCGGCGCACATGGATTGTCGAGCATAATTTTGCCGAGAACAAGGAAAAACGACGAAGAAATACTTAATGTATTTCAAGGAGTTTTGACGCAGTTATCGGAAAAATTTGCCGACAAGACGTGTGCGAAGAGATGCTGAACGGGCTCTTAGGGCGCAACTTACCCATAGCCACCTACTTGTAATTAAATTATACCATAATTTCTTGTTTTTTTCAAGCGCCTGTAAACGATTTTTTTCAATATTTACTTAAAAAACGGCGTATTTATGTGTAGAATTTCAACTTCCGCATATGTGCAATTTAGACAAAGAACTTTCAACTTCGGTTGAAAACTACATTTTAGATTTGGCGGAAATGGCTTGTTTATCGCATTTGTGCGTGGTCGTGGTTAATTCTGCCCGAAAAAGTCCTTGATTTTGGAGATATATTATGGTATAATACTTAATGTATAACCCGATCGTTATTTTAAAGGAGATATATTATGATCGATAAGACTTTGCTGAAGAACGACTTTGAGGACATTCTGCGCGATTCCCACATTCAGGGAAAAAAGCGCACACCGGCTCAGCTCCATGACGCGCTTTCCCGCGCGATAATGAAGCAGGCTGTTCCCATGATGAGCTGCTCCGCGCCCGCGGGCAGGAGCGCATCATATCTCTCTATGGAGTTCCTCGTTGGACGCGCGGTATACAACAACATCTTATGTCTCGGGCTGCGCGACTATGCCGAGGAGCTGCTCAGCAGTGCCGGAGGCAGTCTCTCCGACCTTGAGGAGATCGAGGACGCCGCTCTCGGAAACGGGGGCCTCGGCAGACTCGCGGCGTGCTTCCTCGACAGCGCCGCGACGATGAAGCTCCCGCTGACCGGCTACGGAATACGCTACAAGTACGGTCTGTTCAAACAGAACATCGAGGACGGCTTCCAGCGCGAGTACGCCGACGACTGGACAAGGTTCGGCGACCCGTGGAGCAGGCGCGTCGACGAGGAAGCCGTGCTCATTCACTACTCGACGGGCGATGTCAAGGCGGTGCCCTATGATATGCCCATCTTCGGCTACAAGAACGATTTCGCGGGCACTCTGCGCCTGTGGCAGGCGGAGCCGATAAACGCGTTCGACTTTGACGCGTTCAACCGTCAGGACTACTTTGCTGCCGCAAAGGGTCAGATCGAAGCCGAGAACATCTCCGGCACGCTCTACCCCAACGACGACGCACGTCCCGGAAAAATACTCCGTCTCAAGCAGGAGTACTTTTTCAGCGCCGCGTCGATGTCTGATCTTGTCAGGAAGCACATCGAGGCGGGGCGTGACATCTATTCGTTCGCGGAGTACAACACCGTCCAGCTCAACGATACCCACCCCGTTATCGCTATCCCCGAGCTTATCCGCATACTCGTGAACGAGCGGAACGTTCCGTTCGCGAAAGCGCTCGAGATCGCGGAAAAGACCTTCAACTACACCAATCACACCATTATGGCGGAGGCGCTCGAGAAGTGGGATTGCGGGATCGTCGAGGAGCTGCTGCCAGAGGTCTACGGCTTTATTCTCCGTATAAACGAGGAGTTTATTTCCGATATGTACCGCCGCGGCATACCGCGCGACGAGATCGAGAAGATGCAGCCCGTGTCCGGCGGCGTTGTGCATATGGCGAAGATGGCTATCTACTGCTCGCAGTTCGTCAACGGCGTTGCCAAGATACACACCGAGATACTCAAAAAGGACGCTCTGCCCGAGTGGTACGAGATGTTCCCCGAGCGCTTCCAGAACAAGACGAACGGCATTACTCCTCGCCGCTGGCTTGCGCTCTGCAACCCGATGCTTTCCGCGCTCATCACGCAGCTTCTCGGCAGCGAGGGCTGGGTGACGAATCTTACAAGGATCAGCGAGCTGCGCAGGTACGCGGACGACAGAGAGGTGCTCGGCAAGTTCAAGGATATCAAGTACCTGAACAAGGCGGCGCTTGCCAAGTATATCAAGGAGCACGAGGGCGTTGAGATCGATCCGAATTCCATGTTCGACATTCAGATAAAGCGCCTGCACGAGTACAAGCGTCAGCTTCTGAACGCTTTCGGCATTCTCTATATTTATTATGGTATAAAGGACGGCAGCATCGCGAACTTCGCCCCGACAACGTTTATCTTCGGCGCAAAGGCTGCTCCGGGATACGTTCGCGCTAAAGCTATCATCAAGTTCATAAACGAGATCGCTGATCTCGTCAATAACGACGAGTCGCTCAACGGTGCGCTCAAGGTCGTTTATGTGCGGAATTACAACGTTTCCTACGCTGAAAAGCTGGTAGTTGCCGCGGATATCTCCGAGCAGATATCCACAGCCGGCACGGAGGCTTCGGGCACGGGCAATATGAAGTTTATGCTCAACGGCACCATGACTCTCGGAACCTACGACGGCGCTAACGTCGAGATATGCGAGGAGGCAGGCGAGGAGAACAACTACATTTTCGGCGCGCGCGTTGAGGATCTCGCGCAGAGAATGCCGACCTACGATCCGAGAAAGATCTACTCCGAGAACACGCGTATCGCCCGCGTGCTGAACACGCTCATCGACGGCACGTTCTCCGACGGCGGGAACGGTTCGTTCAGAGAGCTGTACTATTCGCTGCTTGACGGCGCCTCGTGGCACAGACCCGACCATTACTACCTTCTCGGCGACCTCGAGAACTACGTTCAGGCTAAGCTCAAGGCAAACAGCGATTTCTGCTTTAATCACGATGAGTTTATCAAGAAGTGCTGGCTGAATATGACTGCCGCGGGCAAGTTCAGCTCCGACCGCACTATCGCGGATTACGCGAAGGAGATATGGAAGATAGAGCCCGCAGACGGCGGGAAAGCGTAAAAAACGTTCCGAAGAAAAATCAAGGTGCCGAGCGGTCACGCTCGGCACCTTTGTTTTATGCAGCCCGTTGCTTAAACGGTTTTATTATATTATAATATGTGTATCTAAACCGTGCCGGAAACAAGACTTGAATTAAGTTAAAAAGCAAGCCTTTCCTCGATATACGCCTTAACGTCCGCGAGGGGTATCCTCACCTGCTGCATGCTGTCGCGCTCGCGGACGGTAACGCAGCCGTCGTTCTCGGTATCGAAATCGTAGGTGATGCAGAACGGCGTGCCGATCTCATCCTGTCGGCGGTAGCGCTTTCCGATAGCGCCCGCCTCGTCGTAGTCAACAGCGAAGTGCTTGGACAGCTCGTCATACAGCTCGTTAGCTTTTTCGGAGAGCTTCTTGGACAGCGGCAGCACGGCAGCCTTTATCGGAGCGAGAGCGGGGTGGAGGTGCATGATGGTTCTGGTGGTGCCGTCCTCGAGCGCCTCCTCGTCATACGCGTCGCAGACTACCGCGAGGAACAGGCGCTCCACGCCGAGCGACGGCTCGATAACATAGGGCACGTACTTCTCGTTGGTCTCGGGATCGAAGTATTCAAGCGACTTGCCGCTCGTATTGATGTGCTGAGTGAGGTCGTAGTCGGTTCTGTCGGCAACGCCCCAGAGCTCGCCCCAACCGAACGGGAACATAAACTCAAAGTCGGTCGTCGCCTTGGAGTAGAACGCGAGCTCCTCGGGATCGTGGTCGCGCAGGCGGAGGTTTTCCTCTTTAAGACCGAGCGCGAGCAGGAAATTCTTACAATATGTTCTCCAGTACTCGAACCACTCGAGATCGGTGCCGGGCTTGCAGAAGAACTCCAGCTCCATCTGCTCGAACTCGCGCACGCGGAAGATGAACTGTCCGGGGGTGATCTCGTTTCTGAACGACTTTCCGACCTGAGCCACGCCGAACGGGACTTTTTTGCGGGTGGTGCGCTGGATATTCGCGAAGTTTACGAAAATACCCTGCGCGGTCTCGGGACGGAGGTACAGCTCGTTCTTGTTGTCCTCGACGGTACCCTGCGCGGTTTTGAACATCAGGTTGAACTGGCGGATATCGGTGAAGTTGGTGCTGCCGCAGTTCGGGCACTTGATTCCCTTTTCGCGGATATAGTCCATCATCTTGTCGTTTGCCCAGCCGTCCGCGGTAGTCTCGCCGAAGTCCTCAATGAGCTTGTCGGCGCGGTGACGCGTCTTGCAGTCCTTGCAGTCCATAAGCGGGTCGGAGAAGCCGCCGACATGACCCGAAGCCACCCACGTCTGCGGATTCATCAGGATAGCGCTGTCGAGCCCGACGTTGTACTTGTTCTCCTGCACGAACTTCTTGCGCCATGCCTTCTTGATGTTCTCCTTGAGCTCAACGCCGAGAGGACCGTAATCCCACGTGTTCGCCAGACCGCCGTAGATCTCGCTGCCCGGGTAGACGAACCCTCTGTGTATGCACAAGGTCTTGATAGTTTCCAGTGATTTTTCCGTGTTCTTCATTAAAGTTATTTCCTTTCTTTCCCCTATGTGGAGTATAGGTCACCTCTAAAAACCTTGTTTGAGATAAAATCAGCAGGGCACGCCGTCTGCTGATTTTACCTTTTCAAACCGGTTTTTAGAGGCTCCCTATAGGGAGATCATAGCCATAGAAATTTTCTCCGCTCTCTTCTCGTGTCAACGCAATTCTCCATTTTCTTGATAAAGCGGGAGAGCGACATCGTGAAACCGTCATCCGCATCGCTGTTTGTATTCGCGGCAGCCAGCGCGGCGGCGCGGAATTCCTTGTCGGACCTCGCCTCGAACATCTGTTCTATTGCGTTCATAAATCCGCGTTCGCGCTCGATGGCAGCCTTTATGTCTCGGTATTCTGCGCTTAGCTTGCCCGGAACGCGCAGCTTCTCAAAGTAGTCCAACACATTCCTTATATCCTCGATGGCAAGTTTGGCGCTTCTCTCGGAGTTCTTGATATACTCGACGCGGTTAGACGAGCTGAGCGCGTTTGCCTCTTTGATAAGCGACGAGAGCGTTTTAAGGTCGGCGCTGTAATTCTGTGCCTGCTCACGGGTATTATTGAGGTGCGCGTTCGTGATTATCTTTCCCACGATCGTGAACGCAAACAGGACAGCGGCAAACACAGAGGTGATAACGCGTATCTTTCTTTTATCCATACGACGCTCCTTTTGTCAGCCGTCGAGCTCCGCTTTCAGATCCTTCCACAGGAACATATATACGCTCGGAAACGATTCGCCATCGGGAATGGAATTCACCGTGTCCGCGATCTCCTCGCCGATCCTGTCCGCTTCCTCGGAACTTTCCGCCGAGCATAACTTAAGCGCCGCCTTGTTCCATTCGTACTCGTAATCGAGCGACTTTACAAGCTCCTTATGGCGGTCGGCGTATTTTTCGGGAGGATTGATCTTCCCCAGATCGTCAAGCGCTTTTTCACGTCGGGAGATGGTCTCTTTCAGACCGGCAATCTCCTCGTCGGTATACGGGAATGTCTCGGGAGCATATTTCGTCCAGTCCGTCGTAGCGACAAGGAACTCGCTCCAGCAGCGCTTTATCTCGTCGCCGTACTCGCGCACGGTCAGCCGTTTCCCCGAGCAGCCGCAAAGCATGACGGACAGCAGTACCGACACAGCGAGCAGCGCCGCCGCAACGCGTCCGCTCATAGCTTCATCTGCCCCGGAAATATGATCTCGTGTATCTCCGTGAGCCGCTTCTCGTACATGTCGAGCGCGGCGGGGTCTTTCTCGTCCTGCATCTTGGAAAATATTCCCATTATCTCATCCTTCAGCGCGAGCATATCCTGCGGTATCTTCTTGTCGCCGAGGACGTACCTGCGCGTCATGGCCTCCAGCATCTCCGCTATCAGCGCCTGCGATTTATTATTCATACCTTCTGTATCCATCCGAATTCGTCTTTTATCTTGCCCCACTGGATACCCGTGAGAGTATCATAGAGCATTTGGCTGGTCTCGCCGATCTTTCCGCCGTTTACGGTCATAACGGTATCGCCGTACTTGAGCTCGCCGATAGGCGAAATGACAGCCGCCGTGCCAGTGCCGAACGCTTCCTTGAGCTGTCCTGCCTTGTGAGCCTCGACAAGCTCGTCGATGGTGATGCGGCGCTCGCTTACCTTATAGCCCTTTGAGCGGAGTATCTCGATTATCGACATTCTGGTAATACCGCTGAGGATAGAGCCCACGAGCTCGGGAGTGACTACCTCGTCGCCGATGATGAAGAACACGTTCATAGAGCCGACTTCCTCGATGTACTTCTTCTCCACGCCGTCCAGCCAGAGCGTCTGAACGTAGCCCTGAGCCTCGGCCTCCTCCTGACCCTTGAGGGAGATGGCGTAGTTCGCGCCTGCCTTGGTGAAGCCCGTTCCGCCGACTACCGCGCGGACGTATTTCTGCTCAACGTAGATTTTTACGGGCTCGATCCCGTTCGGATAGTACGCTCCGACGGGCGAGAGGATTATCGCGAAGATGAGGTGCTTTGCGGGGTGAACGCCCACGTGAGCGTCAACCGCGAAGATGTACGGGCGAATGTACAGCGACGTGCCCTCGGCGGTAGGTATCCAGTCCTCGTCTACCTTGACGAGCGTTTTGATAGCCTGAACGGCAAATTCCTCATCTATCTTCGGGATACAAAGTCTGTCGCAGGAAACGTTCATTCTCGCCATATTCTTATCGGGGCGGAAGAGCTGTATCTCGCCGTTCGCGGTGCGGTATGCCTTTAAGCCCTCGAATATCTCCTGCGCGTAGTGGAGCACCATTGCGGCGGGGTCGAGCGAGATCGGTCCGTAGGGCACTATTCTCGGAT
>CAMWVP010000008.1 GCA_947177735.1 uncultured Clostridia bacterium
CTATCTCTCAATATTTTTTTGTTTGTTTGTCCAATATCTATTGTAGCACAACACGCATTTTACCGCATAAAATAAAAACATTACTTGATTTTTTCGCCAAAATATGTTAAAATATTAAAATATGAAAAAATATTATGGAGGGTGTTGGATATAAAGATCAAGGGAATTGACATTAAAGATACCTTTGCAGCGCTTAAGACCAAGGACGGCAGGCGCGAGTTCTACCAAAAGCACAAGCAGATAATCCTGTATTTCGCATTCGGCATCGGCACGACGATCATCTCGATAGTGTCATACTATCTGTGCCGCGTGATCTTCCCAAACGCGGAAAGCGTGCCCGTATGGCTGGCGTGGATATTCAAGATAACATCCTATTTCGGGATAGAGAGCAACACCGCGCTGCCTGTCATCGTTTCGTGGTTCCTGTCGGTGACGTTCGCGTTTCTGACCAACCGCGTGTACGTTTTCGGCAGCACCGCGAACACGGTCGGAAAGTTCCTAGTGGAGGCGCTAAAGCTCTATGCCTCGCGCATTGCGACGCTGTTTGTCGATCTGCTGATAATGTTTCTGCTTGTCGATCTTCCGGGCATGCACAACAGTATCTACGAGTTCTGCGCGAAGGTGTTCTCTAATATTATCGTGCTGATACTGAACTATGTGCTGAGCAAGATCTTCGTGTTCAGAATGAAGAAGCAAAAAGTCAAGAGGAAATGATTGTTGACGGAGAGATGAAATTATGAGAATGAGAAGAAAGAAGAACCTCGACGAGCGTCTTGCCGCGTGCGCGCCCGTGCTGCTGTATATGCAGTGTCAGAACGAGCACGCGAACGATCCGCTCTCCGACGAGTTTTTTGTGAGCGCCGAAAAGACCTTCGGCAACTCCAACCCGCTCTACCTGGAAATAGGGTGCGGAAAGGGAGGTTATGCGGTGGAGTTCGCCAAGCGCAATCCCGATATAAACCTTATCGCGATAGAGAAAACGCCGAACGTACTCGTGACGGGCGCGGAGGAGGAAATGAGGCTGCAATTGCCAAATCTTCGCTTCTGTATGGGGCAGGCGGAGTATCTTGATCATATGTTCCGTGAAAAGAGCGTTGACAGGCTGTTCCTGAATTTCAGCTGCCCGTTCCCCAAAAAACAGTACGCCAACCACCGCCTCACTCACAATCGGTTTCTCGAAATATACCGACGAGTGCTGAAAGACGGCGCGGAGATACATCAGAAAACCGATAATATGCACTTTTTCGAGTTCTCGATAGAGCAGTTTTCGCAATGCGGATTTCCTCTGAAAAATGTTTCGCTGGACTTACATAACAGCGGCTTTGAGGGAAACATAGTGACGGAATACGAAAAGAGGTTCAGCGACCTCGGACAACCAATTTACCGTCTTGAGGCGGTAAACGGAGGGCTTGACAATGGAAAATGAATTTTTGGTGTTTGATAATCTGCCGTTCAAGCTGACAGTCATCGAGGTGCTTATGTATGAACTGAAACTCCTCGGCGAGCCGTACAACGGTTCCGACGAGTTTTACGAGCGATACAAGTCGGATATTGACACGGTCTCCGATGAAACAGTGCTAGGCCGGCTGGAGGAGTATATCGAGCGCGGCACAAAATTCTTCACGGAGCTTAAGATACCGCGTTCCCTTGCACCGAAAATACGCAATCTGTACACGGGCGAGGAGATGAACGTGTACGGCAACATCAATCCGCTTTGGCTGGATTTTGAGGAGTTCGATGACGGCGCAATGTTCGCCGTTACCGATATCAGCGAGCGCGAGATAAAGCAGTTCCCGAATCTGGAGGGTTTTACATTCAATATGTACCTTGATCCGCCCGAGGAGCTGCTTAGGAAATTAGAGGGTTGGGGTATTGAGATAAACCCGCAGGATTGATGTTATGGCAGAATACAGAGAGTTAAAATGTGCCGAAATCAACAGAGAGTTATTTTTGGGGTTTATCCGCCGACAGGTCGTCAACGATTGCTGGCGGCGCGTTGACGGCGAATGGGTGATAAAAAGCGACCCGTTTGTTGACGACTGGAGTGAGGAAGACTACGCCTTTTTGGTGAAATGTCTGCGCAACACCGTTACAAGCGGCGGAGTGGTCTACGGAGCGTTTGATGGCGGTGTGCTTAAGGGCTTTGCGTCGGTCGAGCCGCAGTTATTCGGCGGCGAGCAGAAGTATCTTGATCTGTCGAGTATTCACGTTTCGGAGGATATGCGCGGCAGGGGAATAGGGCGCGGGCTGTTCACAAGGGCGTGCGACTGGGCGCGGGAGCACGGTGCGGAAAAGCTGTACATCTCAGCGCATTCGGCGGTGGAATCGCAGGCGTTCTACAAGGCTATGGGCTGCGTTGAGGCGGAGGTTTACAATCAAGAGCACGTCCGCGCAGAGCCGTTTGACCGGCAGCTTGAACGGAGGTTATAGAAGATTATCTTTGCTAATCGATATATTAGAGCTAAAAGGGAAATAATAACCTTTACAAATGGTTATCATTATATCAAATTATACAAAAAGGAGAATTTCCATGAAGAAGATTACAGGCACATTTCCGAGCGCGAGCGGTCTTTGCAAAGTACATTTCTACATCTACACCCCCGAAAAGCCAAAGGCGCTGCTTATGCTGTCGCACGGAATGTGCGAATATATAGAGCGCTATGAGGACTTCGCGAGGTTCCTCTGCGACAACGACATCGCGTTCGCGGGAAACGACCATATCGGTCATGGCAACTCGATAACGGACGAGGATATGCTCGGATACTTCGGGCAGGAGCGCGGTTACGTCAATATGGTGCGCGACCTGCACCGTATGAAAACGCTGCTCGAAAAGAAGTTCCCCGGGATCCCTCATTTCCTTATGGGACACAGTATGGGAAGCTTTATGGCGAGGATATATCTCTCTAAATATTGCAGCGTGACCGTGCCGAATAACTATTGCGATACTTGCAGCAACGTTGACGAAGCGGTCTGCGCGGACTGCGGCAGATACAAAGTGCTTTCGGGCGGCGACTGCTGGAACGGCGCGATCATTATGGGCACCGCCGGCGGTATGACGGGCTCCGCGCCTCTGCGCCGCGCGATGGATCTTATTTCGCATAATCACGGCGATCTGTACCGCCACAAGTTCGGAACAAGGGTCGTTTTCGGTATGTTCAACCTGCGCACCGAGAACCGCCGCACGCCCAACGACTGGCTGTCGCGCGACGACGCGAACGTTGACAAGTATTGTGCCGATCCCAAGTGCAATTTCACGTTTACGATAGCCGCCTACCGTGATCTGCTGAACGCGCTGATGTGCGCGAACAGCGAACCCGTTATCGAGAACACTCCGACCGACCTGCCGCTGCTGTTTCTGAGCGGAGGAATGGATCCCATCGGCGAGTACGGAAACGGCGTGCGGAGCGCCGTCGTTAAGTATCTGGAGCACGGCTGCGACGTAAATCTGCGCATCTACCGCGAAGCAAGGCACGAGCTTATTTTCGAGCTGAACCGCGACGAGGTAATGCGCGATATTCTGGAATTTCTTGTCAAGCGGATATGACCGCGTATCTTGACAAATTCCGCCAAATATGGTACAATATAATGTAATATTTTATTAAAGGAGACCGTTATGTCCAAAAATTACAATTCCTATGAGAGCCCGTTCTGCACACGCTACGCAAGCCCCGAAATGCAGTTCATCTTCTCGGCGGACAAGAAGTTCACAACGTGGCGAAAGCTCTGGGTAGCGCTCGCGAGAGCGGAGATGAAACTCGGACTGCCCGTTACCGAGGAGCAGGTACGGGAGCTTGAAGCACACATAGATGATATCAACTATGACGTTGCCGAGAAACGCGAGCGCGAGGTGCGCCACGACGTTATGAGCCACGTTTACGCCTACGGACAGCAGTGCCCCAAGGCGGCGGGCATAATCCATCTCGGCGCGACGTCCTGCTATGTCGGAGACAACACCGATATTATTATAATGCGCGACGCTCTGCGGCTCGTCAAGAAAAAGCTGCTGAACGTCGTCGACAATCTCGCGAAGTTCGCTGAGCAGTACAAGTCGATGCCCTGCCTTGCCTACACTCACCTCCAGCCGGCTCAGCCGACCACCGTCGGAAAGCGCGCCACGCTTTGGATAAACGAGCTTCTGATGGACTTAGAGGAGGTCGAGTACCGTATCGACAATCTCAAGCTGCTCGGTCAGAAAGGCACTACGGGCACTCAGGCATCGTTTAAGGAGCTGTTCGGCGGCGACCTCGCCAAGATAAAGCGTCTTGAGGAGATGATCGCGGAGGAAATGGGCTTTACGGCGTGCGTTCCCGTAAGCGGTCAGACCTATTCGCGCAAAATAGATTCTCAGGTTCTGGCAACTCTTTCGGGGATCGCGCAGACATGCTCCAAGTTCAGCAACGATATGCGCCTTCTCCAGAACTTCGAGGAGATGGCGGAGCCGTTCGAGAAGAACCAGATAGGCTCGTCCGCAATGCCGTACAAGCGCAATCCTATGCGCTCCGAGCGTATCACCTCGCTCGCGAGATACGTTATGATCGATTCGCTCAACCCAGCTTTCACGGCGGGAACGCAGTGGTTCGAGAGAACGCTCGACGACAGCGCAAACAAGCGCGTTTCCGTAGCGGAGGGATTTCTTGCGGTCGACGCGATACTGAACATAATGATGAACGTCACCGACGGCATCGAGGTTTATCCCGAGATGATAAAGCGCCGCCTTATGGCGAAGTTACCGTTTATGGCGACGGAGAATATAATGATGAGAGCGGTGGAGAACGGCGGAAATCGTCAGGAGCTCCACGAGCGGCTGCGTGTACACTCGCAGGCGGCTGCGCTGCTGATAAAGCAGGGCGGCGAATGTGATCTGCCCGAGCGCATAGCGGGCGACTCCGCGTTCAAGGTGACAAAGGACGAGATCGAGGAGCTGTTGGTGCCCGATCTGTACGTAGGCTGCGCTCCCGAGCAGACGGAGGAATTTCTGGCGGCGCTTGTAAAGCCGCTGCTCGAGAAGAATAAGGAGCTGCTCGGCGAAAAGGCGGAGCTCAGCGTTTGACGCGTTAAAGGAGCGATATGAAGAAGTGGACAGTGCCGAATACGGTTTCGGCGGCTAATAATGAGATAGTCGGCGAGTTCGGCGACTTTCTCGGCGGCATACTTGTGCGGCGCGGCATAGTGACCTTGGACGGCGCGAGGGCGTTCTTCGGCTGTGACAGCCTTTCCGATCCGCTGCTTATGAGCGATATGGCTCGGGCGGTGGAGATGGTTCGTGCGGCTATCGACGAGGACAAGCGGATAACCGTGTTCGGCGACTACGACTGCGACGGCGTATGCTCGACCGTTATGCTGTACAGCTATCTCGAGGCGCAGGGCGCGGAAGTGGACTTCTATATCCCGGACAGGAGCGAGGGCTTCGGAATGAGCGTCGAAGCGCTCGAAAAGATCGCCGCCAACGGCACGCAGCTCGTGATCACTGTTGACAACGGCATTTCCGCTCTCAAAGAGGCGGAGTTTCTCGAGAGCAAGGGGATCGAGCTGCTGATAACCGACCACCATCAGCCGAACGCGAGCTTGCCCGTGTGCGGAGCGTGTATCGACCCGAACCGCGCGGACGACCCGTCGCCGTTTAAAGACCTGTGCGGCGCGGGAGTGGTGCTGAAGCTGCTTATCGCGCTGGAGGAGGACGAGGAGTTCGTTCTGGACAGCTACGCCGATCTCGCGGCAGTCGCGACAGTCGGCGACGTTGTGCCTCTTAAGGGTGAGAACCGTTACATAGTTCAGCGTGGTCTGGAAAACATAAGAAACGAGCAGAACGCTGGCTTGACCGAGCTTATCCGCATAGCGAAGCGCCCCGTTGACAAGATTACCTCGACCGACCTTGCGTTCACGGTCTGTCCGAGAATAAACGCCGCGGGAAGAATTGCCCATGCCGAAAAGGCGGCGCGGCTGCTGCTGTGCGAGGACGACGCGGATACCGCCAAGCGCATTGCTGAGGAGCTCGAGCTGCTCAACCGCAAGCGCAAGACCGAGGAGGACAAGATACTCGGGGACGTTAAACGGCAGCTCGCCGCCGAGCCGCGCATACTAAAGGAGCGCGTTATAGTGCTCGCGGGTGAGGGCTGGCATCACGGCGTTATCGGTATCGTCTGCTCGAAAATACTCGAAAAGTACGACAAGCCCGTCGTGATGATATCCGTCGAAAACGGCAGGGCGCGCGGTTCCGTGAGGAGCATTGAGGGCTTTTCGGCGCACAAGATGCTTACGGAATGCGCAGCGCCGCTGACGACCTACGGAGGACATCCGGGCGCGGGAGGCTTTTCGCTGCCCGCGGATAAGATAGACGAATTTGGAGAGCTTGTACGGCGGTTTTCACGCGAGTATTACCCGAAAATGCCGCTGCCCTCGGTGCACGCGGATATGGAGCTCACCTGCGCCGACCTTACGGCGGACAAGGTAAAGCTGCTGTCGCGGATAGAGCCGTTCGGCGAGCGCAACCCCGTGCCGATGTTCCTTTTGAGAGGCTGCACGGTAAAGGCAAAGCGCGCGATGTCGGAGGGAAAATACACCTCGTTCGACGTCGAGTCGGGCAGGGCGTCGCTTCGGGTCGTCACGTTCAGGATACCGTTCGCCGGGTTCATTCCGAACGTCGGTGACACGATAGATATCTTAGCCACCGCCGAGCTGAACGAGTACAACGGCAAGGAGAGCGCGGAACTGCGGCTCGTTGACTACCGCCCCGCCGGCTTCAGCGAGGACAGGTTCATCGCCGCGAGCCGCGTGTACGAGGAAATATGCCGCGGCGAGGGCTGCGACAAGCGCCTTGCGCCGAGAGTTATCCCTCAAAGCCGCGAGGAGCTGATGAAGATATACGACCTCGTCAGAAGAAACGAGGGCAGGCGAACCGCCGAGGAGCTGGCGGTATTTGACGGAAGCGTCAATTATTGTATGCTCAGGGTAACGCTCGACGCGTTTGCCGAGGCAAAGATGATAGAGTACAACGACAACGGCGCGCCCGTGACGGTGCCCGCGGAAAAGCGCGATCTGTTCGCGGGCGGGCTGCTGTACGAGCTCAACAAACAGTTTGCGGAATAGATCCCCGGGAGACCTTACGATGGACACTATAACCATAGATGATTTAATGGAAAAGCTCGCCGCGTGCGATAAGCAGTATGACACGGAGAAGATAATGCGTGCCTACGAGCTTGCGGACTCGGCGCACGAGGGGCAGATGCGCTCCTCGGGAGAAAAATATATAACGCACCCGTTGTCCGTGGCGTCCATTCTGCTGGATTACTGTATGGACACGGATACGCTCTGCGCGGCGCTCATGCACGACGTGGTGGAGGATACCGAGACCTCGCTCGACGAGATACGCAGGAAGTTCGGCGAGGACGTTGCTCTTATGGTGGACGGCGTTACGAAGATAGGTCAGGTGCCGCTCAACACCAAGGAGGAGCAGCAGGCGGAGAATATCCGCAAGATACTCATGGCGATGAGCAAGGATATCCGTGTTATCATCATCAAGCTCGCCGACAGGCTGCACAATATGCGCACACTGTTCGCGAGACCGCCCGAAAAGCAGCGCAAGACCTCGCTGGAGACGATGAACTTTTACGCTCCCATTGCTCATCGTCTCGGTATGAGCGACGTCAAGGAGGAGATGGAGAGTATCGCCATCCGCTATCTCGACCCATACGGCTGTAAGGAGATAGAGCGGCTGCTCGACGTTCACAAGGAAGAGCGCGACAGCTTTATCGACACGATCAGCGCGCGCATAAGAGAGCGCATAACCGATATCAAGCCCGACCCTATTATCGAGGGCAGGGTGAAGTCTATCTTTAGTATCTACAAGAAAATGTACGTCAAGAACAAGCCTTTTGACGAGATATACGATATCTATGCCGTGAGAATCATCGTGCAGTCGGTCATCGAGTGCTACAATGTTCTCGGCGTTATCCATGATCTGTTCAGTCCGATGCCGTACCGCTTCAAGGACTACATCGCGACTCCCAAGCCCAATCGTTATCAGTCACTGCACACGACCGTTATCGGCAAGGAGGGCATACCGTTCGAGGTGCAGATACGCACCATGGAGATGCACAACACCGCGCAGTACGGTATCGCCGCGCACTGGAAGTACAAGGCGGGCTTAAAGGGCAGCGTCGCGGGCGAAAAGCGCTTCGACTGGATACGTCAGCTTCTCGAGCGTCAGCAGGAAGCGGACGACGTTGAGCAGATAACCGACGCTATCAAGAACGATCTCGCGCAGGACGAGGTGTACGTATTCTCGCCAAAGGGAGACATTTTCCCGCTGCCGCTAGGCGCGAACGTTATCGACTTCGCTTACGCCATTCATACCGAGGTCGGCAACAAGATGACGGGCGCAAAGGTCGGCGGACGTATGGTGCCGTTCGATTATCAGATCAAGACGGGCGATATTGTGGAAATATTTACCAGCGGCTCGCCCAACTACGGTCCCAACCGAAACTGGCTCGATATCGCCAAGACCACGGAGGCTAAGGCGAAGATACGCTCGTGGTTCAAAAAGGAGCGCCGCGAGGAAAATATCGCCTGCGGAAAAGAGGAGCTCGAACGCGAGTTCAAGCGCAACGGAATACCGCTCGACGATGAAATTCTAAACGAGGCGGCGATGCGCGCGCACGTTGCGAATGTCGACGACCTGTACGCGAGCATCGGCTACGGCGGCGTTTCGATATCCAAGGTGATCCAGCGCATAAAGGAGCTTCAGCTGCGCACCCAGCGCGAGCAGAACGCCGTTCTGCCGACGGGCGAGGAGAACATCGAAGAGACCAATCGACGCGCCCGCCGAAAGGGCATTATCATCGAGGGCGTGGACAACTGCATGGTGAAGTTCGCTCAGTGCTGCAATCCACTGCCCGGCGACCCGATAATCGGCTTCGTTACGCGCGGCTTCGGCGTTTCGATACACAAGCAGGACTGCATAAACGTTATCAACAATATGGACAGCGAGGAGAACCGCGACCGCTGGATAAAGGCGTCGTGGGCGGGCGTTGACGACACGACCTACCGCGCGACCATCGACATTATCGCCGAGCAGAAGTCCTCAGTTATCGCCGATATTACCGCCGCGATCGCCGCTAATCATATCCCGATGCACGAGATGAATATGCACCGTCTGAAAAATGGCAACACCAACCTCCTGATAACCATCGAGATAGCCGGCGTCGAGCAGCTTGCGAACGTGATGCTGCGTCTCAAAAAGATACCCGGCGTTATCTCCGCGGACAGAACGGGAAAACAGTAAGAGAATGGATATTTACCGGTATCTGCTGCTCGGTGCGCTGTTGGTGCTTACGGTGCTGTGGCTGAGAGCGCGGAGCACTCCCAAGGCGAAAAACGCCCGTCTGCGCCGAAAGATACGGCGCGGCGGCTTTACGCCTTGGACGCGGTTCGAGGAAGAATGGATAATCGACGAAAAGTCGCGGACGGGGCATAAATATGCCGATTTTCCGGGCTGCTACGTGATAATGATCTTCGACAAGCCCGTGCGGTTCAAGCGGTTTTACGGTTGGGAGAATATCTATATCGGGCAGTCGATAAACGTCTGTCAGCGCGTCCACAATCACTTCAACGGTAAGGGCAAGGGCGATATCTACGCCGATATCAAGTACGGCAAGGAGGCGTATGTACGTATCGTTCCCGTCAAGGCAAAGCGCCTGAACGATATGGAGACTGCGCTGATAGAGGCTTTTTCGGCTACTGAATCGTACAACAAGACAAAGGGTGGCGCTAAAGTCACAAAGATAAAGTGAGAAACTAATCACCGTTAAAATACTTGACAGGATTTTCGCAAAGATGTCAAGTTTTTAATGGGTGATTAGTTATGAGGGAAATTTATGGACAAAATAATGCAGATGCCGCTGGGAGCATTGGCGGCGAATTGTTACATCATCCCGGGCGACGACAACAAAGTGATAGCGGTCGATCCCGCTTCCGTTTCGGAGGTCATCGCAGTGTTGGATTCGCAGGAGGCGGAGCTCGGCGCGATCATCATCACGCACGGGCATTTCGACCATTTCGCGGGCGCTGCCGAGCTGAGCGGCAGGACGGGCGCGCCGATATACGCTCCCGATCTTGACGCGGAGATGCTATCGAGCTCGGACAAGAGCTGGGCGTGGTTTATGCAGGGCACGCCGTTCGCGCCGGTAACGCCCGACAAGACGTTTACCGACGGCGAGGAGTTCACGGTGTGCGGAGTGACGTTCAGAGTGATGGCGGCTCCGGGACACACCGCGGGGAGCTGTCTGCTGTTCTGCGACAAGTACGGCGTAGTGTTGAGCGGCGACGTGATCTTCCACAACAGCATAGGACGCACCGACGGCTACTCGGGCAGCGACAGGCAAATGGCGGAGAGCCTGGCAAGGATCGCGGCTCTGCCGGGAAACCCGGGCATACTCAGCGGACACGGCGACGTGACCGATCTGGAGACCGAGAAAAGATGTAATCCGTATCTGAGATAATTCACAAAGGTGTAAAAAAAGATTCCGAGAAACCAATGGTTTTTGGAGTTATTTTACAAAAAATTTTGTAAAACTTTTCAAGCACTTGACTTTTCCGGAAATATGTTATATTATATGGTAAGCGGGATGTGGCTCCGCAATAATATTTAGGAGGACTTCACAATGAACGATTCATCTGAAAAGGGAATGGGCGTTCTGTGCTACATTCCGTTTATTTGCCTGATACCCGTAATCACCGGCAGCACGCCGTTCGTAAAGTATCACGCAAATCAAGGACTGGTGCTGTTTATCATGTCGCTTATCTTTGGCGCGGTCAGCACGATCTGCTCGCTGGTGCTCAGGATAATCCCGATATTGGGCGGTATCGTGTCCGGGATCATCAGCGGCGTTTTGGGACTGGTCGTGATCCTGTTTGTTATCTTCGGCATCGTCAACGTTGTAAACGGCGAGACAAAGCCGCTGCCCATTATCGGCGGAATCACTATCCTGAAGTGATCTTCAACGGAAAGTTCCGTATCGCAGACCCGAGAGGTGTTGAGCGTAAACGCTCGGCACCTCTTTTTTCTGTGACATTTTATATACTCCGAATAAACGAACCAAATATTCCCATAATAATTTTACAAATTAATCCGTCGGAGGTAGAAAAATGGCAAATCAGAACATCACGCCCGGTTTTTCCGGCGAGGCAGCTGAAGCGCTCGGGAGCGCTATTACTATCGCGGGACAGATGGGGCATACCTATATCGGCAGCGAGCACCTGCTCTGCGCGCTCGCCAAGAACTCCGAGAGCGCTGCGGGAGTGCTCCTTGCGCGGCAGCAGGTACGCTTCCGCGACCTGATACTCCAGCTCAAGGACAGGGTCGGCATAGGGCAGAGCATTGAGCTGCACGAAAAGGATTTCTCGCCGCGGCTTAAAAAGCTGCTCGCGAACGCGCGTTCCTATGCGGTCTCCAGGAACGATAAGTACGTCGGCACCGAGCATATACTGTTAGCGCTCCTAACCGACCGCGACTGCACGGCCTACGCCATTCTCAGCGAGCAGAGCTCCGACACCGTTCAGCGGCTCTACAGCGGAGTTTCCGCACGAAGCTTCGACGCGCCGCGCTTTGACGAACCGCCGAAAAAGCAAGAGCGCTCTCCCAAAAAGACCGAGAACGTCCGCGGCGAGTTCCCGATGCTGACCAAATACGGCAGAGAGCTGACAGCCGAGGCTCGCGAGGGCAAGCTCGACCCTGTTATCGGACGCGACACCGAGACAGAGCGCATGGTACAGATACTCCTGCGCCGCACCAAAAACAACCCGTGTCTTATCGGAGACGCGGGAGTCGGCAAGACAGCCGTTGCCGAGGGCTTCTCGCAGCGCGTAGCCCTCGGCAACGTGCCGCCCGAGCTCGCCGACAAGCGCGTTTTCGCTCTCGATCTCTCGGCAATGCTCGCGGGCGCAAAGTACCGCGGCGACTTTGAGGAGCGCTTAAAAGGCGTGCTTGACGAGGCAGTAGGCGATCCGAGCGTTATATTGTTTATCGACGAGATCCATATGATCGTCGGCACGGGCGCTGCCGAGGGCGCTATCGACGCGGCAAGCATCTTAAAGCCCCTGCTCGCGCGCGGAAAGATATGCCTTATCGGAGCGACCACCACCGACGAGTACCGCCGCTTTATCGAGAAAGACAGCGCGTTGGAGCGCCGTTTTCAGCCGATCTGTGTCGAGCAGCCCGACGAGGCGGGAGCTGTCGGGATACTCAACGGACTGCGTCCTCGGCTCGAGGAGCACCACCGCGCCGTCATCACCGACGAGGCGATAAAGGCCGCCGTAAAGCTTTCGGAGCGTTATCTTAACGACAGGCGGCTGCCCGACAAGGCGATCGACCTCATCGACGAAGCTGCGGCGAGAGCGCGCACCGAGCGCGCTGTCGTAAAGCAAAAGCTGTTCGGCGGCAGCACAAAGCGCGAACGTGTGATCGTGGATGCCGAGGACGTTGCAAAAGCGGTATCGGCGATAACGGGTATCCCCGCCGCGCGGCTCAGCGAGGACGAAAGCGAGCGGCTGTCAAACCTCGAGGGTCTGCTCCGAAAGCGCGTTATCGGGCAGGACAAAGCTGTCACGTTGGTCGCGAACGCCGTCCGCAGGGGCAGAGCGGGCTTGAAGGACCCCGAGCGCCCCATCGGCTCTTTCCTGTTCCTCGGGCAGACCGGCGTAGGCAAGACGGAGCTCTCCAGAGCGCTTGCGGAGGGCGTTTTCGGAGACCCTCGGCGGCTGATAAGATTTGATATGTCCGAATTTATGGAGCGCCATTCGGTCAGCAAGCTGATAGGTTCGCCGCCCGGATATGTAGGCTACGGCGAGGAGGGCAGACTTGTAAAGGAGGTGCGCTCCCGTCCGTATTCTGTGGTGCTGTTCGACGAGGTGGAAAAGGCTCACAGCGACGTTCTGAGTATTCTGCTGCAAATACTCGAGGACGGCAAGCTCACCGCCTCGGACGGCAGGACCGCCGATTTCAAGAACACCATAATTATCCTTACGGGCAACATCGGCGCCGATGAGCTTGGGCGCAGCTATCTCGGCTTCGGCAGTGGAAAGGGCGGCAGTACGGACGTACTCAAAGCGCTCAAGGATCAGTTTCGCCCCGAGCTGCTCAACCGTATCGACAACGTTGTCGTGTTTGAGCGCCTGACCGCCGAGAATATGGAGGCGGTCTGCGCGAAAATGCTGGAGAACGTTTCCAAAAGAGCGCTTTCGCGCGGTATTGAGCTGTCGTTCGACAGTTCCGCCGCAAGGCGCATATGCGAGAGCGTCCGCGAGGAGGGAATGGGCGCGCGCCCGCTGCGCCGAAAGATAACCTCGGATATCGAGGATATGCTCTCAAAGCGCATCATAGCGGGTGAGCTGCCGCAAAACTGCCGCGCGGAGGTGTGCGTTGTAAACTCCGCGTTTGAGGTGCGCGTGCTGGTGGATAATTAGGGAAGCACTGAATAAATCACGCCTTCGGCTTGGCACGCATCTTGCTTGCATATTTTCCGTCATATTGCACAAGTTTTCCTTGTCGGGCGTCAGCCCGACTGCGTCAAATTTGCACAATCTGACGAAAAATCTGACTGCGCAATATGCGCACCAGATTTAATCAATGCTTCCCTAGCTCACTCTCCGAGCGATGCGCGGCAGTTTTCCAGCATACTCTCGGCAAAAACCGCGTAGCCGCGCGCGGGGTCGCTGACAAGGACGTGCGTCACCGCGCCGATAAGCATACCGTTCTGCAATATGGGACTGCCGCTCATTCCGCGCACTATTCCGCCCGTTTTCTCAAGCAGCTCGTCGTCGGTGATCCTGATTACCATACCCTTTGAGCCGTTCAGGTCGAGCAGATTTATGCGCTCTATCTCGATGGAATACTCGCGGGGGGCTCCTCCGTCAACGGTCGTGAGCACGGTCGCCGCGCCCGTTTTGACCTCCTGACGGAACGCTACGGGCACCGTTTCACCCTCGACGGGTGCGGAGAGCCTGCCGAATACTCCGGCGGCGGTGTTGCCGGAAAGCTCGCCGATGTCGGAATTGGGGAGTATAGCGCCGCACAGCTCGCCCGCACAGCCCTCCTTGCCCTTGACGACATCGTATATCTCAGCGGAGGTTATCTGTCCCGTGCGCAGCGGCACGGCGTCGCCCGTTGTCACGTCGCTGACCGCGTGTCCGAGACCGCCGAAAACGAGCGTATCGGGCTCAAGAAACGTCAGTGTGCCGATACCCGCGGCGCTGTCGCGCACCCACGCTCCTATCCTGAGCATATTCCCGACCCTCTCGGGAACAAGTCCGACAGACAGCTCGCTGCCGCAGCGCCTCAGTATTATCTCGGTATGCGCGGAGGAAAGCTGGACTGCCTCGCCTATTTCGGAATTGGTAAAAACTTCCTTTCCGTTTACGGATACTATCACATCGCCGGGCTTTATCCCCGCCCTGTCGGCAGGGGATTTCTCGGCGACTTCTATCACCATAACGCCGTCCGATCTGACCTTTATGCCGAACGGAGTGCCGCAGGGAATAACGGACGGGCGCGGCTGCTCGGAAACGTCTGCCGTCTTTATAGGAAGCCCGCCGAGGTAATAGGAAAGCCCCTCGGAGGTTTGCCGCAGGATAACTGGAGAAAATCCCCCTCCCGCAAATTCGGAATTTGTCTCTACGTTTATATCGCAGGGGAGCGCGGTGTAGAAAAAGCCGAATACCGCCGCGAAAATCGCGGTCAGCACCGCCGCAGTCCCCGAAAAGATCTTTAATTGTTTTCGTATCATCGTATGTTGACTGCCTTTCGTTTGTAGTTGTGTGTCTCCGCGCACGAAGCGCGGAGGATCACGGGTCTATTTTTTGCAGGAACGCCGTTCGATATCATAGGAAATATCGGACTGATAGCTTAAGTTTTGCCGCCAATTTTCGGCGATTTTGACGTAAAAAAACCGCCGAGCGGATTTACGGAAATAAACCCCTTGACATTTTCCCGAAAAAGCGGTATAATAATAGATATGTATTTTCCTCAATATGGAAAAAAGTATTGTTAAATTTTGGAATTTTAGGGCGAGTTATAACAAGCCCTTTAATATAGCGGTCAAAAAGTTTTTTCAACATTATTTTATACCCGAAACGCGGACGTTATTAGTTTTGGGCGCTGTAAAATGTTTCCGGGATTACATAGGGCATTTTACGAAATTACATGAAAATTGCGCAAAATCCTGAACAAATAGACGGGATAACTATGTCTCGGCTAAGAGCTCCTGTACAATGACGCAATTTGATCTAACTCGTTTTGACGCAAATTATAATCAGTTTAGGGTAACTATGCAGAATTTGGGGAGAATTTTGTGAATTTTGCACAAAGAGAAAGGAAATTTTATGGGATTATTGTCAAATAACAAATTGTTGACGGAAACAGAAAACATATCTAAGAAGCAGAGCAGACCCGCTGCCAAAGCGCCGACTCAGACCGTGCCGAAGAGCTCCTATCGTAACACGCCGCCCATGTCGCCGAAGAAATACAGACATACGGGCGCGCCTGTGCTCACTAACAGCAAACAGCAGCCGATGCCCAAAACTCCCGTGCTGACTAACACCAGAGCGCCCGCGTCGCTCAAGACGCCCGTGCTCGGCAGGACGAATCCCCGTCCCGCGGAGAAAAAGCCGCGCGAAAGCCGCAGCACACCCGTAAAGTTTATGGCGCTCGGCGGGCTGAACGAGATCGGAAAGAATTTGTACGTATACGAGTGCTCAAACGATATGTTTATAGTGGACTGCGGTCTGGCGTTCCCCGATGAGGAAATGCTCGGCGTTGACCTTGTCGTGCCCGATTTCACCTACCTCGAGAAGAACAAGGAGCACTTCCGCGGCATCGTCATCACGCACGGTCATGAGGATCATATCGGCGCGCTGCCGTATCTGCTGAAAAAGATAAACGTGCCCATTTACGGCACTCGGCTGACGCTCGGTCTCGTCGAGGGGAAGCTGAAGGAGCACGGACTGCTGTCTCAGGCGTCGCTGAATGTCGTAGAGCCGCGCCAGAACGTTCGTATGGGCTGTATGTCGGTGGAGTTTATCAGGGTCAACCATTCGATTCCCGACAGCTGCGCGCTCGCTATACACACCCCCGCGGGAGTTATCGTACACACGGGCGACTTCAAGGTCGATTACACACCGATAGAGGGCGGCATAATCGACCTCGCGCGGTTCGGCGAGCTTGGAAATCGCGGAGTACTCGCGCTGATGAGCGAGAGCACCAACGTCGAGCGCTCCGGCTACACCAAGAGCGAGCGCTCGGTCGGCGAAAGCTTCAAGGGCTTGTTTGCCAAGGCGGAGGGCAAGCGCATCATAATCGCGACGTTCTCCAGCAATATCCACCGTATCCAGCAGATAATCGACGAGGCGGTCAAGCACGGACGACACGTCGCTGTTTCGGGCAGGAGTATGACGAACGTCATAGCGAAAGCTGTCGAGCTGAACTATATAAAGGTGCCTGACGGAACTATGATCGATATTGAGGACGTAAACCGCTACGACCCGTCCGAGCTTGTCATAGCGACGACCGGCTCGCAGGGCGAGCCTCTGTCGGCGCTTTCCAGAATGTCGAGCGGCGATCACAGACAGGTCACCATAACGCCCAACGATTTCATAATCATCTCGGCGAATCCCATTCCCGGCAATGAGAAGCTTGTGACCAAGGTCGTCAACGAGCTTATGAAGCAGGGCGCGGAGGTCATTTACGAGAGCATGTACGAGGTGCACGTCTCGGGTCACGCGTGCCAGGAAGAGCTGAAGATGATGATCTCGCTCACCAAGCCTAAGTTCTTCGTGCCGATCCACGGCGAGTATAAGCATATGAAGAAGCACGTCCAGCTCGCGACCGGCATGGGTATACCGGAGGACAATACGTTTATAGCCGATCTCGGGGATGTCCTCGAGACGGACGGCGTGGAGATGAAGTTTACGGGCACAGTGCCGAGCGGCAAGGTGATGGTCGACGGCTTCGGCGTGGGCGACGTGGGAAGCGTGGTGCTCCGCGACAGAAAGCATCTCGCCGAGGACGGCGTAATGATAATCGTAGCCACGATGAACCGCGAGACGGGCAGCGTCGTCGCGGGTCCGGATATCGTGTCGAGAGGCTTTGTGTACGTCCGCGAGAGCGAAGAGCTGCTCGACGAGGCGAAGAAGCTGATGACACAGGTTATGGACGACCTCCACGAGCGCAACGTCCGCGAGTGGGGCAATATCAAGAGCGCGATGCGCGACGCGCTCTCGGAGTTCATCTACAAGGAAACAAAGCGCAGTCCGATGATCCTGCCGATCATTATGGAGATTTGAAAATAGTACACCATGAGAAATTTTTATAAAAGCAATGTTCTTCTGGCAGCCGTAGTCACTTTGATAGTGATGCTGATAGTGATTGACGTATATGTTTTCCGTCATGAGCCGCTGATGTTCTGGGTGTCGCTGCCGGTACTGCTGGGCGTTTCGGGTCTGGCGCTGGGCAAGCTGCTCCAGATACGTCAGAGCGAGTATTGGTATTTCGACCAGCTTTCGGCGGAGATACGCAGCACGGATTCGATGTCGCTCATCGGGTTCCCACTGCCGGTATGCGTCGTCGACGACGACAGCAGTGTCATCTGGAGCAACGACTGCTTCAACGAGACATTTTTCGTGCCCAGCGAGGACGAGAGCTCGATAACCGCGGTAACGGACGTGCCGCTCGAGCTTTTCGGCTCGGACGGCAGGGAGATAGGCTATTCCGACAGCTGGTTTAGGGTCTATTCGGTAGTGCACGACTTTACCGTCGACAGCAGAGGGGCGGGCAAGCCGCTGATCTTCGGAACGGACGACAACAGCGAGGCAGTGCGCGAAAGAATAACGATGCTTATCTTCCGCGATATCACCGACCTCAGAAAGCTTCAGAAAACGCACGAGATGTCCAAGCCGGTGGTAATGGTCGTCATGGTCGACAACTACGAGGAGCTGCTCTCGGGCGCAAAAGAGAGCGAACGCGCGTATGTAACGATCCAGGTCGACAGGCTTATTGAGGAATACTTTGCCGAGAAAAAGGCGGTGCTCAAAAAGATAACGGGCGATAAATTCCTTATCGTGCTCGAGCAGCAGTACCTTAACGAGATGATAAAGGACAAGATGGCGCTTATCAATAAGGCGCATGAGATAATAGTGCGCGACAGAGCTGTCGTTACCCTGTCGATAGGTGTCGGCGCTACGGCTTCGTCGCTTGCCGAGGGAGAGCGTTTCGCGAGCGAGATGCTTGACAAGGCGCTCGAGCGCGGCGGAGATCAGGCGCTGGTAAAAACCACCAACGGGTTTAACGCGTTCGGCGCGATCTCGCCCGGCAAGGAGCGCACTGGCAAGGTAAAGATACGCCTTGCCGCGGAGGAGATCAAGAGCCTTATAAGCACTGCGGATACTGTGTACATAATGGGACACAGCTTCGGCGACTTTGACAGCGCAGGCTCTGCGATAGGTCTCACCTGCGCGATACGCAGACTGGGCATCCCGGCGTACACCGTCGCGCGGTTCAGAGACAGCACAAGGACTAACGCAAAGGGGCTGTTCGACAGGTTCGTCGATTACGATACGCCCGTTGTTATCGAGCCCGAGGAGGCAAGGCAGTGGATTACGCCGAAATCGGTGCTGATAATCGTTGATACGCATATTACAAAGAAACTGGAGGACGCGGAGCTGTTCGAGCTCGCGCAGAAGAACCGCGTAGTCATCATCGACCACCACAGGCTCAGCGCGGGCGCGATAACGGAGTTTGCGGTGCGCTGCCATGAGAGCAACGCCTCGTCGGCCTGCGAGCTCGTCACGGAGCTTATCCAGTATTTCAGCAGCGAGGTGCTCATAAAGCCGCTTGAGGCGGAGGCGCTGCTCGCGGGTATTGCGCTTGATACAAAGGATTTCGTTATGCGGTCGGGAGTATCAACGTTCGAGGCAGCGGCGTACCTGAAAAAGCTCGGCGCGGACACGATAGCTGTCAAGAAGCTGTTCGACACGACCATCGAGAACAAGACCCGCAAGTCGCAGATCATCTCTTCGGCGAATATATACCGCGCGCGGTGCGCTATCGCTGTGGTCGAGGAGAGATTTGAGGGCATACGCGTGCTGTGTTCGCAGGCGGCGGACGAGATGCTGTATATACGCAACGTCGACGCGTCGTTCACGGTGTATCCCATCGAGAACGGCTGGAGCATAAGCGCCCGCTCTCTCGGAAAGATAAACGTGCAGGTACTGATGGAGAATCTGGGAAATAAGCTGGACGACGGCGGCGGTCACCAGTCGATGGCAGGCGCTCAGCTCTACGGCATAACCGCTGAGGAGGCTGTCGCAAGGCTGCACGAGGTCATTGACGATTACTTTACGACCGCACCGAAGGATAAAGATTAGGAGGAAGATCGGATATGAAAGTTATATTGTTGGAGGATGTAAAAGGCACGGGCAAAAAGGGCGAGATCCACGAGGTAAAGGACGGATACGCCATCAACTGCCTGATAAAGAAAGGGCTCGCGCAAGAGGCTAACGCGAAAAATCTTAACCTGCTGCAGGGTCAGAAGGACAGCGCTCAGCACAAGATAGATGTTGAGATCGCCAACGCCAAGGACGTCGCGGGCAAGCTCGACGGCAAGACCGTGACCGTAAAGGCAAAGGCGGGTCAGAACGGCAGACTGTTTGGCACGGTCACCTCAAAGGAGGTCTCCGCGGCGATAAAGCAGTCGCTCGGGCTGGATGTTGACAAAAAGAAGATCAACATTGCGATGAAGATAGAGGGCTTCGGCGACTACTCCGCGGAGGCAAGGCTGTACGCGGGAGTAACGGCGAAGTTTACGGTAAGCGTTAAGGACGAGGGCTGAACGGAATGGAAGAATACGATCTCACGGGGATAAATCTGCCCTTTGACAAGGTGGCGGAGGATGCCGTCATCGGCGCGGTCATCGGAAAAGGCGACCTTATAGGCGATATTGTCAACGTGCTGAAGCCGGAGCACTTTTTTGATGACAGAAACCGCGAGATATACCGGATAATGGTTCAGCTCTTTTCGAGCAACGACGTCATAAACAGCGTCACCGTCGGCGATATGTGCGCGATGCACGGCGTATTCGCGCAGGCTGTGGACGCAAAGGCGTACCTGCTGAAGGCGCTGAACGACGTTCCGAGTATCTCGGCGATATCGAAGTACGCGGAGATCGTGAGGGAAAAGGCTCTCAGGCGCAGCCTTATTTTCGCGTCAAAGGAGATAATCGACACGGCGAACACCTCTCCCGACACCGCAGACGCCGTGGTGGATTTCGCGGAGCAGAAAATATTCGATATCCGCTCCGGTACCGAAAGCAGCGATCTCACGCACATCTCCGGCGTCGTCTACGACAGGGTGCGTGCGTTCAGCGAGCTGGTATCGGAGACCGACAGAAACGGCGGAAAGCCCGCCATGAAAGGTTTGCCGACGGGATTCACCGAGGTCGATAAGAAGATTTTCGGTCTGAATAAGTCCGACCTGATAATTCTCGCGGCGCGTCCCGGTATGGGTAAAACGTCGTTCGCGATGAACGTTGCCGTAAACGTGGCTAAGCGTTTCCGCGACAAGCAGATATGCGTGTTCAGTCTCGAGATGTCCAAGGAGCAGATCGTTTCAAGAATGCTGTGCTCCGAGGCTATGCTGTCGTCCGATGAGATGCAGACGGGTCGCTCCAGTCCCGAGCATATGAACAACGTTATGACCGCCGCGGACGTACTCCAGCATCTGGAGATCTACATTGACGACACCCCCGGCTGCAACGTGACCAATATCAAGTCGAAGCTGCGCCGCATGAAAAATCTCGGCGTCGTCATAATTGACTACTTGCAGCTGATGAGCAGCACCAACAATTATCGGGGAAACCGCGTTGTCGAGATGTCCGAGATAACGCGTAACCTCAAGATAATGGCCAAGGAGCTGAATATTCCCGTGATCGCGCTCTCGCAGCTCGCTCGCGGACCCGAGCAGCGCCCAGACAAGCGCCCGATGCTCTCCGATCTGCGTGATTCGGGTTCTATCGAGCAGGACGCGGATATCGTGCTGTTTCTGTACAGAAACTCCTACTACGATAAGACCGACCCCAATCAGAACCTCTGCGAGTGCATTGTCGCCAAAAACCGTCACGGTGAGACGGGAACTGCCGACCTCGGCTGGGTCGGCGAGTGCACGAAGTTTACGAACGTTGAGGTTCGGCGCGAGCAGCCGAACGGCGGTTATGCGCAATGACGGAGTTTATTGACAAGGTTCGCCGCGCGGACGGCGACTACGGTATGTTCGGCGGCAGGATATGCGCGGCGCTTTCGGGCGGCGCAGACAGCGTTTCGCTGCTGCTGGCGCTGAAAGAGCTGTCCGGGGAGCGCGGCTTTGAGCTTTACGCGTGCCATCTTAATCACGGACTGCGCGGCGAGGAGAGCGACCGCGACGAGCTTTTCTGCGCGGAGCTGTGCAACAGGCTCGGAGTGCCGCTGACGGCGAAAAAGGTCAGCGTCGCCGCGCTCGCCGAAAAGCACGAGAGCGTTGAGGAAACGGCGCGGAGAGTGCGCTACGGGTTCTTTTCGGAGACACTGGGCGACCTCGGCGGGGCAGTCCTCGCGACCGCTCACACCGCCAATGACAACGCCGAAACAGTGCTGATAAATATGCTCCGCGGCACGGGGCTCGCGGGCTTGTGCGGCATACCGCCCGTGCGCGCTCTTGACGGCTTTCGGGTGGTCAGACCGCTTATCTACTGCACGCGCGCGGACGTGGAGGAATTTCTCGCCGCGAACGGACAGGACTATGTGACCGACCGCACCAATCTGTCCGAGGAGTACACGCGCAATAAGATTCGCCACAGATTGCTCTCGGAGATGCTGGAAATAAACCCCTCGGTGTTGGAGGTTATTGGCAGGATGACCAAAAATCTCCGCGCGGACAACACGTTTCTCGAGGACGCGGCAGTAAAAGCGCTCGAGGAGAACCGTACGGGGCGCGGCTGGAACGCCGCCGGGCTTGCCAGGCTGCCTTCTCCGATACGTTCGCGGGCAGTGCGGAGGATACTGACGGACGGCGGCATAGAGCCGTCCGCGCTGAGAATAAACACGGCTTCGGAGCTGCTTAGCAGGCGCTCGGCAAGATACAACCCATGCAAAGACCGCTTCTTCACGATATGCAAGGGCGTGTGCTTTGTCGAACACATCGAGCAGCATTACCGCGGCTTTAATGAGAAAAAAGGAAATGATTGGTAAATATCTCGAAAATTTCAGCAGAAATTCACGAAAATCAATTGCAATTTTGTGAATTATGTGCTATAATGAATTTTGTGTAGGAGGAAAACATAAATGAACAGACCCGAAAAGGTTGAGGAAGTTTTGTTCACTGAGGCGCAGCTGAAAGAAAAAGTTCGTCAGCTCGGCGGTGAGCTTACAAGGGAGTATGACGGAAAAAATCCGTTGTTCATTTGCCTTTTAAAGGGCGCGGCGGTGTTTTTCTCCGATCTGATACGCGAGGTGGAATGTCCGCTCGAGATCGATTTTTTCCGTGCGTCGAGCTATTCCGGCACGGCGACAACGGGCAGCGTGATCGCCGACGAGCGCACCGTACCCGATATCAAGGGTCGGGACGTGGTGCTGGTAGAGGACATTATTGACACCGCGAACACGCTCAGCAAGGTCAAGGAGATATTCCTCGCGAGGGAGCCGAAATCGCTGAAGATAGTCTGCCTGCTTGACAAGCCGTCAAGGCGCGAGGTGGAGGGCTTTACGGCGGACAGAAGCTGCTTTGAGATCGAAGATTTGTTTGTGGTCGGCTACGGTCTTGATTGCGATCAGCGTTATCGAAATCTCCCGTACATTGGCGTTTATAAACCATAGTTTAATATATATTTTTCGGGCAAAGGAACATGCTCGCCCGAACAGGAAAGGCGGTTTAAATGAAGAAAAATAAGCTCCAGGGCGTTGTGATCTATTGCTTGATAGCGCTCCTGCTGATATTCGGACTGGTGTCCGTGCTCAATCTCGCGGGCGGCAGAAGCTCGGCTGCACAGCTCAAATACTCCGATGTCATCGCGGAGTTCGACAATCTGAACGTTTCGTGGTTTGAGCTGGATCTGGGCAGCGGCAGACTGACCTACGTCCTCAAGGGCGGCGATATAAAGAACCAGCAGGACGTCAAGGTGTACTCCGTTCCGAATGTAAATATTTTCATAAACGATATCAACACGGGCTACACCAGCGGCGGAAAGATAGCCAATTACCGTCAGCGCTATAACGAGGCAAACCCCGAGGCTAAGCTTTACGAGAACTATATCCCGATCTCCGACAACACGTTCCTTACAAGCATTTTGCCGTATCTGCTGCTTGTCGGCGTGATGGTCATCTTTACGGTCATCGTGCTGCGTCAGACAACGGGCGGCGGCAAGATGAACACTTTCTCCCGCGCGAACGTCCGTCAGCAGACGGGCAAAAAGGTGACGTTCGAGGACGTTGCGGGCGCGGACGAGGAAAAGCAGGAGCTTGTTGAGATCGTCGATTACCTCAAGAACCCGGGCAAGTACCGCGAGATAGGCGCGAGAGTTCCCAAGGGCGTACTGCTCGTGGGTCCTCCCGGAACGGGTAAAACGCTTCTCGCCAAGGCTGTCGCGGGCGAGGCGGGCGCGCCTTTCTTCTCGATATCGGGTTCAGACTTCGTAGAGATGTATGTCGGCGTCGGCGCTTCGAGAGTGCGCGACCTGTTCGATCAGGCTAAGAAGCACACTCCCTCTATCATCTTCATAGACGAGATAGACGCGGTCGGCAGACAGCGCGGCGCGGGTCTCGGCGGTGGTCATGACGAGCGCGAGCAGACCCTAAACCAGCTTCTCGTTGAGATGGACGGCTTTACCGAAAATGAAAACATCATCGTTATGGCGGCGACCAACCGCCGTGATATACTCGATCCCGCGCTGCTCCGTCCGGGACGCTTCGACAGACAGGTAGTCGTAAGCTATCCCGATATCAAGGGGCGCGAGGAGATACTGAAAGTCCACACCAGAAACAAGAATATCGGTCCCGACGTTGACCTCAAGACCATTGCGGCGACGACCGCGGGCTTCACGGGCGCGGATCTGGAGAATCTTGTAAACGAGGCGGCGCTTCTTGCCGCGCGTAACAACCGCAAGGCCGTGACAAAGGCGGATATCGAGGAGGCGACTATCAAGGTGGTTGCGGGTCCCGAGAAGAAGAGCCGTATTGTCAGCCCCGAGGACAAGCGTATCACCGCTTACCACGAGGCGGGTCACGCCGTTACGACGATGTTCTGCCCCACGCAGGACAAGGTTCATCAGGTGTCCATTATCCAGCGCGGCATGGCGGCGGGCTTTACCATGCACCTGCCCGAGAAGGATAATTCTCATGTGACGAAAAAGCGCATGGAGGAGTCGATAATCGTGCTGCTTGGCGGACGCGCTGCCGAAAAGCTCATTCTCGATGATATCACTACGGGCGCTTCCAACGATATAGAGCGTGCGACCAACGTTGCGAGAGATATGGTAACGCGGTACGGATTTTCCGAAAAGCTCGGTCCGATACTCTACGGCAGCGAGAACGACGAGGTGTTCCTCGGCAGAGATTACGGTCACGGTAAGAACTACTCCGAGAACGTCGCGAGCGAGATAGATGCTGAGATTCGCGAGCTTATCGAGACGGGCTATGAAAAGGCTAAGGATATCCTTACCGTTCACGGCGACCTGCTCGAGCGCTGCGCGCAGTATCTGATAAAGCATGAGAAGCTCGACGGTCCCGTTTTCTACAAGCTAATGGCGGGCGAGATCGATCTCGAGGGTAATCCGGTGGGAATTGACGAGGAAAAGCCTGCGGGTCTTGTTGAGGAAAAGTCCGCCGATGAGAACGCGGAAACAACGGAAACAACGTCTGACGAAAAGCCCGAGGACAGCAGCGAAAACTAAAACAAAAATATTCCGTCCTGTATAAACAGGGCGGAATTTTGCGGAAAGGAATAAAATGGCAATCGAGTATATAGACAAAGCTCCGACACTGGAGGAATACAAGGAAATGCGCCGCGCCGTAAATTTTATGGTGCTTTCGGACAGGATAGCGAGCAACGCGCTGAACAACGCGTTTCACATCACGACCGTCCGCGATGACGGCAGGGCGATAGGGATGATACGCGTTCTGTCGGACGGCAGCTACGCAAACTTTATCACCGATGTGATGGTGATCCCCGAGTATCAGCACCGGGGCATCGGCAGGGAGATGATGCGCCGCACGATGGAGTATATGCGCTCTACGCTGCTCCCGGGTGAAACGATCGTGCTCTACCTGATGTCCGCGACGGGCAAGGAGGAATTTTACAAGCAGTTCGGTTTCAGGGAGCGTCCAAACGAGGTCTGGGGCGCGGGTATGAGCCAGTGGATACACGGATAGCGCAAAGTGTGAAAAAAGCATTGACAAATCCGCGCGAATATGGTATTATATAAACAGGCAGGGGCTAAGCCCCGAGAATACTTATGTGAGGTAAATTATGGAAAGATTTTGCAGTAAATGCGGTACGTTGGTGCAGGGCGAGGGCAAGTTCTGTCCGTCCTGCGGAGCAGAGCTTGAAAGCGCTGTCGACCTCGGAAAGCCCGCGCCGTCCGTTGAGCCGATGCAGTCGACTCCGGCGCCGTCGGAAAACCTTTATACAAACACGAATTCGGCACAGATGCCCGCCTATCCGCAGAGCTACAACAACAACAACAACAATAGCTACAATGCGAATACGCAGGAGATGACCGTCGGACAGTGGGTACTGACGATATTCCTGTCGGGTCTGAGCATCGTGGGTCTGATACTTTTGTTTATCTGGGCGTTTGGCGACACGCCGCAGCCCAAAAAGAACTATGCGCGTGCGATGCTTATCTGGCAGGCTATCGCGTTGGGAATAAGTATCCTATATATCATCGGGCTTTTCTCGTGCGTATTTTCGGGGATCGGCTCGAGTGATTTTGGCGACATATTCCGCGAGATACAGTATTACTAAGATCATGCTGCCGAAACAACTTTTTCGGCAGCTTTTTTGGAGAACGTTATGTGTAAAATATTGTCAATAATCGTCAGAATTATCATCGCGGCAGGCGCTCTCGTAATGCTAGTCTGGGTAGACCTGAACTTCTTCACCGCCGGAACGATCATCGGCAGCGTCCTTTTCGGCGTGATATTTCTCTGCGCAGTTATGTGGAAGCAGCTGTGCAGGCTGATAAAGTGGCTTTGGGGCAAGCTCGCCGGCAGGATAGCGGTCATTGCCGTGGGCGGCATCGCGGGGGTCTGCGCGGTGCTGTGTATGATCTTCACGGTCAATATGGCGGCGTGTATGGACAAGCCGCTTGACGATACAAAGGCGGTTATAGTGCTGGGTTGTCAGGTCAAGGGAGATCAACCCAGCTCCATGCTCGCGTACAGGCTTGTCGCCGCCGCGGACGTGCTCGAGGAGCACCCCGAGGCGGTCTGTGTGGTGAGCGGCGGTCAGGGAAACGGCGAGGATATCACCGAGGCTGAGGCGATGCGGCGGTATCTTATCGAGCTCGGCATTGACGACAGCCGCATAATCAAGGAGGACAGGTCGGTCAGCACGCGCGAGAATATAAGGTTTTCGGCGGCGCTGCTTTCGGAGCGCGGGATAACCGACAATGTGGTGATAGTTACCAGCGATTTCCACCAGTACCGCGCCGATATCTACGCGCGCAAAAACGGCTACAGGACGGTGGGACACCGCTCCTCGAAAACCCCCGCGCGGAACATCGCGAACTATTGGATACGCGAGTGGGCGGCTATTATGGCGGTGCATCTGGGCTTGTAAAAATGTCGGAAAACGGCTCTTAAACCCGGCAAAATTTGTTGAAAAAATGGGAAATTCGTACAGTGCCTTGACAAAATAAGGACATTGTGCTACAATATGTAAGTTAAGTGAGAAAGCGGCGTTCTGCTTTACTCTGATAAACAGATAAAAGAAAGGTGAAAACAAATGAAAAAGTTAATTGCGCTTATTATGGGCGCGGTAATGTGCCTGGGTCTTTGCGGATGTAACAGCAACGGCTCGGACGGCAATTCCGCATCCGGCAACAACACCGACTGGAACTACATCAAGAACAAGGGCGAGGCTATTATAGGAATTACATACTACGAGCCTATGAATTACCTTGACGAAAACGGCGAGCTTACGGGCTTTGAAACCGAGTTCACCAAGGCTGTATGCGAGAAGCTGGGTGTTACTCCGAAGTTCCAGGTCATCGACTGGAAGAAAAAGGAGATCGAGCTTAAATCCAAGACGATCGACCTTATCTGGAACGGTCTTACCGTAACAGACGAACGCAGAGAGAACATGGCGTTTTCCACGACTTACCTCAAGAATAGGCAGGTGGTTATAATCAAAAAGGATAACGCCGAAAAGTACACCGACACCAAGTCCATGGCGGGCGCGTCTGTCGCTTTTGAAGCCGGATCCGCGGGCGAGGACGCGGCAAACGCGGACGATACGCTTAAGGACTGCAAGCAGATAGGCTGCGACGCACAGAAGGATGCGGTTCTGGAAGTGAAAGCGGGCACTGCCGAGATAGGGATCGTTGACTACACGCTCGCGAGAAGCGCCGTAGACAGCGATGATTTCTCCGATCTTATGATACTCGAATCCGTTCAGCTTATGGACGAGGATTACGCGGTAGGCGTCCGTCTTGAGGATACCGAGACCCTCGCGAAGATCAATCAGGCTATCGACGAGCTTGCAAAGGACGGCACTCTGCTTGATCTTGCAAAGAAGTACGGCGTCGACGATATTTACGCACTGTAATTAAAGAGCACGGCACGGTTTTGTAAATCACCGCGCCGTGCTCTATACTTATCCCGCTTATCTGTCATTTTATTTGATGCTCCGAGTGGGATAAGTACGTACATAATGGAAAAGGAAAAAATATGAGTTTTCTTGAGGTTACAAAACAGCTTGCGAACGGCTTTGGCGTTACTGTCGTCATTTTTCTGATAACGCTTGTCGTATCGCTTCCGCTGGGACTGGTAATAACATTCGGCTCCATGTCGAAAATTCTGCCCGTAAAGTGGATAACAAAGACGTTTGTCTGGATAATCCGCGGTACTCCGCTTATGCTGCAAATAATTCTGATATTCTACGGACCCGGGCTGCTGTTCAAAATGCAGGCGCTGCCGCGTCTTACGGCGGTGCTTATCGCGTTTATCATCAACTATTCCTGCTATTTTTCGGAGATATACCGCGGCGGTATCGAGAGCATTCCCAAGGGACAGTACGAGGCGGGTCAGGTGCTCGGTATGACGAAAACGCAGATATTCTTCAAGATAGTGCTGTTTCAGGTCATAAAGCGCATAGTGCCGCCGATGGGTAACGAGATAATCACGCTCGTCAAGGATACCTCGCTGGCACGTGTAATTGCGGTGACGGAGCTTGTCAAGGCGGCTGAGGATATCGTAAGTATGAAGATGATCATCTGGCCGCTGTTCTATATCGGCGCGTTCTATCTGGTGTTCTCGGCGCTGCTGACGGTGCTGCTCAATTACGTCGAGAAGAAGATGAACTATTACAGCGGCTGACGGAGGATAGATATGGATTTTTTAGAAGTAAACGGAATTCACAAATCCTTCGGAAAAACGGAGGTTTTAAAGGGCATTGATTTCTCGATGGAAAAGGGAGAGGTGCTTGCGATAATCGGCAGCTCGGGCAGCGGCAAGACGACGATGCTGCGCTGCCTGAATTTCCTCGAAACGCCCGACAAAGGGAGCATTTCGGTCAACGGAGATATGTTGTACAGCTCCGACGAGCCGCCCTACTCCGACACTCAGAAGCGTGAAAAGCGGCTGCATTTCGGGTTGGTGTTTCAGCAGTTCAACCTGTTCCCGCAGTACAACGTACTTAAGAACGTCTCTCTGGCGCAGGAACTGAGACAGCTCAAGGGTAAAAAGTTCTCCGTAACGGAGAAAAGGGAAATAATAAGGAATATTGACGACAATTCGCGGCGGCTGCTTGACACGGTCGGGCTTTCCGAAAAGGTGAATAATTACCCCTGCGAGCTTTCGGGCGGACAGCAGCAGCGTGTCGCTATCGCGCGTGCGTTGGCGCTGAACCCCGATATACTCTGCTTTGACGAACCGACCTCCGCGCTTGACCCCGAGCTTACGGGAGAAGTACTGCGCGTTATCCGCGAACTGAAAACCTCCGACCGCACAATGATAGTAGTCACCCACGAGATGAATTTCGCGCGCGGAGTAGCCGACAAGGTCATCTTCATGGCGGACGGCGTTATCGAGGAATACGGAACGCCCGACGAGGTGTTCGGCGCGCCCAAGAGCGAAAAGACCAAGAGCTTTCTGGAGAAGTCGCTGGAAAATCCGTAAAATTTGTTTTGGAGAGCGGCAAGGTTTATGGAATTGGTTTAACACCGTCCTGCGGCTGTAATTTTAACCTCACCTATTTTTGTGTTATAAAGGCGGAAACATCAATGAAAGCAAATTTATTTTTAATCCGAAAATATTGGCAGTGCCACAAATTTCAGTTTGTAAAAATCATCACGGCAATTATGTTCTTGACCGCTTTAGTGACCACGTCGCTGCTTATCGAGCGCACCGAGCTGCGGCGGGAGCTGCGGGATATTCAGTTCCGAAACGGCTTGGGCTCGATGGTTTACGGCGGGAATTTGAACGGAGGCAGATTTATACGCGATAAGCTGATCTCCGACGAGCAGCTTGAAATTCTCCGCGAGGACGAGCGCGTTGAGCGTGTCGGGAAAGCGGCGATCCTCGGGAAGATCGGAGACGAGCGGCGGCAGTACACCTGCGGCGCGTATTACGACGAAAACGCCCGCGAGCTCGAAAATTTAGAGCTCCTCGCGGGGCGTTTCCCCGAGAGCTCCGGAGAGGCTGCCATTCACGATTATATCGCGGAAAATCTGTTCTTCGAGTTCGAGCCGCAAAACGCCCTCGGGCGGGAGATTACGCTCGATTTGTTCGACTTTGACGGAAACACCAACAAAACGGGCGCGAAAGTCGGCGAGCTTACAATCAAGATCGTCGGCGTAATAAAATCAAGCGCTAACCCGGGGCGCCCGGACAAGGAGTACTATCAGTTCTTCAATGACGGCGGCGCGGAGCTTTCAACACCGGTGGTTTATTTGTACCACGGCGACGTTCCGCTGAGCGAAAACTCGCAGACATACGCCTATATCGAGTACGCCGGCGCGGACGTTTACACCGAAGAGTTCTACGAGGAGCACGGGGCTTTCATGAGGGAGATGCTCGAAAACGGCTTGATGATCGGGCAGAATATGGAGGCGCAGAGCGTTTCGTCGCTCGTAAATTTCGCGTACCAAAGCAGCGATATTTCCACGAAGATCTACCCGTCCGACACGACAACCGCGATCCGATATTTCAGCCTGCTTGCGATCGTCATCTCGTCAATTGCGCTGTTCGGCGTGCTTTACCCGATAATTACCGAACGGGAAAAATCGCTTGAAACAATGCGAAATCTCGGAGCTTCAAAGCGCCGCAAGTATTTGATACTTTTCATGGAAGCTCTGATATTTCTGACAGTCGGAGTGCTTGTGGGATTTGTGCTTTCGGCGGGCGTTTACGAGCTGATCTTAGCGCTCCAAAAAAGCCTGCTCGGACTTCCCGCTCTGCGCGCGTATTCGGCGGAGTGGGGCGTTGAAAAAATCTCGGAGAATCCGTTTGTTACCGCGGTGATTTGCAGCGCGGCGGTGCTTGCTTTGGGCTATTTGATCTACTTCGCGAGCCATATAAAACGCGGCGCGAAAACACCGAAAAAGAACGCCAAGCCGCGGAGCCTCGGGCTGCTGCTGGGCAGAGTATCCGGCACGTTCTTCGCGAATTTCACTCACGCGCTGCTTGTCGCGGCGGTGATCTTCACCTGCACGTTCGGGTATTGCTATTCGACGACGAACGGCAAGGGCAGCAGTCGGTGGTTCAGGAGCGAGGAATTTAACGGCGACAGCTTTTTCGCGGTCGGAAATCTCGACCTGCGCGAGATAGGCGCGGACGCTGTGATCTACAGCCTTAACAGCGGCGCGGGCAGCATACGCGTCGACCGAAACACCGGCATAACTCCCGATGAGGCGCGGCAGCTCGGCGAAATTCCCGGAATAACCGACGTGCAGTGCTTCGCGAGAAGCGAAGGATTTACGCTCGTCTATCCGCAAGCCTCCGAAAACATTCCCGCGCCGCTTCTCGGAACGGAGCTTGAGTGGTATGAGGGCGCGGAACAGGTGCTCCCGATCTTCGATTATTACTACTACGAAACCGTCGCGTTTTTCCTGAACGATGCGGTTATCTCATCGCTCAAAGATTATGTCACGGAGGGCGAAATCGGGCAATACAAAAACGGCGTTGCGGAGATCATTTTCGAGGGAAAAGCCCCGAGCTTCAGCGTCGGTGAAGCGCTTCAAACGATCTCGATCGACAACCAATACACCGCCGACGTGGATATTTTTGAGCGCGAGGCAATTGTTGAGGCGATTGTAACTCTTCCCGAAAGCGCCCGCGAAAGCCACCCCGCGATGTATGAACTTTTAGGGGATTTGGACGTCAGAAATATAAGGTTCGCCGCCCCGCAGGCAAATACCGAGTTTATTTCGCCGCTGAAAAGCAATTACGATTACACGGTCGTCAAATACGCCGAAAACGCGGACGCTTCGCGGGTTTTCTCGCAGATAAAGCAGACCGTGTTGAGCGATCAGGCAATGATAATAAGCACGCTTGCCGGGGCGCGAAAGAGCTATTCCGAAAACCTCGCCGCCCATTTTGCGAGCATTATCTCAATCATAGCGGTTATCTTTCTGATGATGACGGCGGGCTTTTACGCGATTATCCAGACGCGACTCGAAAGTGCCGGAAAGAACTTTGCGACGCTCCGCGCGCTGGGAATGTCGCGAAAGGCGCACAAGAGGCTTTTCGCGCTGCACACTCTGCGAAATACCGTTTTCGGCTGCATAGGCGGGGCGGCGCTGTCCTACGCGGCGAAGTGGCTGCTCCGCCTGCGCGAGCAAAAATGCCTTCAAATGCTCGGCGGGGGTGACGGAGGCTATTCGGACCTCGGGCTGGACGAGCTCCAGAGGGCGTTCATCAACAACTCCGAGCACTATCTGCTGCTGGATTACGAAATGCAGTATGTCCCGATAATCGGTTTTCTGTTGTTGTTAAGCGGAATTTTGCTGTTGTTATCCGCGGCGTTCGCGTTTGCGGTTTTTTCCAAAACAGACAAGGAAACTATTATGGAACAAATTAATGAAAAGGAGCGCAGCTTATGATCGCAGTAAAAAATCTTACAAAAATTTATGGAAAAGACGATGCGGCGGTTCACGCCTTATCCGAGTGCAGCATTACTTTCGATCAAGGAAAATTCACCGCTATTATCGGAACGTCGGGCAGCGGGAAATCGACTCTGCTTCACCTGGCGGCGGGACTTGACACGGCTGATACGGGAGAAATATTTTATGACAGCACGAATATTCTTTCGCTGGGCGATGTGGAATTATCGCGGTTCAGGCTCAAAAACATCGGCGTTGTTTTCCAGTTCTTCAATCTGATACCCGAACTTACCGCGCGGGAAAATATTCTTCTACCGCTTATGCTTGATAAAACACCCGTTGATACGTCGTATTTCGAAATGCTTACCGACAAGCTCGAAATTTCAAACAGACTGTCGCATTATCCCTCGCAGCTTTCGGGCGGTCAGCAGCAGCGGACGGCAATAGCCCGTGCGCTCATTCACAAACCGAGTATTTTGCTGTGTGACGAGCCAACCGGAAATCTAGACTCAAAATCCGGAGCCGAAGTTCTGAAGCTGCTCTCATCGCTTCAGAAGTCGCTCGGCTTGACCATAGTTATGGTTACGCATGATGAAAAAATTGCCGCACAAGCCGATAAAATCGTGAGGATCGAGGACGGAAAAATATGCGGGTAGGACAGAGGCACCCGTGTTTGGATTAGCGGATCGAAGCCGCAGACGTTATATCTGCGGCTTTGCTATGTTTGAAAATCATTACCGACAGTAAGACCTACGTCAAGCAACCAATCATTGTAATGCACGCCATTTTTTATTTTATTCCGATTCTCATTCTGTAACAAAAGCTTACTTTATTTCTACTCGTGTCAAAGCTCTCATATACGGCTTTTTGGAAATTCAGATAATCGTTTTCGATAAGCCCGGGGGAGTGCTTCAATATCGTCTGTAACCCTCCTTGACTTTGCGCCAGAGCTAAAAAACGTTCGATACTGCATTCCTCGCAATTGTCAAAAACTATTTCTCTGCAATATTTGAAAAAACCGCTCTCGATCATATTTTTCAGATGATCGTTTTTATCCCAGCGATGAAACGTTTCGCGGATATCCTTATTTTCCTCCTCGATAACTCTTACCTTGTTGAATAAATTCATATAAGCTATCTCGGCGTTTGCGTTGCAGACGGGAGGCCAGTCGCAGTCCACAGCAGCGAATATCCCGCCCTTTTTCAATATACGGTCGACCTCCGAAAGCGTATCGTGAGGGTTCATCCAGTGAAACGACTGCGAGCAGATCACAACGTCCGCGCTGTCGTCGGGCAATCCGGTGTTATCGGAATATGCTTTTACAAAAGAAGCATTTCCGCTCGATTTTGCCTTGGCGATACTCAGCATATCCTCGCTCGGCTCAATGCCAATGACCTTTCCGCATTTATTCTCCCAAGCCCTTGTTGATAAGCCCGTTCCACACCCCATATCCACAACGGTATCGGGAGTTTTTCCGAGGTAATCGGTTATTATCTCGATTGCGTGATCGGGTACGGCAGGACGGCTGTTCTCGTACACGTCGGCAAATCCGATAAACCTGTCGGCGTTTATTTTGGCTGCCCGGTCGTCTGCTGTTTGAGCATTAGCAAGCAGGCGGTTAAGGGAAACGCCGAACATTTTGGATATCTGCTTCAGCGTTTCGATATTCGGGGTCGTTTCGCCGTTCTCCCAGCGCGAGACCGCCTGCCTTGTGACGTAAAGAGCCTGTGCCATTTCGTCCTGTGTCATATTGACATTCTGACGAATCTCTTTTATTATCTCGCCTATCATCTTATCACCTCATAAATATTATATCAAACAGGCAGACCCAAGTCAAGCAACCGATTGTTGCGGTAGAAGAGGCGTACTTTCACGAAATCCGCTGAGCGGCATAGAATAAACAAGGGTAAGATCCACAGCCGTACCGTGAGGTGGCCGAAGTTCAGTCCGACAGGACTGAACCCCCGCAATGTTTCTTAGAAACATTGCGATATGGTCCGTGAATAGCCGAGCGGGCAGAAGAGCAAGGATCTGCAGCGGCTGTTTGATATACCCAAAAAGCGGGCTGTTCCGATAGGAGCAGCCCGTGAATTTTATTCTTTTTTAAGCGCGTTTACCAGCTGCTTGAAGTGCCGTCCGCGCTCCTCAAAGTTTCGGTAGAAGCCGTAGCTCGCCGACGCGGGCGAGAGCAGCACGCGTTTATGCGCGAATTCGCTTGCCATACGAACCGCCGCCTCCATGTCCTCAGCGAACATCAGGTTGACCATGGGGTTTGTGACGAGCTTTCCGATGCGCTTTCCGCTGTCGGGCAGCAGAATGACCGTCTCGACCACGCCCGTGTTCAGGAAATCGCCGAGAACGTTGTAGGAGATGCCTCTGTCCATGCCTCCGAGGATAATGCAGTCCGCGCCGTCAAACGCGTTCACGGCGGCGATAGCAGCCTCGGGAACGGTGCAGATGCTGTCGTTGATGTACTCCACTCCGTTTATCTCCGCGACAAATTCAAGGCGGTGCTCCAGTCCGTTGAACGACGGCAGCGAGTCGAGGCACTTTTGCAGGTCCGCGCCTGCTTTGACAGCCGCGGCGAGCGCCATAGCTATGTTGTAGATATTGTGCCGTCCGCACAGCCGCGTGCGTATCCTACCGGCAGGTATCTCCTCGCCGAAAAGCGTTATCGAGCCGCCGTCCGTCCACACGTCAGCCTGCTTGCCGAACGCCGCCGAATAGACGTTGCCCGCGCAGTCAAGCGGTAGAATGTCCGAGTTCGCAACGGTGATGTCGTTTTCCTGCTGAAACCGCGCTATGTTGCGCTTTGCCTCGGCATAAGCCTCATAGCTTACATAGTGATCCAGATGTTCGGGGAACATATTCAGCATCACCGCGATATCGGGAGAGTGCTTTACGAATTCCAACTGATGGCAGCTCATCTCGCACACAGCCGTCATACCGCCGTCCAACTCGTCGAAGCGCTTCATCGGCGGCACTCCTATATTGCCTATCAGCATAGCGGGCAAACCGTTAGCCGCGAGAAAATGATGGATAAGAGAGGACACGGTGGACTTTCCCTTAGTACCCGTCACACCGATAATGCGGCAGGGTTTCGTTCTGAGCAGCAGCTCGGTCTGCGAGAGTATCTTAGCCTTAGCAGCGTCATCAAGACGATTCTTGACGGCTACTCCCGGCGACTGCAGGATAATATCATACTCCGCGCACTCCTCAAGGTAGTGCGTGCCGCAGATGGCGGTAAGGTTGGGCATACGCAGATCGTACACATCGATGGGGTTCATATCGGCAATGGCTATCTCGGGGCAGCAGCGGAGCTTCCTCAAAATGTCCAGCCACACCTGTCCCTCGCGGCCGAAGCCGAGTATTACGGGGCGCTTGCCCTCAAAGATCGGTTTTAATACGTCAAATTTCATCTGTAATTCTCTCCAGTAACGGTAAAAATCGTTTCGGAACAAAATTGTTCCTGTCAAAGTAATTTGTCAAGCTGACGGGCTTGAACCCGGGGAATTTCTCCGCGAACCGTTTAAGCAGCACGGGCGGGCTCTCCGAGCGCCTGTCAAGCGCCATTTTCAGCGACAGCCGCACCTCGTCCTTCGTGCCCACGCACTCGAACGGCTTATCCTCGCCGTCCAGCATCAGCCCGTCGAGCATATCCGCGAGCTCGGACTTTTGCAGCATATTGCAGCCGAATATTTTCTCGAGCTCCTCGTCGTCCAGAAACGCCGCCAACAGGATGTACACATACAGGCACTTCGCGCATTCCCCGCACCAGACGTTCGTTTTCGAGCCGAGATTGCAGCTCTGAAACGCCCCGAAGTACTGCGGATATTTCACGAACTCCCGTGCTATCTGCCACTCCGACAGCGGGCGCAGCAGGCTGAAATATTCCGGGCAATCACCAAACGACATCGCGCAGTATTCGCGGAAATCGCGCTCAAACTCGGTGGATTTGCTGTACTGGTGATTTATCCGTGCGCCCTCGACGTAGGTCTCGTTGGCGCTGCTTTCGTTGGATAGGGCGATGTACCTTTTCCCGAGAACACACGCGTGTAAAAGCGCCGAGAACGCCACCACAGCCGAGAACGGCGTGTGCCCGTTGAGATAACCGCGCGAGTTCAGTTCGAGGAGCGTTTTGTCGATAGTCCGCGTCGGAGCGGCGATATTATCGGGCGGCAGCCCTGCCGCCTCTACACAGCCGAGCGTTGCGCCGCGCGGATTGATGATGTACGGCGTGATGTCCTCGTCCGCCTGCTTCAGCAGCTCGAGCGTGACCACGCTGTCCTTGCCGCCGCCGACGGGAACGAGCGTTCCGCTGAGATCGGGCTTGCATATCGGCAATTCGGGCGGCTCGGGCGCTTCGATTGTCATAAAGCTGTCAAAGTCCGTCGTAATGCCGTTTCGGTAGAAAAACTCCCCAAGACCGTTAAAATACAGTTTTTTCCACCAGTTCTTCTGCCGCTCCGAAAGCCCTCCGCACCGCACCTCGACGGTCGGGCAGCAGGCGCATTTCCAGTACGAGACCAGCTCCGCCATTCCCAGCGAAAACGCTATCCGTTCAGCCTGCTCCCTGTCGAATTGATAGCTGCTCAGCTCAAGGTTGAACCGCCATTCGGGTCGGAAATGAAACTCATCGATCTGGAAGTGAAACCGAAGGCTTTTCCCGGAAAGCTCGAAGCTGTGGTATATAAATCTTGGGTGTTTTTTCCGCAATTCGTCAAATGTGCCCATTTATACTCCTCTCGGTCGTAATATTTTGTGAATGATCCACGAAATTATCCATCGATAATAACCGGCGGTACGGTGAAGTCCGTTCCGCACGGTAACGGCTGCGCAAACGCCAGAGAATACAAATCGGTGCAGCGAGACTCGAAATTGGCTTGACGAGCCGCCTCACGCGACGTTCCGGACAGCGCCTTGAGCGACGTGTCGATTGGTATGGAGCAGTTAGCCGCCGAAAGTATCTCCTTTCCGCGCTCGTTCATTCCGAGAACGCGCAGATACGCGGGCTTCTCGGCAGCGAAGCTCTTGTCAATGCCGAGGAACGCGCACATCACCGCGCGCCGTATGCTCGACAGCGTGTATCGTTTAGCCTTTGCTAGGAAGTACAGCTCCGAGAGTGAGCGTGCCCCGCGGGCGGCTTTGTACAGCCGATCGCCGAGACCGCCGATGCAGTCGTAGGAGCGTTCGAAGTCCTCGGGACGCATCGTGCGGAGCTTCGCCAGTATCGCGCGCTCCAGCCGTGAAATGTCCGCCGACGGAGCGTCAACAACGGGTGCGAACGCCGAATACTCCTCTCCCGCGAGTATCTTCTTTCGTATCGCGGAGGCGCTCGCAAACGTTCCCACATCGTCGCTGTCATGCGCCGAGCCGAGCCGCTTTACGGTCATGGGCTCGATAGTGCTCGCGATGTCGTCGAGAGCGCTGAGATACTCGATGGCAAGGGTGTTGTTCGGCGAGGCGATAAGCTCCGCGACGTCGGGCGTGTAATACTCGAGCATCGCTTCGTTCAGCGCCGCGGGATAGCTCCTGCCGCGCTTGAGCAGCATACTGAATTCCTCGGTGTGGGCGGTGAACTCGACAGCCCGCGACGCCTCCTTAAGCGCCTCGATATCGCCGCTCTCGCTGCCGAACGACAGCACCTCAACGCAGCCGAGCGCCGAAATGAGCCCGACCGCTCCCCGCGCGAATCCCTCTGCCGACATAAGCGAATACCGCGACGGAAGCTCGATCACAAGGTCGACGCCGTTTTCGAGCGCAGTTCTCGCGCGGACATGCTTGGTGAACATCGCGGGGTCGCCGCGCTGCGTGAAGCTGCCGCTCATTACGGCGGCGATGTGCGTCACTCCCGCGGCTCTTGTCTGCTCGATCTGATATCTGTGACCGTTGTGGAACGGATTATACTCGCTTATTATGGCACCGATCTTCATATGCTCCTCCCAAATTTTTCCATTGTATTCTAAAAATATATGTACCTCTTGTTATATTTTACAACAATTTTTGTGGAAAATCAAGAAAAATATTAAAAAATACTTGATTTTTTTTGTGAAAAGGTTTACAATAATAAGTGGTTTAATATATTCTTTTACAGGAGGATTTGAAAATATGAAAATTCTGGTAATCAATGCGGGTAGTTCTTCACTGAAGTATCAGCTGCTGAACATGGACGACGAGAGCGTTATCGCGAAGGGCAACTGCGACCGTATCGGTATCGACGGTCACATCAAGCACACTACGTTTGACGGGCGCACTGTCGACGAGGACTGTACGTTCCCGACCCACACCGAGGCGTTTGAGAAGCTCGTCAAGGTGCTGACCGAGGGCGACGCGTCCGTGCTCAAGTCCATGGACGAGATCTCGGCTGTCGGTCACCGTATCGTACAGGGCGCGGAGATCTTTGACAAGACCACGCTTGTTACCGACGACGTCATCAAGCAGATCGATGATCTGGCTGAGCTCGCTCCCGTACATAATCATCCGCACGCTCTGGCACTGTGGGCCTGCAAAAAGGTCATTTCCGAGAGCACACCGCAGGTTGCCGTTTTCGATACGGCATTCCACCAGACAATGCCCGAAAAGGCGTTTATGTACGGTCTGCCCTATGAGTGCTATGAGAAGTTCCACGTAAGAAAGTACGGCTTCCACGGCACGTCTCACAGATTCGTTTCGCAGGCACTCGCGGACGCTATGGGCAAGGACATTAAGGACTTGAAGATCGTTTCGTGCCACCTCGGAAACGGTTCGTCCATCACGGCGGTCGACGGCGGCAAATCCATTGATACCTCCATGGGCTTCACTCCGCTCGACGGCGTTATCATGGGCACGCGCTGCGGCGCTATCGATGCTTCCGCGGTTACGTTCGTTGCCAAGAAGCTGGGGCTCAACGCAAACGAGATGAGCGATTATATGAACAAGAAGTCGGGTTTCCTCGGCGTTTCGGGAATCTCCAGCGACAATCGCGACATCACTGCTGCCGCTCACGAGGGCGATAAGCGCGCTATTCTCGCGGGCGAGATGCTTCGTTACGAGATCAAAAAGTACATAGGTTCATACGCGGCTATCATGAACGGTCTCGATGCTGTTCTGTTCACGGGCGGTATCGGCGAGAACTCCGACGACCTCCGCGCGGATGTCTGCCATGATATGGAATATCTCGGCATCAAGCTCGACGACAAGGCTAACGAGGGAATGCGCGGCAAGCTGATGAAGATTTCCGCTCCCGACAGCAAGGTCGAGGTCTGGGTAGTTCCCACCAACGAAGAGCTGCTTATCGCGCGCGATACCAAGGCGCTCGTTGAGTCGATGAAGTAATTAAGGTCATAAATGAATTTGACAGCGCCGTGCAGCCGTTCTGAGACTTGTACGGCGCCGTTTTTTGAAGGGATAAAAAATGAGAAAAAATATTGTTTTGGCAGCTCTGATGTCGCTGTGTCTGTTGTTTACGGGGTGCGGGAATGAGAACGTGCCATTGGAGGGCTCGAGCGTGATAACGGACAGCTCCGCCGACAGCGGTTCGGATTCGGATAACGATACCCCTCCCGTTTCCGAGGGCGGCTTCCGCGTTGACGGAACCAAGCTGCTTGACGCGAACGGCAACGAATTTGTAATGCGCGGAATCAATCACGCTCATGTGTGGTTCAGGGATCAACTCGAGACCGCGCTTGACGCTATCGCGGCTACGGGCTCCAATACCGTGCGTATTGTCCTTGCGGACGGCGATCAGTGGGAGAAAACCACCGCGGAGGACTTGGAGCGGACGATCGTCGAGTGCAATGAGCGCAAGATGATCGCGGTCGTGGAGGTTCACGACGCGTGCGGTATGGACGAGCGGAGCTATCTCGACAACGCGGTGGATTACTGGATAGAGATGAAGGACGTTCTCGCGAAGTATCCCGACACGGCTATCCTCAACATCACCAACGAGTGGATAGGTCAGTGGGACGCCAAGGCATGGCGTGACGGCTACACAGCCGCGATCCCAAAGCTGCGCGAGGCGGGGATCAAGAACACGATCATGGTCGACGCCGCGGGCTGGGGTCAGTACGGCGAGAGCATTCACAAATACGGCGCTGACGTTTTCAACTCCGACCCCGATAAGAACACGATGTTCTCAATCCATATGTACGGCTCCGCGGGGAAGAACAAGGCGACGATCGCCCGGAATCTCAAGGGCGTGACAGACCAGGATCTGTGCGTCATCGTCGGCGAGTTCGGTTATAACCACAGCGACGGTGACGTTGACGAGGCGTATATCATGCAGTACTGCGCCGAGAACGATATCGGCTATCTGGGCTGGTCGTGGAAAGGCAACGGCGGAGGCGTTGAGTATCTTGACCTCGCAGAGGATTGGGCGGGCGAAAAGCTCTCTCCCGATTGGGGCGAAGTTCTCATCAACGGCGAAAACGGCATAAAACAGACCGCAAAGGTGTGCACGATATTTGAATGACGTACGGAACGTTGCCCGAAGGCGGCGTTCTTTTTGCGTGATGACATTTTTACGTCGGCGCGGTTAGTACGCTTAATCGATTTTTCCCGCAATATCCGTTAAAATGCCAAAAAAAACCTGTCCAAATTCGGTAAAATTAAGATAAATAATATATTGAAAGTTGGTGAAAATAATGTTATAATTTAACTTGGTATATAGTGTGTAGAGCAATTTACTTTATATAACTAATCATTTTATCGGAGGACGTTTTGATATGTTTGGAATGAACAAGGACATCGGTATTGATCTTGGTACGGCTAATACGCTCGTTTATATGAGAGGAAAGGGAATTATAATCCGCGAGCCTTCGGTGGTCGCGGTGGATAAGAAAGCGAGTCAGGTGCGCTACGTCGGGCAGGAGGCTAAGGACGTTATAGGACGCACCCCGGGCTCGATAGTTGCCGTTAGACCGCTTAAGGACGGCGTTATCGCGGATTTCGACATGACGTCGATAATGCTCGGTCAGTTTATCAAAAAAGCGCTCAAGGGCAGAAGCAAGGCGCGTGTAATAATTTGTATACCGTCGGGAGTTACCGCGGTAGAACGCAGAGCCGTTAAAGAGGCAGCGGAGCAGGCGGGCGCAAAGCGCGTATCCATTATCGAGGAGCCTATGGCGGCGGCTATCGGCGCGGGGCTGCCCGTAGCCGAGCCTATGGGAAGCATGATCGTCGATATCGGCGGCGGTACGAGCGAGGTGGCTATAATCTCCCTCGGCGGCATAGTTGCGGCGCGTTCCGTAAGAGTTGCGGGCGATGAGTTCGATACCGCGATAATCAACTACATCAAGAAGAAATACAACCTCCTCATTGGCGAGAGGACTGCCGAGAATATCAAGACCGGTATCGGTTCGGCGTTCAAGACGGACGAGAACGAGCCCGTTATGGACATCAAGGGCAGAAACCTGCTCAACGGTCTGCCCGAGAACATAACCATCACCTCCGAGGAGGTTCGCGAAGCGCTGACGGAGCCGTTGTCGCACGTTATCGACGCTATCAAGACTACCCTCGAGAAATGTCCGCCCGAGCTCGCCGCAGACATCATCGAGAGCGGCATTATGCTTGCGGGCGGCGGTGCGCTGCTGCGCGGGCTTGACAAGCTCATACACGAGGAGACGGGTATGCCCGTCAAGATCGCCGAGAGACCTCTCGACTGTGTTGCGGACGGTACGGGCAAGGTTCTCGAGAACATCGACAAGCTTGAGGACGTTCTCAGCGAGGACGAGATGATCTACTGATAATTATGACGATCAAGCGTTTCAACGAAATATCTCATAACAACTTTGTCATAATGATTTGTGGTGGACTATGAAGGATTTTTTTCACAGCGTTAAATTTAAGATACTGATCTGCATAGGTGCGCTGCTGCTGGGGCTTATGACCTACGTTGCGGTGACGGTCGGAAAGGAAACGCCTCCCGAGCAGATAATCGGCACTCTGACATACCCCTTCGTGAGCATCGCCAACGGCATAGCGGACGGTGTTGGCGGCTTTATCGACAAGCTAGTCAATGCCGATAAATACAAGACCGAGAACGACGAGCTGAACGCGAAGCTTTCCGAGATGTACAAACAGACGATGGACTATGAATCGCTTCAGAAAGAGAACGAGCGTCTACGCGAGATGCTCGAGCTCAAAAAGAAGCACGAGGACTATATGTTCTCCGAGCCGTGCGACATTATCGAGCGCAACGCGAACGACATCTACGGCGGCTTTACCATCAGCATTGGCGAGAACAGCGGGCTGTCGGAGAATGATCCCGTCATAACCTCGATAGGGCTTGTCGGCAGGGTGACCAAGACAGCGGCGAACTATGCGCGTGTGACGACTATAATCAGCCCCCAGGTAAACGTCGGCGTATACACGATGCGCGCCAAGACGACGGGCGTTATTGAAAACAACATAGAATCCGCCTCGAAAGGGCTGTGTCTGATGAGTGATATCCTCAAGGACGCCGATATCAAGGAGGGCGACGTCATCTTTACGTCGGGAAAGAGCGGACTGTTCCCCGCGGATATCATGGTGGGCACGGTCACCGAGGTCTACGACGACCCCAACGGTCTGTCCAAGCACGCGCTCATAGAGCCTGCCGAGGACGTCAAGAGCGTGACTATGGCGTTTGTCGTTACGGACTTCAGCGGCAAGGGCGTTCCTTTTGAAATTGGAGAATAACATAACCTTATGAAGAAAATATCGGGAAGCAAAGCGCGTTCGCGCAAAATGATGCTGCGCGGTTTTCTGCGCTGGTTTCTGTACGCGGCGGTTTTGCTTTTGTTTTATCTTTTCGAGACCAATCCGCTTATACGCGGTTATTGTCCGCTGCTGATAATCCCCCTCGCGACCGCCGTGGCAATGTACGAGGGAGACCTTGCGGCGGGTATTTTCGGAGTGTTCTGCGGGCTTATGCTCGATATGGCGAGCGGCGTTACCATCACGGGCTTTTCGGCGCTGTGGCTGCTGTGCGCGTGTCCGTTCATCTCCCTGCTGTCGCGGTTTCTGATAAAGGTGACTTTTTTCAGTCATTTTATAGTCACTGCCGCGGTTACGGTCGTAATGGGAGCTATGGACTTCCTTTTCGTCCACTGGATGTGGGAGGGTGCGGGCAGCTCCATATCGTTCACGCGCAGCATCATTCCCGCGTACGGCGGAGCGATCTGCTTTGCTATCCCCGTCTATTTCCTCATTACCCTTATCGTCAGCAAGCTTCGCCCCAAGGAGCAGCGCCGTCTCGAGGAGTCCGCGCAGAGCGCCGAGGAGGCGATTTACAAGGAGAAAGAATAGACGGCGCGCGAGGAAAAGCCCGAACGAGCGCAGGGAGCGTTGTGATCCGACAGATCAATTGTTTTACAGGTGAGTTATAATGTCAAAAGTTTCATCAATAGTGCGATCTATAATTATGGCGACAATTGTCATCGTTATCTCGTTTATGTGCGGCATACGGCTGCTTAAGATACAGATCGTCGACGGCGCGGGGTATCTGAGCATGACCAAGAACAAGGTCGCCGAGCAGGATATCGAGGCGGCGCGCGGTCAGATCGTCGACGCCAACGGCAAGGTGCTGAACACCAACAAGATAATTTACAATGTCAATTTTCAGTATTCCTCGCTTGTGGTCGGTTCTTCCCAGAAAGAGATCAACGAGGTGATATACCGCGTTCTGACTGTGCTTGAGAAGAACGGCGAGAAATGGAACGATTCGCTCCCGATCAACAGAACGGAGCCTTACGCGTTCGACGAGGATCGCCCCTCGGCTGTCGAGAAGCTCAAGACAACGCTCAACGTAGGCGGCTACTCGACTGTTGAAAACTGCATTTACCAGCTTTACAAGCAGTACGACATCGATGAAAAGTACGGCGAGAAGATGCGCCGCTCCATCGCTGGAGTACGGTATGAGATGGTGATGAAGGACTTTTCCGATTACAATACCAAATTCGTGCTGTCGAGCGACATCAAGGAGGACACCGTACTCGAGCTTAAAGAGCTGAGCGCGCTGATGAAGGGCGTTGACATCACCGAGAGCTGGGAGCGTCAGTATCTCGACGGAGGTATAGCGGCGCATCTGCGCGGCACTGTGGGCGCTATTTCGGCGGAGAAGTACGAAGAGCTCAGCGAAAGCGGCTACCTTCTAAACGACGTTATAGGGCTCGACGGCGTAGAACAGGCGCTTGAAAGCGAGCTTCGCGGTACGCGGGGCGTGCGCACGATAACGCGAAACTCCGAGACAGGCAGCATTTCCGACGCGGTAACTGTCGCGCCCGTCGCGGGTCATTCCGTTATGCTTACGATCGATTCCAACTTTCAGACGCTGCTCCAGGATCTGCTGAGATATCACATCGAGTATCTGAATTCGCCGTATTACACCGCAAAATACGACGCTACACTGCGCGGAAAGGGCTGCAAGTCGGGCGCTATCGTGGTGCTGGACGTCAAGACTGGCGGACTGCTTGGTGCGGCGACTTATCCGACCTATGACATAAACGACCTCATCAACGACTATGAGGAGGTTTTGAACCGTCCGGACGGTCCTCTGTTCAACCGAGCGCTGTTCGGCGAATATCGTCCGGGCTCGACCTTCAAGACGATAACCGCGACCGCCGGTATGGCGGATGGCGTTATCACGCCCGACGAGCGGATAGCCTGCTACGGTACGTACACCTATTACACGGGCTATACGCCCGGCTGTCTGGGATACGGGCATTCGGGCCCCATTCCCGTAAGAGAGGGGCTGCGCGTCTCCTGCAACGTCTTTTTCTATGAGACAGCGCGTCGGCTCGGCATTGACAGACTCGCCTACTGGGCGGGGAGGTTCGGCGTGGGGAGAGATCTCGGATTTGAGCTGAATATGAACTACGGGCAGATGAGCTCGATGGAGCTGTTCGAGGAGAATAACTACGAATGGTATCCCGGAAACGTTATACAGGCGGGCATCGGGCAGTGCGAGACCGCGCTCACGCCCATGCACCTCGCCGTGCAGGCGCTCACCATAGCCAACAACGGAGTGCGGCGGGGGCCGCCCCGCCGGCAGGCGGGCGGTAACTAAGATTTAAACGAAAAGCACAAAGACCAGGCTCGGGTAAAAAAAAGAAGCAGCCGCCGAACAGGAG
>CAMWVP010000009.1 GCA_947177735.1 uncultured Clostridia bacterium
AAACTGACTTAAACCCTATAAAACGGTATAATCTTAACCCTCTCTTTCCGCCAAAAACGACAGGTTTCGACAAAAAGAAATTTGTCGTTTTTTTCTTATCCATCACAGTAGGCAAACAATATTGGGAGTTTTCTTTCACATTTTTATGATATCTATCAAATATTTATTGGGAGACTTGACCTATGGGATATGAATATTTGATTGTATCGTTTGCATCGGCTTTAGCGGGGATCGGTACCGGACTTGTGGGGCTTTCCGCCGCCACCGCTATGGTTCCTCTGCTTATCGTGCTTTGTCCGACTTTCGCCGGCGAACACGGCGCATTTATGGCAACGGCGATCGCTCTCGCAAGTGATATCCTCGGCTCTGCAGCTACATCATTTGTATATGCCAAGAACAAGAAAATCGATCTGAAACACGGATGGGTTCTGCTGACTTGCATCATTGCGATGTGTACTGTTGGTTCTGTCGCAGCATACTTTACTCATCAGACGGTGCTCGGGAGTTTTTCGCTTTTTCTTTGTATGGCCATTGGTATCCGTTTCCTTGTAAAACCCGAATCAAAGGAACGCCTTGCAAAAGACGGAACGGTAAAGCTGAGCATAAAAGAAATTGCCGTATCACTGTTTTTCGGGTTGACTATCGGTTTTGGCACGGGCTTTTTCGGTTCGGGCGGAGGTATGATGATGTTGATCGTTTTTACCGCAATGCTCGGCTATGACCGCAGAACAGCTGTGGGTACATCCACCTTTATTATGACGTTTACCGCACTTATCGCCTCGATCAGCCATGTTATGATGGAACCTGCAATTTTGTTTGAATGTTGGAACTATCTGTTGCTTTCTATCGTAATTGCAACATTCTTTTCTCTTGTCAGCGCACAGTTTGCGAACAAAGTCAGCAACAAAGCGGTCGGCTATGTCACCGGCGTGATTTTACTTGTGCTCGGCTTATTGATGACTATCATAAATAACCTCGATAAGATTAAAGCCATGCTGTAAAACGTTGTCTAAATTTACACGGTTTGAACAACAAGTGTTTTATCGAAAAAATCTTTTTCGTCAACGTTTCGCAGTTGTACAGAATAGTCCCTGCGCTTTGCGCAGGGACTATTCTGTACAACGCAAAGGAAAAATTGTACGGGTTTGATCTTCTGTATGAGGCGGCGAATAAGAAGTAATGTTGACGGATATTAAGTAGTGATTGGAACGGGAGGACGCTATGACAAGGCAAGAGTTTTTGAATTACGCTTCAAAACAGTCGCTTTTTGATGTATATCACAAGTTATATTCCGAGTCGGATCTAACTCATAAAATAAGTCAAAACTACAGAAGCGGTAGTAACCCACAAAAATAATTGACTTTTTTGTGGGTATAGGAGATGTAGAATTTAAGCGAATCGAAGAAGTCTCAAAGGACATTCTGAGAATTGCGCTGTTATATTCCGCCGGCAGTAATTATTATTGGAATGATGTAGACTGCGCAGTACAGTATGTAGGAACTATATCAAATTGTGCGGGTACGATAGAGGTTTTGTATATATCCGAGCAAGGCAAATTCTACAATCAAAATCACAAATTGATCGCCGAAAACGAGGAAGACTTTTTTGATTATATTACAACGGTTGAGTACGACTTCCACCCCGAAATATTGAATCGAACATATCACATACTGCGTCATTTCGGTTGGTATGAGGGCAGACATATCGACACATCCGAGTTTGAACAAAAAATGAAAAAACGAGGTATAGAGTTCACCAAGGCGCAGCTTAATTTTTTGAGCGAATTCGGCGATCTGTCTTTTTTATTACCCGGCGTGGTTTGGAATTTTTCATCGCTGAGTGATATATTAGAACACTATACTTCTATGCCTGTAAATCCAGGAAAGCAGAGTAGGATTATTACCGAACACGCTTTCGCGTGTGGTTTTGAGGACGGCGGAGTCTTATACTTGACAGTAGATGGTTTGATTGCAACAAGTCAGAATAATCCGCTTGGCAGAACAACAATGGAATGCATAAATCATCTTTGCAATTATACTACCGAGAATGACCCCTGGCTTGATAATCTGCTAAAGCATAATGAAGCTGAGGATTTGAAACAATCGTTCTAAGCAATGCCATGATGGGCAAACGATGTCCCGAAATGGCATCATCGTTTTTGATTGCTTTTTCCTAATATATGTTATCTATCATAACGTTCCCTTATATCAGTCATAAGAACAATATATTTGAAATCACGGTTTTTATCTGATATACTGAAATTGTACCAAGTACGATTTTAATTATGGAGGTAATTATAATGGTGACTGCAATTGTAGGTGGAAGCTTCGGCGACGAGGGAAAAGGTAAGATGACGGATATGCTTGCGGCAAAGGCCGATATTGTTGTGCGCTTTCAGGGTGGCGCAAACGCGGGGCATACCATAATCAACGACTACGGAAAGTTTACTTTACATATGCTGCCTTCGGGAGTTTTTTACAGTCATACCGAAAATATTATAGCAAGCAGCGTGGCATTTGACGCCGACGATTTTTTCGGAGAGCTGGATATGCTTAAAGCGCGGGGCGTTCCCGAGCCTTTGATCTATGTATCATCACGAGCACAACTGCTTCTCCCGATACATAAGTTGCAGGATAAGCTGGAGGAGCAGCGGCTCGGTGAAAACAGCTTTGGGTCTACACGTTCGGGTATCGCTCCGTTTTATTCCGATAAATACGCGAAACGCGGCTTTCAGCTCTCGGAGTTGTTATCCAATAAATTAAACGAAAAAATCAGACGCTTTTGTGAAGATAAGAATAGATTTTTTAAAGCATTTTATGATGTTGAAAGTGTCCTATGTGTCAATGAGCTGACCGATTATCTTATTAGAATGCGGGAGAAGCTCAAGCCATATTTGCTTGATTGCCCATACTATATGAACGACGCAGTGAAATCGGGCAAAGGCATTTTACTTGAAGGGCAGCTTGGGGCACTTCGTGATGTAGACAACGGAATATATCCGTTTGTTACATCATCATCACCCCTTGCAGGATTTGGCAGCGTAAGCGCAGGTATACCGCCTTATGAGATCAAATCCGTAATCTCCGTTATAAAGGCATATTCTACCTGTGTTGGCGCAGGTGCTTTTGTGGGAGAATTATTCGGCGGTGAGGCTGACGAGCTGCGTAAAAGAGGCGGCGATTCGGGAGAGTACGGAGCAAAGACGGGCAGACCGCGCCGTATAGCTTGGTTTGACTGTGTTTCGGCAAAATACGGATGTATGGTTCAAGGCGCAACAGAAGCAGCTTTGACTATGCTTGATGTTTTGGGATATCTTGACAAAATACCCGTTTGCGTTGGATACAAAATAAACGGAAGTGTAACGGATAAGTTTCCCGAAACATATATGTTGAGCATTGCCGAACCGGTATATGAATATCTGGATGGTTGGAACTACGATATTTCGGATATTTGTCATTACAGCGACTTGCCGGAGGCGGCTAAAAAATATGTTGATTTTATCGAATGCAGTATAGGAGTACCTATAACTATGATCTCAATCGGGCCTAAGCGCGATCAGATCATTTACAGAAATATGGGTTGAAAATAACTATATCTTATGCTATAATATAAATAATATAAGTTTTATTTATGGAGAGCTCAAATGAACATAAGTTATGATTGGTATAAAATTTTTTGCTGTGCCGCCGAATGTAAAAGTATTACTATTGCAGCCGAAAAGCTTTTTATTTCACAGCCTGCCGTCAGTCAAACGATAAAACAGCTTGAAGAAGCATTGAACTGTACTTTATTTTTGCGTACAGCCAAAGGGGTAAAGCTGACCGCCGAAGGCGAAGTACTGTATAAACATGCGTCTCGGGCATTGCCGCTTTTTCGGACGGCGAGCGCAGGCTAACGGCAATGCTGCGGCTTGACGCGGGAGAGATAAGAATAGGGGCAAGCGATATGACGTTGGAATTCTGCCTTTTGCCATATCTCGAGATGTTTCACAAAAAATATTCAAATGTCAAGATATCAATAACAAACAACCCCACGCCTCAAACCTTGGAATTGCTTAAACAGAATAAGATCGACTTTGCCGCAGTAAGTGAACCGTTTGACACCTCGGGGATCGAGGTTTTTCAAGCTCGTGAAATAAAGGATATTTTTATTTGCAGCACTAATAATAAAATACCGGATGGTATAAGTGTTGCGGAGTTAAAGGATGAGCTGATAATGCTTGAAAGCAATACAAGCACAAGAACTTTCCTTGACATTGAATTCAGAAAGCGCGGCTTTAGTGCCTCGCCTAAATTTGAGTTGGCTACCAGTCCGCAGATAGTGGGATTTGCGGAGAGAAATATGGGGATAGGCTGTGTTGTTTACGATTTTGCCGAGCAGGCAATACGATCGGGAAAAGTCAGAGAAATAAAAGTAAGTGATCCGCTTATCAATCGTCATATTTGCATAGTCAGGAACAGCGATATCATATCCGTGGCGGCAGATAAGCTGTTGGATATGATAATAAACTCTCCCGTATAACTAAATTGCCAAACAGCAGGGCGAAACGCAATCAGTTCCTCGCTGTGCTGACGTGCAATGTGTTGGATATCGAATAGGGCTTGAAAGATGTAATTAACCTTACCTACAATCTTGCACCGCTTAGAAAGGCAGTTTTTATCTTTTGAAACATATCCCAAGAATTTAAAAAAATAATTATAGTACTGGACAATTTGCAAAATATTATGTATAATATAAAAGGACAAAATATCGGGAGGTCAACTATGTATCAAATAAATATCTCACCTAATAAAAGGCTTTGCAGTATTTCGCCCGCACTATACGGGATTTTCTTTGAGGATATAAACCGTGCGGGTGACGGCGGGGTTTACGCCGAAATGCTGATAAACCGCGCTTTTGACGACGGAGTTATTCCCCAAGGCTGTACATATAATGCCGACAGCAAGACCATAACCTCGCCTACGGGCTGGGTAAGCGGCTTCAACTGCTCCGAAACTGAGGGCGTTTACGGCTGGGTTGCATCGGATGGTGCACAGATGTCGCTCACAGACAAGGACACTCTGAACTCCGCCAGAAAACGCGCGCTGAACGTCCGCTTTAACGGCGGCACAATTGCAAATCGCGGATTTGGCGGAATTGCCGTCAGGGTGGGCAGAACCTACAAATTTTATATGTTTGCTAAATCGGAAACCTCTGTTCAAATCACGGTTGCACTTATATCGGAAAGCGGCGGGGCTTATGCAAAGCAAGTATTTACTGTTGAGGGCGGTTATACAAAATATGAATGTCTGCTTGACAGCACAGCCGATGACAACAAAGCCGTGCTTTCGTTAAGCTCGCAATCTGCGGATATGGTAACGATTGGTTTCACCTCGCTTATGCCGACCGATACATTTATGAATCGCGCAAATGGTCTGCGCAGAGATCTTGCGGAGAAGCTGATCGATCTAAAACCGGCGTTTCTGCGCTTTCCGGGTGGCTGTATCGTTGAGGGTTTTTCAAAAGAGACCGCTCACCGTTTTGAGGACACTATCGGTAAAGTCTGGGAGCGCAAGCCTCATTGGCTGCTTTGGGGATACAACACTACCAACGGCTTGGGCTATCACGAGTTTTTGCAGTTCTGCGAGGACGCCGGAATAGACGCTATGTATGTGTTCAACTGCGGAATGACTTGTCAGGCTCGCTGCCCCGATTATTTTGACAATAAGCTGATCGAAGATATGTATAACGATGCTGTTCACGCGATACTGTATGCTTCCGCTCCTGCCGACACCGAGTGGGGCGCAAAACGTGCAGAAAACGGTCATCCCGAGCCGTTTGCCTGCCTCAAATATCTCGAGATCGGCAACGAAAACTATGGCGAAGAATACAACAAGCGCTATAAATATTTCTATGAAAGGCTGAAAGCGGAGTTTCCGCAGTACACCTATATTGCCACCGATCACACGGAAAAGATCGGACTCCCTACAGAAACGGTTGACGACCACTTCTATTCCGATCCGCTGTTTTTCGCATCGAACAATGATATGTACGACAGTCTTGACCGAAATGGCGTCAATATATATGTTGGCGAGTACGCCGCCACTATCGGCTGCAAGAAAGGCAATTTATACGGAGCGCTCGGAGAGGCGGCTTTCCTGACGGGTATAGAAAGAAATCAGTATAAGGTGAAGATGACAAGCTATGCGCCGCTTTTCAACAATCCCGCCTACACCGCATGGGAGCCCGATCTGATCATTTTTAACAACCATACAAGCTATGGCATTCCAAGCTACTATATGCTCAAAATGTTTGCAGAGAACCGGGGTAGTTTTGTTTGCGGGCATACCGTAATTACCGAGTACGATAAGCGCTGCGAACACGGAGCTTTCTCTTACATTTCGGGCGGAAAGAAAGTTACCGTCGGCAGTATTGATGAAAATCGTCAATCACTTTCAGCCGACGTAGATATAGTAGGCGGCAGGCTGACGGTCAGCTTCTGGGATACTTGCGCCGAGGGTGAGGATCAAAACCATTATGACATTGTTTGTGAGGGCGGAAAAAGCACCGTGATCCATTACAACGGCTGGTCTAAGGAGATCATATGCGAGGGCAACTGCGAGCTTGGCGGCAACTCTGCGCACATTGAGATAGACGCGGACGGCGACGAGTTCGAGATCAAAATCAATGGCGTTCTCACACACAAGGCGGCACTCAAATCGGTTCCGCACATTTCGGCGGTCTGCACCGTTGATGAAACGGCGGGCGAATTGATAATCAAGATTGTGAATATTACCGAGAATGATATAACCGTAAATCTCACCTCGGATATTCCGTTGGCTAGCAATGTGTTATTAACTACCCTTACCGCCGAAAATATACAGTCGGGCAACAGCTTTGATTCTCCCGAAGCTGTCGTTCCCGTTACCAATGAAGTGAAGCTGGAAGATGGCAAGATCAATATCGGTGCGCGTTCCGTGAATGTTATCAGAACGGCATTAAGATAAAAAAGTATTCAAACCCGTTTCTCAACAAAATTTTTGTTTATGTGGTATAATGTTGAAAGAACGGCTTTCAAGCTGTTCAATAAATTAGATTTTACAGGTGACAGACAATGAAAATAATAGCTATCGGAGCTGTGACAGCAGGCGGAAAAACAACTGTTGTCAATGCAATTAAAGGCAGGTTACCAAGAACGACATCGCTTCACTTTGATGACTACTCATTCGATGGAGAAGTCGATGACTTTACCAAATGGGTATCGAAACGTGAAGAATATTATAATGTATGGGACTTATCACCATTAAAAGCAGATGTTGAAAGAATCATCAATAGCGGAGAGTATGATTATCTGTTGTTGGATTATCCGTTTGCCTATCGGAATAAAATGATGCAAGGTTATCTGGACTGCTGTATCTTCATTGATACGCCATTAGACATCGCAATGGCTCGAAGAGTGCTTAGAGACATGAAAGAGGCTTCTGCGGATGATATTCGTAATGAAATGAATACATACTTGAATTCTACAAGAATTTGTTATGTTCAAATGCTGACGGATATTTTACCGACTTCTGATTATGTGATTGACGGAACAAAGGAACTTGAGGATATAATCAATGAAGCTATGGAAATAATTTTAAGGTGCTAAAGTCCAATTTATCGGGCTGATTGAAATTGTTTTCGCTCCAACCCTGATGGTTCTGCAACGATTGTTGACCACAAGAAGGGCATTTCGGAAAGACGGGTACAGAAACCGCATACCCAGCGCGGCAAAGTTCAGCCGTATGTGGCTAATACCAAAGGACGCAGAGAAACCCGCTGACGGAAGATTTAAGAAACGGGGTGATCGTGTTGATAAGAATAGCGATATGTGATGATGAAAAGGAAGCAGTCATACAGCATGAGGACATTGTAAAAAGCAGTCTGCAATCATGCGGGATAGGTTATGAAATCGTAACCTACACACAGAGCAGCAATCTTCTCTTTGATATTACAGACGATAGCTTTTTCTATGATTTGATTTTGCTTGATATAGAAATGCCCGGAATGACAGGTATGGAATTATCCGAAAAGATCAAACCTCATTTACCAAATGTAAGAATTATTTTTATCACGTCGCATTTAGAATACGCGATTGACGCCTTTGAGCTTTCCATCTTCCGATATGTACCGAAGAACAATCTTGATAATAGGTTAGTAGCTGCTGTTGTAGATGCCGCGAAACTGATTGAGTTGGAAACTGACCGAGAGTATGTCATTCAGGCTGCGGGACGGATGGAGAAAATACCGTACAAGGATATTTTCTATATCCAACGCGATGGCGGTAAAAATTCAATGATCGTTTCCGGTATGGGGACATCAAAAGTGCGAAAAAGTCTGCAACAGGTTTTTGAGGAATTGAACGCGCCGGAGTTTATTTTCATTGATCGCGGCTATATCGTGAATATCATTCAGATCATGAAAATCAGTGATGGTATGGCATATCTCAAAAATGGTGAAACACTTCCGATCAGTCGCTCCCATTTGCAGGAGGTAAAGCAGCAGATAAATAAGTTTTGGGGGGCACATATATGATGGCTTGGTATCAGATGCTCTCATTCTTTTTTACAAATGGGCTGCGGATATTTTGGGGATTGTACCTTGTCAAAACCGTGTTGCAGATACCCGTCAACACAAAAAAGACCGGTAGTATTTCCGCCGGTGCAGCCGTCTTTATTACTGCGCTATCCTGCTTTTTATCCTCACAATTTATTCTCTTGGGTGCGGAGATAATTATTCTAACTCTGGTCGCCCATTATCTTTTTACGGCGAAAACGAAAATGTGCCTGTTTCTTATTTTCTTTTATGAGATAGCGGTTGCGCTTTGGGAATTTATCATATCTGCCGGATTGGGTGTAGTGTTTCGATCAGAAAGTTTTCTTGATGTGCAATCACTTGAATATGCGATGGCTGTTTGGATCGTTCGTCTACTTATGTTAGGGATTGTTTTAGCCGCCATGAAAGCAAAGAAAAGCAAGCATAGACAATCACCACGGATAGTGGTCGGAGTTGCAATAACGGGCTTATTGGGGGTTGTCACTTTATCCGGTCAGCATACCATAACCGTAAGTGAAGACCAACTGACAACTTGGCTTATCTTTTCTGTGATAATCCTTTTTGCAATTTTGTTCTTTTATCTCAATCGTCAATATGAAATAGAAAAGACGATTGCACAGCTCGAAAAAGATAGAAATGCTTTGCTGGAGCGTGACTATCAAACATTAAGAGATACCTATGCCGCCAACGCGAAACTGTTCCACGATTTTCATAACCACATTGATATACTGCACCGCTATCTGTCAAAGGGCGGCACCGCCGAGGCAATAAGCTATCTGGAAGATTTGCAATCTCCCATGCAGGCCATTACACAAACGGTTTGGGTCGGGGACGAAGCGGTGGATTATCTGATCAACAGCAAAATTGCCTTTGCTGCTTCCCGACAGGTGCGCGTAAGCACAAACATTGAGTTCCCCCGACACACGAACATTCACAGCGTTGATCTGGTGGCGATATTAGGGAATCTTTTGGATAATGCGCTCGACGCAACCGAAAACGCAGAGGAAAGTCTACGGTTTATCAATCTAACGATACGCCGCATAAATGATATGCTGATTATCAAGGTGGAAAATGGGTGTAGTGTTGCGCCTACTGTGGCTGACGGAGATTTGCAAACTTCCAAAACAGATAAAGCCTTGCATGGCTGGGGATTGAAAAGTGTCCGCACCGCTGCCGAACACTACGACGGGACAGTCGAAACGGAGTACAGCAATCATACATTCCGCGCTGTTGTTACATTATCTTTTGAAGCAGTAAAAGCATAATCGATCTATCGAAAAAGCAGACCGTTCATTTTTTGGCGGTCTGCTTTTTCATGGACAAAAACCTACCGATCATGGACAAAGTGGCATGAAGGTCATTTTTGATTTATACTATGACTGTAGCAATACACATACTTTTTTAAACGGAGGTCATTTTATGCGTCACTTTTATTTTCGTCTGATCATTGGTATCATTTTGCTGATTGCAGCGGTAGTCGGTGTCATCAATGCAAACTCTTTCGCTGCTTTGTATTTTGTCCTGTGCATCGTTTTCCTGTGGTCTGCCTATTCCATCCGGAAAAAGGAGAAAAAGGACAGGGACAACCGGAGGTAACAAAATGGGTAATTCAAAACTTCTTGTTCTCAATGATCTGAGCGTTTGGTACACACGGGGCAAGCCTGTCCTCGACAAATTTTCTATGGAGTTGGGGACAAATGAGGTTGTCGGGCTGATCGGATTGAACGGAGCGGGTAAAACCACGTTTATCAAAACACTTTCCGGGTTGCTTGACAATTTCCGGATTGAAGCCGCGCTATGGCAGGATATGCCTTTTAAATTTCGGGATAGAGATTTTAAGAAAGATCGCTACACCGCCTTTGCCGAAGATCATTCGTTTCAATTCTTTACATTCCGTGAGTACGCTTCTTATGTAGCAGCGTCCTATGGAAAGAAATTGACCGATATTGACGAGCTGGTGCGGGGTTTCCATTTTGAAGAATACACCGACATCTTACTGAAAGAGCTGTCAACGGGCAATTTAAAAAAGGCATACTTAATAACGGCTTTTGCTTTGAAACCGAAGCTGCTCATGCTGGACGAGCCTGTGAATGGGTTGGATTTTCAAAGCACCGAATACCTGTACCGGCAGATCAATAACTATCGGCAGCATGGCACAATACTTTTTTCGTCACATATCCTTGAAAGCATTTGTCTTACGTCCGACCGGGTGTTGGTACTGGAACAGGGGCAAATTAAAAGAAGTTTTACAGGACGGGAAATCGAAACCGCCAAAATCCGGGAGGTGCTGAAAGAATGAACATCTTAAAAGTCCTCTCAAAGCAACTTTTTGGCGCAAAGTATGAGCGTATCACAAAAAGCCTGATCGCTTGTCTTATCCTGTTTCTTGGCATTTATACCACAGAAATTGAAATAGCGATTGCGCCGTCTATTCTCTTTCTGACTGCAACGGCTTTTTCGGCGGGTATCATGTGGCAAAACCTTAATTCTTCGGAGAATGCAGATAGCATGATCGGGCTGTTTATGTTACCGTTTGAAAACAGGAAAATGACCTTTTCGGTTGTGTTGGCATTTACCGGCTATACGTTGATCACAAAGACATTCCTTATACTGACTTTGTTCTTTGCTGTCCGTGAATGGAGCGCGGCACAAATAGCCGTGTCCTTACTCTGCGCCTGCAATGGCTCTATCGTAGTTGCCGCATGGTACACCATGACAAAAATAAAGAAGCTGCTACCTATTGTGTTTTTATGGTGTGCGGCTGTACTGCTATCCATATTCTTTGTGCAAGATATTGTTTTCTTCGCCTTGATCGTGCTTGCAAGTCTGCTTCTTTCAGTACTGCGATTACTGACAGCGGACGCTTATAGGTTTTATCGTCCTGTGTCTGCAAAACATCTTATCAGGCACACCAAAGGAACGGGAAGTGTATTCTTATATCTGCTGCGTTATCTGATAACGAATAAGAGCTATCTTTTGAATACTGCCGGCTTGTGCGTGATAGCGGGCTTTATGCCGCTTATATTGGGGTCATTCGAGGGATTGTATGTTATGCCGTTGGGGTTTGCTATACTTTGCCTGAATACTCCGATTTGCGTATTGCTATCCTGTGACCCGAACTTGGAGCAAGCTGTAAGAGTACTGCCCGGACAGGCAAGCCGCTTTTGTATCCGCTACTGCCTTTTCATCTTCTCTGTTAATGCGGCAGTAAACAGCGTGTATCTGATTAGCTGGCAAATCCAATATGGCGGTGTTGGTGGTATAGAAATCACTAGTGCGCTGTTAATTGCTTTGCAAAGTGCTGTTTTGTCTGTTCTGTCGGAGTGGCTTCACCCTATCCGCAACCGAAAAATTGAAAGTGATCTATTGCACCACCCGCGCAAATATATTGTACCGCTTATTATGCTTTTAATTGCGGAGCTTATCTGTATGTGGTCTGTAAGTATGTGGGTTTTGCTCTGCATTGTTATAGCCGAATGTTTCAGCTTATCACTTATCTTAAGGAGGATATAGTATAATGAAAAATACAAAACGCTGCCCTAAATGCAACTCACAAAATATTGCCCGTGTTCCCGATGATGCACATCGTTATCTGGCAAATAGCATTGCTATCACTAACGTTGCATGGGTCAAGAGGATTCCGGTTGCCCGTTATGTCTGCTGTGATTGTGGATATGTAGAGAATTGGGTGGAAACAGAGGGCGAGCGAAATGAGATCAAGCGCACATTTGCTTTATAATCATCAATAGATAATCCGCGGGATCGATCTGTACATATAGGAACGAAATCAATATGCAAACGAAAATACTTGACTTTTTCGAGGCTATCTGCTATAATTAGAACAATAATCACGCAAAACGTAGGTGAGGATAGATGATAACAATAGCGATATGCGATGATGATAACCGTCAAATTAACGTTCTTAAAAAAATGCTGACCGAATGGAACGGTTGTACTGTTATAAACGAATACAACTCGGCAGAGCAGTTTCTGATCAATTATCCCGATTTTCCTTGTGATCTGCTTCTGCTCGATATTGAAATGGGCGATATGAACGGTATGGAGCTTGCCAAGGAGCTCAGATCCAAGGGTGATATGCTGCCGATCATATTCATCACCGGCTTTTCGGAATATATCGGTGACGGCTATGATGTGGAAGCACTGCACTATCTGCTGAAGCCCGTGGACAAGAAAAAGCTGTTTCAGGTGCTTGACCGATATGCCTGCCGTCATAGATCGGACAACAGAATAATTTTGCCATGCGGCGATGAATCGGTGCTTTTAGCTTCCGATGATATTGTATATATTGAAGCATTCGGAAAGAAAACACAGGTCACCCTGAACGGCGGGAAAGAGATCATTTGCACCTGCGGATTGGGGACGGTTTCCGAGAAGCTGGGTCAGGGCTTTGTTTCCTGTCATCGCTCATATATCGTGAACATCGGCTTCATCATCGGCATTTCTAAGAGTGATGTCACATTGGACAGCGGCAAAAAAATACCGCTTTCCCGAAGATCATATGACAGCGTAAACAGAGCGTTTATTGACTATTACAAGGAGAAACGGAAATGAAAACAGCTATAATTGTTACTCTTATTATTGTTTGCACCGCATTGCTGATAGCTGTATTTTTCCTTATCAGAAAATTATTCTATCATCTTGTGGATAAGCGTATCGCCGAGTTTCAAAGCGACCTTATCAACAAACAGACCGAGGAAATTCAGAATATGTACCGTCAGATGCAGGCGTGGCGGCACGATTACCGCAATCATATTCAGAATATGAAAAACCGCCTTGACGGAGAACGGAGCGAGCTTGAACAGTATCTTGACGACCTGGCGGAAGATCTCACGCAGGCAGATACTTCCATTAAAACGGGCAACGTTATGGCGGACGCCGTACTTAACAGCAAGATGTCGGTCGCGGAGCAGAAAGGAATTCAGCTCAATATCAAGGCACATATTCCGCAGGGCATGACTATGACCGATGTGGAGCTGTGTTCGATATTGGGCAATCTGATCGATAATGCCATAGAGGCTTGCGAAAAATTGTCATACGACCAGCGCTTCCTGCGTGTATATATCGATAAATTCAAGGGGCAGTTTTATCTTTCCGTGCAGAATTCCTCTCCGTCCGTCAGGCGCGACAAAGGTACTTACCGTACCACAAAGGAAGGCTCTCACGGCTTCGGGCTGTTCCGTATCGACCGTATCGCAAAGAAATACGGCGGATATGTCAATCGTCAGTATGAGGAAGGGATATTTGCGACAGAGCTCCTTGTTCCATTAAATGGATAATTCCTGACATTCATTCCGTATTTCGACCACTCGTTCCGAAATTTAGCACAAATGGTTGTTTTGTGTTATACTAAATACAGACGTGAGGATGGTGAAAAGTGTTAAAATAGCAAAAACAATACGGAAAGAGCAGCGGGAAAATACGGCATAAATATGGAGTTAATGGAGGTAAGTGTTTAAAATGCTGTTCAACAACGAGATAAAAAAGATAAAGGCAATTGGTTTTGATGTGGGACATACGCTTATTAAATATAAGAATCCACTAAACTGGCAGGGACTTTATCGTTCGGGGCTGGAGCACGCCGCCGCTGCTGCCAATATTACTTTATCAGAGGATATGATTTTTGCGGCAACAGATGTTCTTTTGAAGTATAACACCAGAGTGAACTATCGGGAATGGGAAACAACCTCTGACTGCATTTTTAATGAAATATTAAACAGATGGGGGATACAGACGGATTTATATACTATAAAATCCGGATTTTATTCCTTTTTTAAAGCAGATGCCGAGCCATATCCGGAAACGATCGACACAATGAAAAAAATAAAACAATATGGAATAAAAATAGGAATTTTAACGGATGTCGCCTATGGAATGGATAATGTATTTTCTTTAGAGGATATTTCTGTTCTTTCCGATTTCATTGATATTGCAATTACCTCTGTTGATGTTGGTTTTAGAAAACCAAACTCCGCAGGATATTTGAAACTGCTTGAGTCTCTGGGGATTAATCCTAATGACATGATATTTATCGGAGATGAAGAAAAGGATATTATCGGGGCAAAGAAGCTTGGAATTGTTTCTGCTCTTATTAACAGAAGTAAAGAAATAAAGGACTTTGGACAGGATTATACATTGAAATCTTTAAGTGATATTTTTTCTGTTTTGGCTTTATAAACATACTAAATCATTCGAGAGTCTGATTCATGATTTATATGGTTTTGTTTCCCCTTTTCGGCATTATGTACGTGCTGAAAAAGTCCTATTTATACTTATTAGCTTAATTTTTGTAGGAGGTTTTATTGTATGTATGAAGAAATATCATTCCCTGAACATGAATATGAGTCAATTAAAAATTATTTAAATAAACTAGGGTATTGTTATACTACGAGGGTATATAAAGAAATCGGGAAATATAAAGTCGGGGAATTATATATTGCCCCATGGGGTGATGTATTGAAAATAGACGAAGTTAAAACATACCGGAAAGTATCAGACCGCCCTTTCTATGACGAAATGAGTGATGACGAAAAGATAGAGATCCGTAAATATTCTGAAGATATAGGATTGCCTTATGAATTTATAAAATTTTCTAAAAGTACGGTATGATTATACGGTTACAACGTATCGGACAAAAAATTTGTTCGGAATTGAAAGGAGCAGCTTTTTTGGGATAAAGAAAGCCATACATATCAATTAGTTCGATTGAATGATTATTCACATCTTGGAGAGCTGCAAACCATGGGATATGAGAAATGGGGATTACTTGCAGCACATGATTATTGGATAAAATAATCCAAGTTATATTTGCGATCGAGCTTCTTGTTCCATTAAATGGATAATTCTTGCTTTTCATTCCGTATTTTGACCACTCGTTCCGAAATTTCGCACGAGTGGTCTTTTTTGTGTTATACTAAAGACAGAGGTGAGGATGGTGAAACGTGTTAAAATAGCAAAATACACTAAAGAGAAAAATAAAGCTGCATGGGCAAAATACAACGCGGAAAGAGCCGAAAGAAAATACGGCTTATGGGATAATCTTCGGTATGTTTTTTCGCAGGCGTGGAAAGTAGATAAGTTCATGGTACTGATGATATTTACGGGCTTTCTGTTTGATTATGGCTTGGAGATAGCGGCTATGTTTACGGATAAATATGTGGTAGAGCTTGTACTCGGCGAACAGAGCAGATACAAGCTTGCGGCGATAGTCATAGGTCTTCTTATAGGAGGGCGAGTCCTTGTGTGGTTCAGCAGCATCGCATATACCTACAATTGGTGGGTCGGCAGCTTCCGTTTCCGCAGACATATGAAAGACATTCTTGTAAAAAAGAACATTTATACCGACTACGAGAACAACGAGAAAACATCGGTGAACGACGCGCTGAGCAAGGCGCATTATGCCTCGGAGAACGTCGCGTATGACACGCTGTACAACGTGAAACAGCTGTTGGGAAACATATTTGCGTTCGCTGCATTAGGCGGTATATTATCATTTCTCAGTCCGGTTATGATACTGCTTGTCGCCGTGCCGAGCTTTATAAGCTATAAGATCAATCGGCGCAAGATGATGTGGATATGGAATATGGCGGATAATTGGCAGAACTATGACCGACAGCTTGAATATATCCACTCGGCGGCTTCGAATATCTCCTATGCTAAGGATATGCGGATATTCAATCTGCCGAGGTTTTTCAAACAGGTGCTTGACCGTTCCTTTGCCGGTCGGCTCAACTGGTATGAACAACAGGATGAATGGTCGTTCAGGCATGATGTGCTTGAGCAGATCGTTATGTGGACGGGTTATTTTTGCGCTTACGGGTATGTCGTGTACAAGGTGTTCACGGGAAATATCGGCGCGGGGGATTGTGTGCTGTATTTCAATGCGATATCGCTGCTGTCCGCTACCGTATATAACCTTGTAGGCAGCTACAGCGGATTTCAGTGGTCGAGCGATAATATTTCGTACGCGAGAGAATACTGCGATCTGCCCGACAAAACCAACAGAGGCGAGGGCGAGCCTTTGCCGAAAAACGATTATGAGATCGAGTTCAGAAATGTCAGCTACACATATTATAAAGCCGATGAACCCACTATCAAAAATCTTTCGTTTACGCTCCGTAAGGGTGAACGCCTTGCGCTTGTCGGTCTGAACGGTGCGGGCAAGACCACCCTTATCAAGCTGATGTGCGGACTATACGACCCTACCGAGGGCGAGATATTGCTGAACGGCAAGCCCGTAAACGCATATAACCGCGACGAATACTTCACTCTGTTTTCCGCGGTATTTCAGGATATAAACGAGCTTCCCGTCAGCATTGCAGAGAATATTTCGGGCGAAAGCTACGAGCGCACCGATAAGGAAAAGCTCACTCGATGCATGAAGCAGGCGGGACTGTACGAAAAGGTCATGGACCTGCCCGAAAAAGAAAAGACGCATCTTGTGCGGAGCCTCTATGATGACGCGATCGAGCTTTCGGGTGGTCAGAAGCAGAAAATGGCTCTGGCAAAGGCGCTTTACAAGGACGCTCCGATACTCCTGCTTGACGAGCCTACCGCCGCGCTCGACCCCATGGCGGAGCAGGAAATGTATCTTAATTACGCGAATTTTTCCGAGGGCAAGGCAAGCGTTTTTATATCGCACCGGCTTGCTTCGACGCGGTTCTGCGACAGGATAATCATGCTTGAAAACGGAGAAATAGCGGAAACGGGAACGCACGGCGAGCTTATGAAAGCGGGCGGCAAATACGCGGAGCTTTACGAGCTGCAAAGCTCCTATTACAATGACAAGGCGGTGAATGAATATGAGTGATGCCAAGGACGTTAAGCTGACCGCAAAAGAACGGCGCGGCATTTTGGTGCGGGCGATAAAGCTCAACGAACAGGCGGACCGCGGATACACGCTAAGGCTTGTCATGTGTAAAATGCTGTCGCTTGCGAATGAGTATTTGTTCATATTGCTGATAAGTTTTGTGACAAACGGAATAGCGGGCGGAAAGAAGCTTGACGAGCTGCTTATCTCAACTGCGGTCATTGCAGCCGTGTGCCTCGGATCGCAGATAGCCGTAAAATTTATAAATCGGCGTGAAAAAAGTCATGAGGCAAAGCACGATACGCGGCTGCGTGTTCTGCTGAACGAAAAATTGATGAATATGGATTACGTACATCTCGAAGACCCCGATATGCAGAACCGTTACAGTATGTGCATAGATTACCTGTTTGACTTTCATGGAGTAACGTCTGTATCGAGAAGCATAGGGAATATCGCGGAAGCTGTATTCAGGATAATAATAGGCGCGGCGCTAATAATCCCGTCGGTAATACTCGGCGGCGGTCAATCGGGCTTTGCGGGTTTTATTACCTCTCCTTGGGGATTTTTGGCTGCCGTTGCTGTTGTCACCGTTTCGGAGTTTATCAAAAACATATATTTCATCAGAAAAACTTTTTATCTCTATGAAGGTGTCATAGGTGATAAACGGTTTCAGTTGAATAGCCGCGTCCATTTTGCATATATGGATTATGTTGTGAAAAACTACCGCAGCGGCAAGGAAATTCGCCTGTACGCCGAACAGGAACTGATATTGAGAGAAATGCAGCGGAGCACGGATAATAACTATAAACTGTGGCTGAAAACCTTTTTCAAGTGGATTAAATATGGCATAGGCGTTGAGCTGATGAACCTTATTTCAAGCGGCGTTATGTACGGTTATGCTATTCTCAGGGCGATCTACGGTACGCTTTCCGCGGGAGAGGTCATAGCGTTCGTTATGCTGTTTACAAGGGTATTACGCGGGATAACGGGCATATCGAACGAATTGACCGATTTCAAAGTGTCCGCCGAACGCTGCAAGGACGTTTTCGACTTTCTGGATATCCCCGACAAGAAGTACAAAGGCACTATCCCAACGGAAAAACGCAGCGACAACGAGTACGAGTTTGAGTTCCGTCATGTGTGGTTCAAATATCCGGGCAGCGAGCAATACGTTCTCCGCGACGTTAATCTGAAATGGCGTATCGGCGAGAAAATGGCTCTTGTGGGGCGCAACGGCTGCGGCAAATCAACGCTCGTCAAGCTGCTGTGCAGGCTCTACGATCCCACAAAGGGCGAGATAACGCTCAACGGCGTGGATATCCGCAAATATGATTATGAAGAATATATGGCGCTGTTTGCCGTGGTATTTCAGGATTCAAAGCTGTTCTCTTTCAGCGTTGCCGAGAATACGGCGGCAAGCACGGAATATAACGCGGAGCGTGTCGAGGATTGTGTACGCAGAAGCGGACTGTCCGAACGCCTTGACAGTATGTCGGACGGTATCAATACCTATCTGTATAAGGATTTTGATGAACACGGCGTTGAGATCTCCGGCGGCGAGGCGCAGAAGATATGTCTTGCAAGGGCGATATACAAAGGTTCTCCGTTTATCGTCTTAGATGAGCCCACGGCAGCGCTTGACCCGATATCGGAGCATGACATTTACACAAAGTTCAACGGCATTGTGGGCACGAGGACAGCTATCTATATTTCGCACAGACTTTCAAGCTGTCGCTTCTGCGATGAGATCACGGTCATGGATAATGGAGAGATCGTGGAGCGCGGAAGTCATGACGACCTGATCGCAGCCGGCGGTAATTACAGCAAGCTATGGTCGGCACAGGCGGAATATTATAGAGATACGGCAGGAGAATTATTTGAATAGCTATTTCCGGCGCGGTGTTATGCGCCCGCCGAAAAAATCATGCCCGTCAGACACTCTTGGGGAGGTGAGAAAAATGTTTAATTTATTCGGAAAAACAGACTTCAAAGGTTTTATCGACTAAATATATTTTTATCGGGAGGATTTATGATTTTTTATCATGTTGTTTCAGATGTGCCCAAGCAAGTCGGACAGCACTTTGTATTGGACGAAAAACACCCTAACGGCGTGTACGACCGTGTGTATGCACAGATGAGTACGGTTGAGGATATTTACAAGAACCCCGAAAAGTACAAAGGGGTAGAGTTGAGCCATAACGTCGATGTTGCTCTTCGTGAATTGGCATTGGAAAAGGTACGAAAGGAGAAGTATCCGCAGTATCCTTCTCGCATGGCTGCATTGTACGTTTCCAAGACATATGAGGAGGCTGAGCGGTGGGGTGAATATTTTGCCCGCATTGGACGTCCTACTTATTGTGTTGCCAAGATAGAGGTGAACGGGAATTGCTATTACGGAGATGCTTATAAATGCTTTGACGGAACGATTTCCGAGGAAGAAAATCTCAGATTGGCAGAGATATATTGGTTAAACGGTCCTAATGAAGATGGTCATGATCCGATAATAGAAGTGCTTGTGGACGGAGATATCGAGGTCGTTGAGATATTAAAAGAAATAAATGCAAACATCAAAGAGGGATAGTTAACACATTGACGACGTGACAAATTATCATTTCGGCTTATGCAGACTTAATAGAAATCAACACAAAAGCGGTGCCAAGCCGAGGCTTGACACCGCGATTTTTTAGTGCATGCGCTCCATCGGAACGCGGAGAATTACTTTCTCTTCTTGAATACAACCACGCCTGCGGACGCGAGCGCTACGGGGAGGAGGGACAGAGCCACACCTGTAGCGGGGTTTCCGTTACCGCTGTTGCCGGGAGCAGAATTGTTATCGTCCGGCTTAGAGGTATCATCGGGCTTGGAAGTGTCGTCCGGCTTAGAAGTATCGTCGGGCTTGGAAGTATCATCCGGCTTAGAGGTATCGTCCGGCTTGGACGTATCATCCGGCTTAGAGGTGGTATCGCTCGGCTTAGAAGTATTATCGGACGAATCGTTTACATTGTCGGGAAGCGGATCGATAGGCTTGTCGTCGTCATCATCGCCGGAAACCGGAGGCTTCGGAGCGGGCATTGAAACGAGCTCAGCCTTTGTCAAGGTATAGTCTACTCCGCAAACAACAAGATTTGCTGCCTCACTGATTGCAGCTACATCTTCTGCGGTCAGCGTATAGGTATACGGACTTTCGGAAACTTCCTCAACACCCCACTCATTACCTACAAAACCGGGGAGTAAAGGCCAACCGGTTGCATCGGTCTTCAAAGCAAGCTGTGCACCGGTTGCGGGAGTAATTGTCAAAACAATCTTATCCCCTGCCTTAGCATTTGCAAACTTAGAAGATGCGATTTGTGTATTAGCGCCTTCTGCCCAAGACATAGCTTGAGAACCTTCCCAAAGAACGGTTGTGGTAGGCTCTGCAGAGGGATCCTCGGGATCCTCGGGATCCTCGGGATCACTGGGAACAACGGACATATCACGACCCTTGTACTCAACGGTAACAGTAATCACGTCGGTAGGTGCAAAAGTATACGTACCATAGCATGCTGCTGTAGAATACTGTGCCAAAGAGTAATCGGGCTTCATCTCACCCTCTTGCTCCGTCAAGATAACCGTATGTTCACCCGTATCGTTGACCTTTACGGTTCCATCGGCAGCTTCGATCTTGATCGTGTAACCAACTATATCGCCCAGCTCCTGTGTCCAAGTCTGAATGTTAAGACCGCCGTAGCCTGCAGGGTCAGAGGGGTTCGCTACACCGCAAGCTGCCATTGCTTCCTCAACTGTGCAGGTGTAAGAAAGAACGCCCTTATCGCCTTTTGAACCTGCCCATGTGCCGCCCCAGCTTGTGTTAAAGCCCATAACAACAACCTGCCACTCGCTGGTGTCTACTTCATCATTTCCGGGATCATCGTCGCCGGGCTCTTCGGAAGTGGTGCCGCCGGTAAGTTTAACCTCGATATCATCAACGTAAGCGTCAACCTGAGCTGTTGCATTTTCAGCTGCAGTCGAAGCTACAAGACCAAAATAAACTTTGCCTGTCTTTGCGGAAAGCTTTTCTTTCAAGCCGTCCATTTTTATTGTGTATTTGCCATCGCCAGCTTCGGCAGAGTAAGTTGCCCACAGACCATCACCCTCATCGTTGGTCTGGGCAAGACCTTGGAAACTTAATTTGGATACATCAAATTCTTTACCGTCACTTATCGCGCCGGTAACACTAAACGTAACCGTTATGTCCTTATCACCAATCAATTCAACAGCCTCTGCAGCAGTGGTTCCCCAATTGGTGATACCAGTAATTGACAGAGGTGATGATCCCTGCCAATTAGAGCCTCCATCCCATGTGTTCTCTTTAAGTTCGATTTTTGTGCCCTCGGGAACTTCGGGGGAATCACCGCCGTCACCACCGGGAGCCGTTACCTCTCCATCAGCGTAAGTTACAAGAACGCCATCAGCATCGGATATTTCTATCGATACCAATTCAAAATCATTATCACGCTCCGGTGCAGAATATGCACCTATATTGAAATACTCTGAACCAGTGAGGTCAACATCAGAAAACGTTATATCAAATACCTCGTCTTGTGCTATTTCTTCGCCGGAGAACCACTCTTGACTAACACATCCGGAGCAGCCAAACTTTTTATCATTATACTCATGACCCATAGCATCACTACCATAGCCAAAAAATGCTCCGCCATTTGCCCAGCCGCCGTTATCATCAACACATTTAATCGTTACTGTTACCGTTACTGTCTTTGTTAATATGTCACTGCAAGACGGAATATCAGCAACTGCTCCACTAGTCAAGAAAGTACTTCCAGCTTTAGTCGAGTAATCAGCATTCATTGAGGGAATACTCTCAGCAGCAGAAGAAGTTATGCTAGTAATAGCCATAGTGCTAACAGCAACCGCAGAAGCGGTAACCGCAGCTAGAAATTTCTTAAATTTCATCGCAAATTCCTCCAAATTAAATTCTCGCATAAGCGCGCAAAAGACACGCACTATATACTATTTTTATTATACAACATTGTGTGCATTGTTGCAATTGTCCAATTTACTAAACATTTTTTCGATTTTTGGTTATATTTCACAAAATGAGCCGAATAAAAAATCCGCGGTGCCTGAAAGACACCGCGGATAAGCTGATTTAAGTAATTACTTTCTCTTCTTGGAAACGATCATAGCGCCTGCAGCAACAGCAGCAACGCCAAGAATAGCAGCTACACCCTCAACACCTGTATCAACAGAAGTGGGAGCGGGAGAGGGCTCGGGATCAGCGGGAGCAGGATCGGGCTCGGGATCAGCGGGAGCAGGATCGGGCTCGGGATCAGCAGGAGCAGGATCGGGCTCAGGATCAGCAGGAGCGGTAGCCTCAAGAACAACGCCGTCAGCGCCGAGAACCTCTACGCTCTCAACAGTAGCGTCATTGCCCCACCACTGAGAGATCCATACCTGTGCATAGGGATTTTCGCCTGTGGTATCGCTCTCCGCGAAAGCGGGATGGTCAACCAGATAGGTAACCTTGTTATCCTCGGTAAGGGAGATCTCCTTTGCTGCATCAGCATTGCCCCACTCGTGCTGATCCCAGCCGGTAGAAGCGCTGTTGAAGCCGATACCGCCGCCAACGCCTGTCTCAGCGAAGTCGCCGGAAATGGTGAATGTTACACCGTAAACATCAGCTACGTTATAACCTTCTGCGATAAGGTCAACAAGGTAGTTGCCGTTTGAATCGGTCGCATTTGCGATACCTGCGAAAGCAGCTACGGACATAGCGCTGACCGCAACTACGGAAGCAGCCGCAGCAGCAATAATTCTTTTAATGCTCATGTTATTTTCCTCCAAGTAAATTTTTCCAAACAATGCGCGGACAATCCGCACTTTTCGTTCACCTATTATTATACACTATTGTGTGCCAAATTGCAACTGTACATATACACAATTTTTTTGCCGCTATTTAAACCTCATTTTGGTAATTACAGCCAAAACGCCGCTTTATTACCGTCTGAAATTGGGGTTATCGTCCGGCTCACGCATTATCACATCATAAAGGCGGCGCGTTTTGTTGGACTTGCCGTGCTTCTTTTCCTTGAGCATATCGAGCTCGGACTGCTCGGGCTCGTCGGGCTGCTCGCCGTAGACGTCTCTGTCCTCCGTCCAGATACCGCTCGGGGCGTTCTCCTTGGTCACTCTGCGCGGCGGTTTTTCCTCCTCGCGCGCGGTCTCACGCCGAGAACGGGAGCGCCGCGGTCTCTGCGTCAGCTCGTCCTCCGACTGCTCGAGAACGTCGAATATGCTCTCGATATCCTTGAACGGATCCTCATCAAGAAGGCTCCCGTCAGAACGGTTCCCGTCGAGACGGCTCGCGTCACGGCGGCTGTTCGATATCTGCGGAGCCTCGCGAACGGGGTCGCGCTGCGGAGCGATATCCGTCAGATCGAGCGTAGGCGGCTCGGAAACGACGTCTATCTCGGGCGGGGCGGCACTGACCGAAGCGCCCGCCATCTTGCCGTATGCGCTGATAGCGGCGGCGTTCTTTCGGATAACGCGCGGCTTCGGAGGTGGCGGCGGTTCGAGCTGCTCCGGCTGCGAAACGGGTTCGGCAACGGCTTTGTACTCGCGGTCGTCGTACTCCTCGGTGAACGTCGGCTCGGAGCGCGGCGCCATTCTCGGACCGCGCGGTCTTTCGTCGAGCTCTCCCGTATAGTCCACAAACTCACCCACGAGCGGACGCTCGGAGCGCGCAATTCGCTCGGGCTCGGCACGCTGTGTCTCGACACGTTGTGTCTCGGCGCGTTGCGTTTCGGCACGATGTGTCTCGGCACGTGGAGTTCTGCGGCGCTGAGGCTCGGGCTCGCCGAACGGTCTGAACGCGCTTTGGTCGTCCTCGCTCGCTCCGAACGGGCGCGGAGCGGGGCGCTCGGTCATCTCGCGGAGGCGCTTCTCCGCCTCCATGCGCTGCTCCTCGAGACGCTTCAAGTCCTCGTAGGGGCTGCGCTGCTCGGGCTCGCGCCGAACGGGCTGCCGACGCGGAGCTTGTTCACGCTGTGCGTATTCACGCTGAGCGTGTTCCTGCGGCGCGGGTTGTTCCCGGCGCGCGGGCTCACTTGGAGCAAGTTGACCGAACGGCTGAAATCCCGAGGGATCGGGTCTCTTGTCGTAGCTCTCGCCGAGGCTCTCACCTCCGCGGATTATATGCGATATCTGCGGACGCTCGCCCTTGCGGCGCTCCTTGGACGGCGAGGTGAAAAATCCCTCCCGCATAACGCGCTCCTCCTCGGGATCGACCTCCGGAGCGGGCGGCTGCGGAATGTCGCTGCGGCTTATCCTCTCGGGGATAAACGGCTTCACTACGCGCTCTTTGGGTGCTTCGGGCTCTTTCTTGGCGACCTCAACGATCGGGTGGCTCCTCGTGATATCGACCTCAAGCGAGTAATCGAGAAAATCCTCCAGCTCATCGGGAGTTATCTCGCCGTTTTCGACCTTTCGCTTCATCGCCTCGAGGTAGTTGTGCCAGTAATCGTACTCCTTAACGCTCATCGTCTTGTCAACGCGCGAGTATATCTCGTCCGTGACCTCGCGGCAGCGCTGCTCGAGCTCGGGGGTCATTTTGGGCTTGGGGTGCTCGTCCTCGTATATCTCCAGGCAGGTCTTGCCGTTCGGCACGAACCGCGAGCAGTAGTCCTCGTTATGCTCGTTGTCCTTCATAAAGTACCGTCCGCAGCGCTTGCACTTCGCAAGCCACGCGCCGTTTTCGATCATCGTGTCGATCTCGAGGTCAACGACGGCTTTCAGGCTGCACGGCATATATATCTTATCGGAGTGCTTGTCCAGATTGCCGCGCATAAGGCTATAGCTCGACACCTCCTGCGACAAGCTCTCTTTAATGCGCGAAAACGCGTCCATCGCGAGACGGTCGGAGCTTTCCGAATATTCGCCGATATCCGAATAATCGTCGCTGTAATCGAAATCGGCAAGCATACCGCGCACTATTTCCTTGGAAATATTCGGGAACATAAACGGCGCGGTCGGTATCCTGCCGGCGGAGAATATCTTCGTCACGCCCAGATCCTCAATACGGCAGCCAAGCTCGCTCGCCGTAACGCTGAATGCAAGATCAAAGTAGTTTCTCCTCGCCGCGACCTCCCCGACGCTTTTAGCTGTCTCGGGGAAAACGAAATTCACTTTAGTCCGCGCATACTCCTGCACACGGACGATATTTACCCAGTGATTGATGTCGCGGTTGTAGCGGAAGTCGCACAGCCGCGCGAACACCTGCTTCTCAAACGGCGTCTTGCAGCGCACGAAGCGGTTCCAAAGCGCTCCGTCGCCGATATTGTCGCGCCTGCAAACATAGTCTATCCAACAGTCCAGGACGGTCTTTTCATAGGTAGTCCTGATGTGGTGTCTGATATAGCAGTGCGCGTTCTGGATATCCTTGCGCAGCTCGGCGGCACGGTCTGCGTCGAGCGTTCCCGATTTCAGCGCCTCGTTACACAGATCGATCGAATCCTTAGCGAAAATCGACAGATCGAAGTCGCAGAAATCCAGCAGCGTTGTGGGATAGCGCAGCAGATATATCTCATTTGAGGTCTTTCCGACGAGCTTCAATGTTAGATCCAATGCAATTCTCCTTTACGGTCTTTATTCTGCGTTTTCGGCAGTTTCGGAGGTCTCTGTGGTCTCGGAGGTCTCTTCGGGCAGCGAATCACTCGTTGGTCTGCTCGAGGAGATCAGCGGCGAAGTAGGTTTTGACGAGGAGCTGCTTGAGCTGTCGTCATCGTCATCCGTCTTTATGAGGTACGGGTTCTCGCGCAGACTGCCCTCAACAAGCAGCACGTCGGTCTTTACCCCGTCGATCTTCTGAGTGCTCCACTCGACAAGGTCCTCGCTCCTGTCCTGATAGGTCGCGGTGTGCACGAATTTACAGCCGAATACCTTCTTACAGAATCCGAGCGGTATCTCCGTATCATCGCCCGTATATTCAACGTAATACGACATCGTTTTGCGCTCTGTGGTGTCGTTGATATAGCGCACAAGGCGGTACTCGCCCGTCTCGGATATCTTCTCGTATCCGGGGTCGCGCTTGGTCAGATCAACGCCCGTAAAGAACGTAAAATCGCCCATAAACATCTGTACGCCGATATATCCCACCACGCCGACGACGTACATAAGCAGATACATAGTGCCCAGAACCGTTTTCAGCGTTTCATTAGAATTATTGACAAAGAACAGCACTATCATTACCACAAGCGGCGGCGCTATCATATACCAGTTTCCGAAGCCGAAGATAACGATAGTGAAGATTATCGGCGGCAGTATATACGCGTTTATCTTGGTAAACATCTGCTTTCTGGTGTAAATAAACAGACCCAGCGCTGAAATGTTCACAAAAAGGTACAGTACGAAAAGCGGCGTCGGGTTATCGAACTCGAAAAAGTACCCGAAATTAAGCCATGCGATCCACAGCATAAGCGCGGTATAGCCCCAGCTCAGCAGCGCCACTGCCCGTTTGAACCAAACATTCTTGAAAAAAGCTACCAGCTTGTCCATATTTTGACCCCTTTTAAATAAGTAATGATATTTTCCAAAATGTTACAGCCACGACAACAACACAATACTACATCTTATATTGTATAACAAATCCGCAGAAAATGCAAGGGCTTTTCCGAGAAAACTTGATTTTTTCTCAGAAGATTGATTTTGTGCACAAAAAAGCCCAAGTCCGACTTGGGCTCAGCTTGTAGAAAAAGTCATTTAACTCGCATTTCTCAGACTGCCGAGAAGCCCTCAGATACGAGAAAACGGCTTGTCGGCTAGCCTTAATGGCTGCCGACAAGCCGTTGACGAAGTAGATGAGGGTTTATCGACAGTCTGTTGGGCTTTTAATGTTCGGTTTAGTCTCTGCCTTGGTTGAACTTCTGCAACAGCAGATCAATATCCGAAGCGTTGGACGTGAGGTCGATGTTGCCGGAGAGCCCCTCGGAGGTGGGCGTTACCGTCACGGACGCCACGGGCTCGGGATTGAACGTGCTATGCGGTATAGCCGATGAAGGAGCCGCCGCCTCGTCCGCGAAGTCCGTCGCGACAACGATAAGCGAAATCTCGTCCTCGGCGAGCGAATCGTCGAATACGACGCCGAACTTGTATCTCGCGTCGGAGTTGAACTTCTCGGCGATATCCTGAGTAAGGCTGTCAAATTCCTCGAACGAGAGCGTAGGCGGAACACTGATATTGAGCAGTCCGCGTCTCGCGCCGTTGATGGAGGTCTCGAGCAGCGGGCTGTTGAGAACCTCGTCGAGCGCCTCGTCGATCTTGTAGTCGCCCTTGCCGTGTCCGATGGCCATATGCGCTATGCCCGAATTGCTCAGCGCCATCTTCACGTCCGCGAAGTCGACGTTGATATGTCCGTCGCCCTGGAGCAGCTTGATAATGCCCATAACCGCCTTACAGAGGATATTGTCAACCTCCGCGAACGCGTTCATAAGCGTGATCTTAGCGCCCTTGAGCTCCTTAAGTCTGTCATTGGGGATAACGATGAGCGCGTCAACGTACTTCTTCATCTCCGAGATGCCGCTTACAGCCTGCTGCATCTTAGATGTGCCCTCCCAGTTAAAGGGCTTGGTGACTACGCCGACCGTCAGTATGTCCTTTTCCTTGGCAACGCTCGCGACGACCGGAGCCGCGCCCGTGCCCGTACCGCCGCCCATACCCGCGGCGATGAACAGCATAGAAACGCCGTCCATGGTCTTTGCGATATCCTCGCGGTTTTCCTCCGCGGAATCTCTGCCCTTGGCGGGGTCGTTGCCCGCGCCCTGCCCCTTGGTGGTCTTTCTGCCGATCTGGATACGCTTCATCTTGCTGCCGTCCTTGCCGCGAAGCGCGGCAACGTCGGTATTGGCGATAACGTATTCAACATCGTGAATACCGCTCTCGACCATATGCGAGACAGCGTTGCCGCCCGCTCCCCCGACGCCGAAGACCATGATCTTGGTCGTCATTTGAAAATCGTCGGCAACCTCAAATCCGTCGTTGTTATCGTCAATCGTAAAAGCCATAACTTACAACTCCTCCTGCTTTTTACGTCATTTTGCAAATACTACTTACTATTATAACAAAAAGAAAAGAAAATTGCAACCGTTTTTTTAAATTATTTTTGAAAATAGTAAAAATATCGAAAATAACTGCTTCGGAGTAATGTAAACCGTTTCATTCCCCGCCGCCGTAGCCTTGCTCATCCGTGTACCACGTGTCCTCGTCTGTCCAGGGTTCCTCGTATGTCCACGCTTCATCGGTCGTCCAAGGCTCTTCCGTTGTCCACGGCTCCTCGTAGGTCGGCTCCTCGTATGGCTCGCCGGTCTCGCCGGTGGACGGCTCGGAGGTCTCGGGCGGCTTTGCCACAGGCTTTGTGCTGCTCGAGGACGAGCTGCTTAAGCTCGGCGGCTTCGGCTTGTTTCTCACAGCGACCTTTTCGGGGTTGGTCAGCAGCAGCGTCACGCTCTCCTCCGCGCCGAGCTCCTCATCGATGATGGCGGCCGCGACGCGCAGCTTGCTCTCGACGTCGGTCGCGGGACCCAGCTCCAACAGCACCCTGCCTCCATCGACGTTCAGCTTAACGGAGAACTTGTCCGTCATATCTATCTCGTCAAGCTCCTTTAAACCCGACTTTTCGACCGCGTCAAATATGAGCCGCGGTATATCATCCTTGCCGTCGGTCGCGGATTTGAGCCACTTCCCCGTCTCGATCGTCTCCGCGTCAAAGCCCTTGACGACGGTCAGCCCGTCGGTGCTTCCGTGCTCGAGTATCTTTCCCATACGCGATATCGCCGCCGTTATGCCGTTCTGGCTCAGCGCGAACCACTTTTCCGCCTCGTCGACCGTGACGATGAGCTTTGTCGGGAACGAGCGCTTTACCTGCGCTTTGTCGATGTACGCGAGCGAGGAGACTATCATCTCGGCAGCCTCGCCGGTATTGACGTGGAGCAGATTGTCGCCCTCCTTCAGCCCCGACCTCGCGATTATCTCTGCGGCGGAATAGCGCGCGTTTCCGACCACCTCGATCTCAACGCACTTAAACAGCACGGTATTCGCCAGTATAACCATTACGATAACAACGATTATTGCAGCTAACAGATAGTACAGTATATAGTTTCCCGCGCGGACGCGGCGGCGCTTTTTCGGTGCCGTCTTAGCCTGCATAGCCCTTGCTGCCGCCTTTCTTGCCTGTGGGCTTACGGGGCTCTGCGGCTTTTGGGTAGCCGCCTGTCTCGGCTGAGCTTGCTGCTTAGGCTGAGCCTGCGGCAACAGCTGCTTAGGCTGTTTCTGCGGCAAAACCTGCTTAGGTCGAGCCTGTTTAGACTGCGGCTGTTCGGGACGTGCCTGCTTTGGAGCGGGACGGCGGTTCTGTTTCGGAGCATTGCTCTTTATCGGCAGTTCGCTTGTCGGCTTGAGCATACCCTTAGGCACCTTATCGGACATCTGCCTTTTCCTGTTGTCGGACATTACCGTCACCCTCCTTTCAACTTCCCGTTACATGCGGCAACAGGCTGCGGAACGCTCCGCAGCCGTCTGCAATGATTCAGACTCTTTTAATATCCGCACCGACGGAGCGCAAAGCGCCCTCAATCGATTCATAGCCGCGGTCAATGTAGCCGAGACCCGTGATCTCGCTCGTTCCCTCGGCAGCCAGCGCCGCCGTCACGAGCGCCGCACCGCCGCGAAGCTCCGCGGCGCACACCTTTGCGCCCGACAGCCTTTTCACGCCCTGTACCACGCACACCCTGCCCTCCGTCTTGATCGAAGCGCCAAGCCTTACAAGCTCGGAAACGTGCCTGAAACGGTTCTCGAAGATGGTCTCCACGAACACCGACGTTCCCTCCGCGGTGCAGCACAGTGCCGTAAAAGGCGCCTGAATGTCCGTCGGAAAACCGGGGTAGGGCATCGTCCGTATCGTCGGCGGAGCCGAAAGCCGCTTTTTGCAGCTCATATACAGCTTTCCGCCGCCATAGGTGTACACCCTCGCGCCCATCGCCTCGAGAACGGGGATAAATCCGTTCATATGCCGCGGCTCGCAGCCGGTGAGTATCAGCTCGCCGCGCGTTATCGCCGCTGCGCAGAGGTACGTTCCCGCGACTATTCTGTCGGGGATAACGCTGTGCTCGCACGGTTCGGCTCTCGGAGTGCCCTCGACGGTTATCACGCTCTCCCCCGCGCCGTCCACCCGCGCTCCGAACTTGTTCAGGCACTCGGCAAGATCGGCGATCTCGGGCTCACGGGCGGCGTTATGTATCTCGGTGAAGCCCTTTGCGGCCGTTGCCGCGAGGAGAATATTCTCGGTCGCGCCCACCGACGGGAACGAGAGCGTTATCTTCGCGCCGTGAAGCCCTCCCGGAGCGGTGCAGTCAAGGTAGCCGTGCTCCTCCGAGATCTCCGCGCCCATCTGCCGGAGCGCAGCCAGATGCAGATCGATAGGTCTCGCGCCCAGCTCGCATCCTCCCGGGAACGACAGCCGACAGCGCCCCGCTCTTCCCAGAACAGCGCCCAGAAACACGATCGACGACCGCATTTCCCTCATCAGCGTGTCGGGTATCTCGCTGCCCGAGACGTTCAGCGCGTCCACGGTCACAGTGTTTCCGCTTCGCCTGCAACGGCAGCCGAGGTGTGTCAGTATCCTGCATGCCGCGTCAACGTCGGTGAGCTGCGGGCAGTTGTGCAAAACCGTCTCTCCGTGCGCCAGCACCGTAGCCGACAGCAGCGGCAGAGCGCTGTTTTTCGCACCGTGCACCCTCAGCTCGCCCTCGAGCCTGCGCCCGCCGTTCACGATAAGTTTTCGGCGATTATCCATAACATCACCCTTTCAACAAATTATACAGCATAATATGTTGAACGGGGATTTTATGTGAATTTTCGGGATCACTCGAAGCGCTCTTTGCCCACGAGATCGATTATTTCGGACAAAATGATATCCGCGGCGTTTGCTTTGCGCATTTTGGCGGCGTTGCCGCGCATAAGCTCCAGCCGCCCCCTGTCATTGTACAGCTTTGACACCTCGTCGACCAGCCTTGCGCGTGTGAGGTCTTTATCCTCGATAAGTATCGCGGCGTTTTCGTTGACCAGCGTCATTGCGTTGTAGTACTGGTGGTTCTCTGCGGCGGCGGGGTACGGCACGAGAATAGACGGTCTGCCGATCTCGGTCAGCTCCGTTATCGTCATTGCGCCCGCGCGCGAGATTATCAGATCCGCGGCGCACATACACGTATACATATTGTCAATGTAGTCGCGGAAGATATGCCGCGTTTTGTCCTCGGCAACGCCGCTCTGTTCGAGCGCCGCAAAGAACGTGTCCTTGTTCTTGCTGCCGAAAGAATGGATATGATTGATACCGCCCGTTTTCGCCTCCCACGCGATGAGCTCCGCCACAGCCTCGGTTATCTTGTTTGCGCCCAGACTGCCGCCGAACGACAGCACGGTGAACCCCTCCGGCAGCCCCAGCCGCTCGCGTGCAGCCGACTGCTCCTCGATCGGGATATTAGTCCGCAGGGGATTTCCCGTTACTATACATTTATCGGTGTTTTTGAGGTGCTTTTTGGCGTCCTCGACGGCAAGCAGCACCTTATCGGCTTTCCCCGACAGCATTTTAGTCGCCATTCCCGGGTAGGAATTGCTTTCGTGCGTTACCGTTTTAATGCCCATTGCAACGGCTTGTCCGAGGACGGTCGCAGTGACGTAGCCGCCCGTCCCGACCGCCAGATCGGGTTTGAACTCCTTGATTATCTTCCGCACGGCAGCCTTAGCCGATATAAGGTAGCGGTACGCAGCCCTGATGTTCCGCACCACGTCGCCTGGCGAGAAGCCGCGCTGAAAGCCAGACATCTCCACGCCGCGGAAGTCGTACCCCGCCTTGGTCACAAGGCGGCTCTCCATACCGCTCGGCGTGCCTATAAACAGTATCTCCGTATTCGGGAACACCTGCTTCATCTTATCCGCAATGGCGAGCGCGGGGTTGATGTGCCCCGCGGTGCCGCCCGCGGCGAATATTACTTTCATACGTAAAACCCCTAACTCAGCTTAGCCCGCTTGCTGACCGACAGCAGCAGCCCCATCTCCCACAGCTGGAACATCAGCGCCGTGCCGCCGTAGCTGAAGAACGGCATCGAGATACCCGTGTTCGGTATGCAGCACAGATTAACGCCGAGGTTAAGGAACGCCTGCAAGCCTATCTGGAACGTTATTCCCGTAGCGAGCAGACAGCCGAATTTATCCTCCGACTTTCTCGCTATGTAGAAGCCTCTGAAAACGAATATAAGGAACAGCAGGATGACCACAAGACCGCCCACCAAGCCGAATTCCTCAACAAGAACCGCGTAAACGAAGTCGTTCGGCGCCTCGGGGAGGTAGTAGTACTTCTGACTGGAGTTGCCGAAGCCCTTTCCCCAAAGACCTCCGGAGCCTATCGCGAGCGCTGACTGGTAGTTCTGATATGACCTGTCGCCGGGCTCGGAGAGCGGATCCATAAAGAGTATACGCTCCTTGAAATAGCCGACGTCGAGCACCATTACCGCGAATACCGCCGCGAGTGCCACAAGTACGCATATCGGCAGAAGGTACTTAAGGTTGCTGCCGCCGACGAACAGCATAGCCACGAAAACAAGACAGATGATGACCATGCACGACAAATGCGTCTGGCTTATCATCGACAATATCATCAGCACCAGCATAAGTCCGGGTATCCAGATGCCGTCGTAGAACTTGCGCATTTTGTCGGAATGCTTGTGGATATAATAAGCAAAGTAAACTATTACCGCTATTTTCAGCATATCGGACGGCTGAAACTGACCGAAGCCCGGAATAGGCAGCCAGCGCTTCTGTCCGCCCTCCGCGGCTATGCCGAACGGTATGGTGAGCAGGTTGAGCAGCATCGAGGCAGCGACCACCAGATGAGTGGCGGTAATGCGCCGCTTGCCACCTAATACCCTGAACTCATAGCGCAGAAAACGGTAATCAAAGAACGTCAGAAAGAACATTCCCACAAGCCCCAACCCTGCCGCCGTGAGCTGCCTTGTTACATAGTAGAACGAGTCGCCTTTATTGTCGCGGTAGGACAGCGCGTGCCCCGCCGAGAACATCATAGTGATACCGAAAACCAACAGCACCATTACGAGCAGCAGCATCGGCACGTCGACCCTGCTGTGAAAGCTCAGCAGCTTTATTCTGTTCGGGTCTTTGACCTTTTTACGGCGCTTTACCTTGGGCTTGGCCTGTTTTACGGGCTTAACCGGCTTAGCTGGATTGGGCGCGCGCGTCGGCGCGGGGCTGCCCTGCGGTATGCCGCGGGCGGGAGCCGCTGCCGTATGCGCCTGCGATCTTGCCGCCGCGGGGCGGCGAACGCCCGGGCGCTTGGACGGGGCGCTTTGTCTGGCTTGCTGCATCTTTTCCTCCTTAATTACTTTACGAACATCCCGTATGCCAGCACTACCGCGAGCACCCCGAAAAGCGCTCCGACAGCCGAGAATACGGTGTCTATCTTCAATTCGCTCCACTTTGACATTTCAAAATGGTGATGTATGGGGGTCATCTTGAACAGACGTTTTCCCTCCTTGGTGTGGTAAATGCGCTTGGTTATCTTGAAAACAGTGGATTGAATAACCACGGAGAGCGCCTCAAGAATGTACACGACAGCCGCGATGACCATCAGGAACTCCACTCCGCAGCCCACTCCCAGAGCGCACACAACGCCGCCGAGGAACATCGAGCCCGTGTCGCCCATAAAGACCTTGGCGGGCGGGAAGTTCCACATCAAGAAGCCTATGCAGCCTCCCGCCGTGCAGAGCGCGAGCAGCGTCTGTCCGAACATTCCGAGCATTCCCGATATCGACGCGAAAACCGCCGTATAGATCACCGTAACGGACGAGCAGAGCCCGTCTATGCCGTCGGTGAGGTTGACCGCGTTCACGAGATAAAGTATACCGATACCCATTATCGGATAGTAGAACAAGCCCATATCCCACTGGAATCCGCCCGGTAACAATATCGTAGTGCGCCGCAGACCGCTGATGTACAGCGTCGCGAAGTACGCCGCGATTATCATCACCTGGAAGATTATCTTCTGGAGTGGCGTGAGCCCCTCGTTGTGCTTTTTCTTTACCTTGATAAAGTCATCGAGAAAGCCCATAAACCCGAACATCACCGCCATTATCATACCCGACATCGATCGGATAAGCTCGGCTTTGTCGCTGCCCGCGAAGTCCGCCTTGCCGGTCGCCGAAAAGATGACGATCCCGGCGATAAAGCACACGAACACGGCGATAATAAAGGTTATCCCGCCCATCGTCGGGGTGCCCTCCTTTTTCGCCTTGTGCCACTTCGGGCCGATGTCCAGTATCGTCTGCCCGTACTTCAGCCTGTGAAGCAGCGGTATGAGCCAGAAGCCCGCGAGCCACGTCATAAGAAACGCCGCTATCGCCGCGAAAACGCTTGTCCAAATATGCATATCTCTCTCCGTTTATTGTATTTTTTCGGCAATTTCTTCCATTTTCATTCCGCGGCTGCCCTTGAACAGTATCGTGTCGCCGCTCTTTATCTCTCTGAGCAGGAGCTCCGAAAGCTCCTCCTTGTTTATGCTGTGAAACACTGTTATGCCGCGCTTTTGCAGCTCGTCACGCAGCGCCGTCATTTCCCGTCCGTACAGGAAGAACAGCTCCGCGAAATCGCCCGCGTATTCGGCGATCCCCGCATGGAGCGCCTTGGACTGTTCTCCGAGCTCGAGCATATCGCCGAGCACCGCGATCCGTCTGCCGTCCGTTCCGACCTCTCCCAGCACCGAAAGCGCGGACTTCATTGAGGTCGGCGAGGCGTTGTAGCAGTCGAGGATTACGCGGATATCGCCGCGCCGCTCGATACGCTGCCGCATACCGCTGCCCTCGTAGCTCATAAACGCGGGCACTATCTCCCCGGGAGACAGCCCGAACTCTATGCCGACGCAGAACGCCGCCAGCGCGTTCAGTATATGATGACCGCCGACTACGGGAACCTCGGCGGGATATGCCTTGCCGCCGTATCGGAGCGTGAATCTGCCGCCGGTCTCGTCGATCGTTATGCCCTCCGCGGTCACGTCGCAGCCCTCCGTGAAGCCGTACCGCAGCAGCCTTCTGCCGCCGATATCGTCACGCGTCAGCTTTCCGAGGTACTCGTCGTCTCCGCAGACGATAAGCGGCGCGCCCTCGTCCATACCGTCAAGTATTTCCAGCTTTGCCGCCAGGATATTCTCGCGCGTTTTCAGGCTCTCGATGTGGCAGTAGCCGATGTTGGTTATCACCGCGCAGGACGGATGCGCCGCCCCCGAAAGCTCGGATATCTCGCCTCTGCCGCTCATTCCCATCTCGATGACCGCCGCCTCAATGCCCTCCTCCAAACGGAACAGCGTTCTCGGCAGCCCTATGTCGTTGTTGAAGTTGCCCTCGGTCTTTAAGGTGTTATACCTTGCCGAAAGCACCGAATAGATCATATCCTTGGTGGATGTCTTTCCGACGCTGCCCGTCACTCCGCAGAGCTTGACGCCGAACCTGTCGCGGTAGGAGCGCGCGAGCTTGAGCTGAGCGGTGCGCGAGTTCCCGACGTAAACGACGGGGATCGCGGTCTTTACCGTTCCCGCCGCGAGGTCTGACACTGCCGCCGCCGCGCCGTTCCGCGCCGCCTGCAAGATGTAATCGTTTCCATCAAAGCGTTCGCCCTTTACCGCGATAAACAGCGCGCCCTTTTCGAGCGTGCGCGTATCGGTCGATACGGATCGCACGTGCGTATCGCCGCCGACAAGCTCGCCGCCCGTTATTTTCGCTATCTGCTTAGTTGTAAACATACCAAACCCGCCTTATACCTTATTAAAATAGTCCGAGACTATCTCCTTTTCGTCAAAATGAAAATATTCGTCGCCTATCGCCTGATAATCCTCGTGCCCTTTGCCGCAAAGCGCGACAACGTCGCCTTTTTCGGCGATCCCGAGAGCGCGGTATATCGCCGCTTTTCTGTCGGTGAACTCCTCGTGCGCCCTGCCCTCGGGGATACCGCGGACTACGTCGTCAATGGTCTGCTGAGGGCTTTCGTGGCGCGGACTGTCAGTCGTCACTATCAGCACGTCCGCGTACTTTGCCGCCGCTTTGCCCATATCGGGGCGCTTGCCCGCGTCGCGCTCGCCCGCCGCGCCGAACACCGCTATAAGGCGGTTCACGGCTAACGGCTTCAGCATGGACAGCAGCTTTTCCAAGCCGTCCTCGGTGTGGGCGTAGTCGCGTATTACCGTGAAATCGCCCGTGTAAAGCGTTTCCAGCCGCCCCGCCACGCCCTCTATCCTCTCGAGAGCGAGCAGCACCTCGTCCATCGGTACACCCGTCAGGTGCACCGTCACCGCCGCTTCGAGCGCGTTTGAGACGTTATACAGACCCGTCATTGCGAACCGCACGGGATAGCTCTTTTCGGCGGCTCTGTCGGTCAGAATAAACTCCGAGCCGTGCGCCGAGAGCTTGACGAACTCGGTATGGAAATCGGCTTCCCCGTCCACCGAGACCGTTTTCAGCGGTACGCCTCGTTCGCGGCAGTAGTCCGCGATCTGCCGTCCGTACTCGTCGTCAACGTTCACGACGGCGTTTTCGCACATATCGAACAGCATACGCTTTGCCGCGAAGTAGTTCTCCATCGTACCGTGATAGTCCAAGTGGTCGCGCGTTAAATTGGTGAACGCGCCCGCCGCGAAGCACTCCGCGGCAAAGCGGTGCTGCGCCAGAGCCTGCGAGCTTGCCTCGATAAAGCAGTACTCCGTGCCCTCGTCAGCCATTTGCGCGAACAGTTGATACAGCCTGCGCGGCTCGGGAGTGGTCGGAGGACCGTCGTGTGAGTAGACCAAACCGCTCCCCGTATCCGTTCCCAGAGTGCCTATAACACCCGTTCTGTGCCCGAGCAGGCGCGTTATCTGCGCGCAGAGGTTTACGACGGTGGTCTTGCCGTTCGTCCCCGTGACGGCGCAGAGCTTGAATTTTTTCGTCGGCGAGCCGTAAAATCTCGAAAGGAGCTCCGGGTACAGCCGCCTCGTATCGGGAACGTTTATCTCCCGTTCAAGTCCCAGCCGCTCCTTTGTCACAACGGCGCACGCACCGTTTTTGAGCACCTTTTCCGCCGCCGAATGTCCGTCGAACGTATTGCCCTTTATACAGACGAACAGGAAGCCGCTCCCGACCTCGCGGCTGTCGGAGGTGACCCCCGATACCGCAGCGCCGCCGATCTCGGCGGGGATATCGCATATCCCCGAAAACAGCTCTCCTATCGTCATTGCTTTCACTCCTTAATCGCCGAACGAATTTGCCTGGAACGTTACCTCGATAACGCTTCCCTTGTACAGCGTAACGCCCGGGTCGTAGTTCTGCATGGTGGCGACGGCGTTTACGTTTTCTGCCGCGCCGCCCAGTATCTTGATGTTGAAGCCCGCGTTGATTATCAGCTCGTTCGCCTCCGAGGAGCTCTTTCCGATAACGTCGGGAACCTCTCCCATCTCTCTCTCCTTAACGTCTCCCACATACAGCACGACGGTAGAACCGCGCGGTATAACGCTTCCCGAAGCGGGTATCTGGTCGACTACCTGAGCGTCGCCCGTCGGGTCGCCGACAAACCTTACCTCGAAGTTGTTCGCGGTGAGGTAGCTCTGCGCGTACATCGTCATATCACCGATAACGTTCGGTACTGTCGCGTCCATCTTAGCCTGCTCCTCGGCAGTGTAGGTCGGGTAGATGCCGAGATGCTCGAGACCGTCCTTGAACACCGCCGAGACAACGGGACAAGCGACTGCCGAGCCATAGTACTCGGGACCCGTCGGAGTGTCCGCAAGCACGAGTATAACGATCTGCGGGTCGTCCATAGGCACGGACGCCGCAAAGGTCGAAATGTAGGTCATATGCGCGCCGCCCGCAAGGCCGCCCGCTTTCTCGTAATCCTCGATCTTCTCCGCCGTTCCCGACTTGCCGCCTATGCGGTAACCGGCGATATAGGCGTTGTGACCGCCGTTTTCGTTTACGATGGTCTCAAGTATCCCGCGCATCGTCTTGGAGGTCTCCTCCGAAATGACCTGACGCTTGATCTGTGTCTCCTTTGTCTCGACGACGTTTCCGTTGCAATCGAGTATTTTGTCAACCAGGTGAGGAGTTACGAGCTTTCCGCCGTTTACGATAGCGCATATCGCCGTACACATCTGGATAGGCGTTATCTTATGCGTCTGACCCATAGAAGACATCGCCAGATCGACCGGTCCCATTCTGGAATACGGCACGTAAATACTCTGCTCCTCGCCGGGAAGATCGATACCCGTAGGTTCGGTAAAGCCGAACGCCTCGAAGTAATTGCTGAATTTCTGCATTCCGAGCATCTGACCTATCGCGATAAAGCACGGGTTGCAGGAGTTGGTCATTGCCTGCTGGAGCGTCTGTTCGCCGTGACCCCACTCGCGCCAGCAGTGTATCTCGGTGCCCGCGACGTCCGCGTAACCGGGGCAGTTGAAAGTGGTGTTGATATTGATAAGCTCCTCCTCAAGCGCGGACGAGCAGGTAACGGTCTTGAAAACCGAACCGGGGTTGTAAAGCTCCGTAACTGCCTTATTTTTCCACTGCCGCTCGCGGAGTATGCCCTCCTGTTCGGCGATCTCCTCCTCCGACTTGCCCTCCTTCTTCATCTGTTCAAGCAGATCGAGGTCATAGACGCTCGTGATCTCCGAGGGATTGTTCAGATCGTAGGACGGTGTGGTCGCCATTGCCAGCACGCCGCCCGTGTTGCAGTCCATTATAATGCCGCAGGCGCGATTGATGACCGAATGCTGCGACACGCAAAGCTCAAGGTTCTTCTCGAGATAGTGCTGCAAAACCTCATCGAGCGTAAGCACAAGGCTGTGACCGTCCGTCGCGGAGAACACATCGTCGTTTCCGTACTCGACAGCCTTTCCCTCGCCGTCCGTGCGGTAAAACGCCTTGCCGTCCGTACCCCTGAGATACTCGTCGTAGTACGCCTCGAGCCCGTAGACACCGTCGCCGTCAAAGTTCGTGAAACCTATGACGTTTGACGCGAGTGAGCCGTTGGGATAATATCTCTTGCTCGTCTGTTCGGCATAAACGCAGTCGGAGCTAATGCCGTTGTCGATGAGGAACTGCTCGATGAGCTTTACCTCGGGCTTCTCGACCTTGCGCTTTACTATGTAATAGTTGTGCTCCTGAGCAATGTACGCCTTGCGCATACCGTCGGGAGATACCCCGAGTATCTCGGAGAGCCCGTCAATAATGACCTCCGAGAGCTCCTTGAACGGCGGCAACGGTTCCTTGTTTGGATCCTTATCATCAAGCCATTTTAGCTGCTTATTCTCGTAATTCTCCCTGTACGCCTTGCTTGCGCGGTAGGTAGCCTCCTCGGCGAAGATGATGTTCCACACCGTGGAGCTCTGCGCGAGAACCGTGCCGTTCGCGTCGTAGATAGCTCCGCGGTTCGCCATTATCGTCGACTCGCGCATCTGCTGGCGGTTTGCCTGCTGCCTCCACATATCGCCGTCAAGCACGGTGAACTTCAGCAGATTGTACCCCACGAACGCCGAAAATCCCACAACTATCGCGAGTATAACTATCTGTCGTCCACGGTAGCCTATGACAGGCGGCTTCTCCGCGTCCTCGGCATCCTTTTTTGCTGCCCACGCGGCAAAACGCCAAAATAATCCCGTATTGTTGTTAGTTTTCTTGTCCAATTTCACAACCTCCGAAAAACCAAAAAAGCAAAGCCGTAAAGCCGACTTTGCTGTTTTTAGTGATAAACAGTCTGCCGACAACCTGTCAAAGGGCTTGTACCCTTATTTTATGCCGTCAGAACCCAATGTATTCCAAAAACGCGGAGAACCATCTCTTGGTCGTTCCGAGCAATCCGTCGGAATCGTCGCCCGTCACCTCGATAAGATCCTCGGTATTGACACTGATATACTTCTTCTGCGAGGCGGCGACCTTCGACATTCCGAGGCTCTCCGTCGCGTATTTCTCGATATATCCGATGTTAGCCTTAGAGTCGAGTCTGCTCTGCAGCAGCGCGTTGTCGTCCTTGGCGGCGCTGAGCAGCTCCTCCTGCTCGGTCACCTTGCGCGTCACGTCGTCCAGCTTTGTTTTGTAATAGTTCACGGCAAAAAGCGCGGCAAATATCATCAGTGCCGCAAACATGATCTTTATTCTCGATCCGCTTCTCGATACCGAGTTAGCGGGCGCCATACGTATCTTGCGGGCTTCCTCATCGGCACGGCGCTGCTTTTCGCGCCGCTCTCTGTCCGAAGTATCGAACTTTGAAAGGTCATAAGCCAGATTTGTATTATCGCTCATGGGATAAGTCATACGCCGTCCCTCCTTTATTTCCGGAGCGCGAACGGTTTCACGCCCTTATTTTCTCTATCACTCGCAGCTTTGCGCTGCGGCTTCTCGGATTCTCCTCAAGCTCCTTTGCGCTCGGCGTTATCGGCTTGCCGTTGACGAGCCGTCCTCTCGGCAGCCTTCCGCAAACGCATATCGGAAACTCGGGCGGACATACGCAGCCCGTGCAGAACTCCTTAAAGCGGTTTTTAACGATCCTGTCCTCAAGCGAATGGAACGTGATCACCGACATTCTCCCGCCTATCTTCAGGCGGTCAAAGCCGTCGGTCAATGCCTTGTCCAGCGCCTCAAGCTCACCGTTCACCTCGATACGGATAGCCTGAAAGCTCTTTCGGCAGGGATTTTTCTCGCGCCTGTATGCCGCGGGAACGCTTTTCTTTATTATCTCGGCAAGCTCGCCCGTTCTTTCTATCGGTGCGGCAGCTCTTGCGTCCACTATTCCCTGCGCTATTTTCGGCGCGAATTTCTCCTCGCCGTATTCGTAAAGTATCCGTCTTAGCTCTTCAAATGTGTAATCGTTGACAACATCACGCGCGGATAAACCCTCGCCGCTCATTCTCATATCCAGCGGCGCGTCGTTATGGAACGAAAATCCGCGTTCAGCGTCGTCAAGCTGGTGCGACGATACGCCCAGATCGGCGACTATCCCGTCCAGGGCATATACCCCCAGCCCGTCGAGAGCGTCGCCAAGCTCCATGAAATTCCTCCGTACAAACGTCACCGGATAACCTCTCAGCCGCTCCCCGGCAGCCTCGATAGCCTCCCCGTCCCGATCGAAGCAGATAAGTCTCCCCCCCGAGAGCCTCTCCGCCAACTCAAGACTGTGACCGCCGCCGCCCGTGGTGAGATCCGCGTAAACGCCCTTTGGGTCTGAAAACGCGCCGTCTACCGTTTCTTTAAGCAGCACCGTAGTATGTTGAAACTCCATTAAATACCAAGCTCCTCAGCCATATCCGCGATGTCCTCCATGGGAGTACTGTTAGTATACTCCTCCCAGGACGCTTTATCCCAGATCTCGGCGCGGTCGACCAGCCCCACGACCACTACCTCGCCTGTGATATTCGCGTAAGCGCGCAGAGCGGGCGCTATGGCTATTCTGCCCTGCTTGTCCGGCTCAGCCTCGCAGGCGCTTCCGAATAAGAAACGCTCGATAGGCAGCGCCGCCTTTGACGGCTTACCTTTCAGGCTGGTCTTTAACTCTTCCCAGCTCTCAGTGGTGTACACCGTCAGGCACTTTGCGTTAAAGCTCTTGCAGATATAGAAATGCTCGCCGAACTCCTCGCGGAGCTTAGCGGGGAAGTTCATACGTCCCTTAGCGTCAACGGTATGCTCGTATTCGCCGTACATTTCCATTCCCCCTCTGCCGTGAACTTGAAAGCGCCGTTCCGCCCTCCTCAGACGGATTTTTTCGTAGAATTGATATTTTTCCCTTTTTTTGGAGCAAGTGAATTTTTATCTTTTAATGAACTTTTCACCAAAACAGTGAATTTTCACACCACTTTTCCCCACAATCATATTATAACCTACTTGGAAAATTTTTTCAAGTGCCATTTCAAGACTTTTAGGCAAAAATCAAGATAAAGTTTTGTTCATATTTTTGTGCACTTTCTACAAAAATGTTTTCAAAAGCAGGTTGCAAATGTCGGTGAAATTGTGAATTTTTACAACATATGGACAGAACAGCTTCCATGTTTTCCATATCTTGGGCTTGCATCGGCTGCTTGGCACTACTGTTCACCTCAGCTTTGAACGTAGAAAAGTTAGGATAATAAAAAATCGGCACCGCTCAGCGATGCCGATCAAAGATATTGTGTTACTATCAGATAACTTTCGACAGAAAGTCCTTAAGACGCGGATTATTAGGAGCGTTGAAGAACTCGTCGGGCGGGTTCTGCTCGAGAATCTTACCGTCCGCCATAAACAGCACACGCGACGCCACCTCTCGCGCGAAACCCATCTCGTGCGTTACCACGACCATCGTCATACCCTCCTCGGCGAGCTGCTTCATTAAGTCGAGCACCTCTCCGACCATCTCGGGGTCGAGCGCGCTGGTAGGCTCGTCGAACAGCATCACTTCCGGGTTCATCGCCAGCGACCGCGCGATGGCTATACGCTGTTTCTGACCGCCGGAGAGCATATTCGGATAGCTGTCCGCCTTGTCGGGCAAGCCGACGCGCTTGAGCAGGCGCTCCGCGGTCTCGTTCGCTTCTTCCCTGCTCATCAGCCCCAGCTTTACGGGAGCGAGCGTGATGTTCTTTCTTATTGACAGATGCGGAAACAGATTGAAGTGCTGAAACACCATTCCCATTCGTCTGCGCAGGCGGTCGAGCTCTTTGCCCGAGCAGTGCGTGATGTCCTCTCCATCGAACGTGATAGTGCCCGAGGTCGGAGTCTCCAATAGGTTCAGACAGCGCAGAAACGTGCTCTTGCCCGAGCCCGACGGCCCGATAACCACTACCTTTTCGCCCTTTTCGATGGTCTCCGAGATATCCTCAAGCACCGCCAGATCGCCGAAAGACTTGTACAGATGACTAACGTCTATCATTCTTCGCAAGCCTCCTTTCAAGCAACCGCACGAGCTTTGTCAGCCCTATTACCATCACCAGATAGATAGCCGCGACCGCCAACAGCGGCATATAAGCCTCAAAGGTCTGACTTCTTATGATATCGCCGCCCTTGGTGAGGTCCTGTATCGCTATGTAGCCCGCCACGGAGGTTTCCTTCAGCAGCACGATGAACTCATTCGCCAGCGCCGGCAGCACCGTCTTGAACGCCTGCGGGAGAATGATCGAGAGCATTGTACGACGGTAGTTCAGCCCCAGACTGCGGCCGGCTTCCATCTGACCGTTGTCAATGGACATTATTCCCGAGCGTATAATCTCGGCAACATATGCCCCCGAGTTTATTCCGAACGCCAGCACCGCACAGAACACCTTATTGATGTTGACCGCGCCGAAGATGACATAATAGATTATCAGCAGCTGCACCATCATCGGCGTGCCTCGGATAACGGTAAGGTATATCTGCGCGAAGAAGTTGCCGACTTTCATTCTGCCCGTCTTATCGTGGGTCGAACGCACGACCGCAACGATAAATCCCAGCAGGAAACCGAGTATGACCGCGCCCAATGTGATTATCAGCGTGTTCAGCAGACCGTCCGCGAGATACCGCCAACGATTCTGTTCGACAAAGTTTATCACGAACTTTCTGCCGAAGTTGGCGAAAAACTGCTTTATAGCGTCCATAATTGTTCTCCTATAACAAAAGTAGTGCGGTGAGATCGCCGCACTACCGCTTTAATTACTTAACGCGTGTAATTATTACCTGAAGCCCCGTTGCGTAGCTGTCGGTGAAGTCGACGCTCTCAAGTCTTGTGGGGTCAACGGTCATGCCCGCCATACCGATATCCGCCTTGCCCGACTGGATAGCGGGGATAATGGAGTCGAACGCCATATCGTCGATAACGGGCTCGTAGCCGAGCTTGTCACAGAGCGCCGTGAAGATATCGGGGTCGATTCCGACGATATTGCCGTCCTCAAGCGACTCATAGGGCGGGAACTCCGCGTTGGTCGCCATAACGAGCTTGCCGTTGCTGCGGTCGGTGCCTTCGGGCGAGGTGTACTGATAGCTGCCCGTGTTATCGCCTATGTAGTTGGCGAGTATCTTGTCGATCGTGCCGTCAGCCTTAAGCTCCGCCATTGCGGCGTTAAGTCGCTCGACAAGGTCGCCGTTGTTTTTCTTGACGGCGATAGCATAGTCCTCGGGCTCGAACGAGTCGCTGAGTATCTGGAGGTCGTCGTTATTGGAAACGAACACCTTAGCGGGCTCGTTATCGATGATAACGCAGTCGATCTTGCCCTGCTTGAGCGCGCTTACAGCGTCCGCGCCCTTATTGTAGCGCTCAACCTTAGCGGGCTCCGCGCCTGCCTCGGGCTTCTCCTCATACGATCTTGCGAGGTCGTCGCCCGTGGTTCCCTGCTGTACGCCGATGGACTTGCCCGGCAGATCATTGACGGAGAACACCTTATTCGCGGGAACCCCGCAGCCTGTCAGAACGGTAACGCCCAGGCACGCTGCAACGACAGCGGCTGTCAATCTTTTCAATGTCATAGCTTTCAATTCCTTTCTGTTATACGGTTCTACACCTTATTTTAATATTATAGCACATTTGTCGACTAATGTCAATCATTTTTAATATTGCTCCGCCAATTAAATATTTCCGAGTATCAAAGCTTTTGTGGGGGGGGGGGGGGCGGCGCGGGGGGCGGCCCGCCCACCCCCCGAGGGGTTTTGTTGGGGGGGAGAATTTTTTATTTTTTGTGGGGTGGGT
>CAMWVP010000010.1 GCA_947177735.1 uncultured Clostridia bacterium
GGCTCGGCAGGTATCGCTGAAATGCTGCTGCAAAGCCACGAGGGAACCATTCGCTTGCTGCCTGCGCTTACGGACGAGTGGTCGAGCGGAGCGTTCAAGGGATTATGCGCGAGGGGCGGATTTGTCGTCGACGCGGAGTGGGAGAACGGCTCCGTGACGGCGCTTTCGGTGCTTGCGAAGAATGGCGGCGAGTGCACGGTGACTTATCCGACAAAGGACGGCGTGACCGCGGCACGGCTCAGGCTCGGCGCAGGCGAACGGACAAAAATCATTTAACGGAGGTAACTATGATAAAGCATATAGTAATGTGGAAATTTAAGGAAAATGAGCGCGAAAATATGCTGCTGTTCAGGGAGCGCCTGCTCGCGCTTCGTGGGAAGATTCCCGAGATACGCGCAATGGAAGTAGGCATCAACGTCAACCCCTCCGACCGCAGCTTTGACGCGGTGCTCGTCTCGGAATTCGACAGCCTTGACGCACTGAAAGCATACAGTACCAACCCTCTGCACGTCGAGGTTTCCGATTTCTGTAAGTCCATACGTGAGCAGTCTGTGAGCGTGGACTATGAATTCTGAGCGTGTGACCCATGAGTTCCCGCCTGTTTTTGACGGGAACTCGCGTGTGCTTATCCTCGGTACTATTCCCTCGCCGAAATCGCGCGAGTTCGGTTTCTACTATATGCACCCGCAGAACCGCTTCTGGAAAATGCTCTGCGCGGTGCTGAATGAGGAAGTCCCGTCAAATATCAAGGGCAGACGCGAGCTGTGTCTGCGGCACGGTATCGCGCTTTGGGACGTGCTGGAGAGCTGCGACATCAGCGGCGCCGAGGACAGCTCTATCCGCAACGCCGTGCCGAACGACCTGCGTCTCATCATCGACAATTGCCCGATACGCGCGGTGTTCACGACGGGCAAAAAGGCGCACTCGCTGTATCTGCGGCACTTTCCCGACCTGATGCCGGATATCTGTCTGCCGTCCACAAGCCCCGCTAATCGGACGATATCGGAGAGCGCCATGCTGGAGGAATATCGGAGGATAGCAGAGTATCTGTAAGACCGCCGGATAAACAAATCCCCCTCTGTTTGAGGGGGATACGTTTTAATTGAAATTCGAGGTATCAATTCGGTTAAGCGCACGCTTGAGCTTTGCGTCGGCGAGTAGCAGCTCTTTGTCGCTCTTTGCCGCCTTTATGCGCTCCTCGGCTGTTGCCTTGGCAGCGTTCGCGCGCTCTACGTCGATCTCGTCCGACCATTCACAGGTCTGCACAAGTATCGTCGTCATTTCCTTTGACACCTTTATTATTCCGCCCGACGTTGCCGCACGGCGGAACTCGCCGTCCTTCATGATCCGCATCTGACCTATTCCGAGCGCCGCGCAGTACGGTTCGTGCCCTTTCAATATGCCGACATCGCCGACTGTTGTGCGGACAATGACCTGCTCGGTCTCACCGTCAAAAACGGTTTTCTCCGGCGTGATAATTTGTAATCTAAACGGCGTCATCTGAATATCCTTTCATCAGGCTTTATCAGCCCTTTTTAGCCTTTTCGACAGCCTCGTCGATCGTGCCGACAAAGAGGAATGCCGACTCGGGCAGATCGTCGTGCTTGCCCTCGATGATCTCCTTAAAGCCGCGGATAGTCTCCTTGATCGGTACGTATTTACCCTCCATACCGGTGAACTGCTCCGCAACGGAGAACGGCTGCGACAGGAAGCGCTGAATTTTTCTCGCGCGGGATACGGTCAGCTTATCCTCATCGGACAACTCGTCCATACCGAGGATCGCGATGATATCCTGAAGCTCGTTATATCGCTGCAGAATAGCCTGAACCGCGCGCGCTACCTCGTAGTGCTCCTGACCGAGTATCTCGGGAGTAAGTATTCTCGAGGTGGAATCCAGCGGATCAACCGCGGGATAGATACCCATTGACGCTATGTTACGCGAAAGTACCGTCGTAGCGTCCAAGTGCGCGAACGTTGTCGCGGGAGCGGGGTCGGTCAGGTCGTCGGCAGGTACATAGACCGCCTGAACGGACGTGATAGAGCCCTTCTTCGTGGACGTGATACGCTCCTGGAGAGCGCCCATCTCCGTTGCCAGCGTCGGCTGATAACCAACGGCGGACGGCATACGTCCGAGCAGCGCGGAAACCTCCGAGCCTGCCTGCGTGAAACGGAAGATGTTATCGATGAACAACAGTACGTCCTGTCCCATTTTATCACGGAAATACTCCGCCATTGTAAGTCCGGAAAGCGCAACTCTCATTCTCGCTCCCGGCGGCTCGTTCATCTGACCGTATACGAGAGCCGTCTTGTTGATAACTCCCGATTCCTGCATCTCGCGGTAAAGATCGTTACCCTCACGGGTACGCTCTCCTACGCCCGTAAATACGGAAATACCGCCGTGCTGCTTTGCTACGTTGTTGATAAGCTCCATGATAAGGACGGTCTTACCAACGCCCGCGCCGCCGAACAGACCGATCTTACCGCCCTTGAGGTACGGACAGATGAGGTCTACGACCTTGATTCCCGTTTCGAGAACTTCATTGGAAGCCTCCTGCTCCTCGAAGGTGGGAGCGGGACGGTGGATCTCCCACTTTTCCTCTGTTTCGGGCTGGGGCTTGTTGTCAACTGCCTCGCCCAAAAGGTTGAAGATACGTCCAAGCGTCTGCTCGCCGACGGGAACCTTGATCGACGCTCCCGTGTCGACTGCCTCCATACCGCGGACAAGTCCGTCCGTGCTGCCCATTGCGATGCAGCGGACAAGATCGTCACCGATATGCTGCGCTACCTCGACAACGAGCTTTGTGCCGTTGTTGTCGATCTCGATAGCGTTAAGCAGATTGGGCAGATTTTCGGGCGCGAACCTGATATCCAAAACCGCGCCGATAACCTGGACTATCGTGCCTATGTTCTGATTTGTCATTTTACAACTTTTCCTTTCTTTAGGAATTGCTAAATAACTGTTCTTATCACACCGATATTACTCCTGCGCGGAAGCGCCGGAAACGATATCGATGATTTCCGTTGTAATGCTTGCCTGACGTGCTCTGTTGTACAGCAGCGACAGGCTTTCCGTCATCGCGTCGGCGTTGTCGGTTGCGTTCTCCATAGCGGTGCGGCGCGCGCCCTGCTCTGAGGCATAGCTCTCGACCACAGCGCACTGGATAAGGCTCGCGGTGAAGCGCGGCACTATACGGTTGAACACCGCCTCGGGAGAGGGGTCGTACTCCATTGTGCCGTAGTCCTCAAGCTGCATGGTGTCCATAGGGAGCACGCGCATACTCTCGGGCTGCTGCGACATCGACGAAACGAACATCGTGTAGAACACGTGAACCTCGTCGACCTCGCCGTCCGCGAACATCTTTATCGCTATATCCGCTATATCCTGCGCGGTGTTGGGCTTGATATCCTCCGCGATGTTCGCGTAGGAAGCGACAACATCATACTCGCGCTTTGCGAAAAATTCTCCCGCCTTTTTGCCGATAGCGATTATTTTCGGTTTTTCGGCGTCATCCTTATGAGCTGCGACGGCCGATTTGAGAACGTTGGAGTTGTATCCTCCCGCAAGTCCTCTGTCGCCCGCGACAACGATAAACAGCTTATGCTTGACCTCGCGCTTTACCGTATAGATAGTGGAGAAGTCGATGTTTGCAGACGCTATCTCGCACATGGTCTTGTACAGCTCGTTAAAGTAGGGACGCGCCAGCTCCGCGCGGGCTTTAGCCTTGCGAAGCTTACTGGACGCCACAAGCTCCATAGCCTTGGTTATCTGTCGGGTAGAGCCGACAGAACGGATACGGCGCTTTATGGCTTTCATATTACCACTGGCTATAATATCACCCCCAAAAAGTATTTCACGTCATCAGACGTTGTCGTCCGTGGTGATATATTTAACTTTCTTTTCGATGTACAGCCAAGCCACCGCCATCGCCGTAATAACAGCGATAGTAGTCGCTATAATGCTCAGTACAAAGGAAGCCTGTTTCATAACTAAACTCCTTTCGGAAACCCCTCAGGGTCAACCCGTGTAGGTAGCCGCGAAGCTTACAAGCGCCGCCTTCAGCGACTCCTCGTTCTCGGGAGAGATCACCTTATCGTTTCTGATGCCTTCGAGAATGCTCGGGTTGTTCGCCTTGAGCTCCTCGATCAGATCCTTCTGATACTGCTTGATCTTCTCAACGGGAATGGTCGCGAGATAGTTGTTGATTACCGCGTAGATGATAACTACCTGCTCCTCTACTTCAAGCGGTGAGTTCTCGTCCTGCTTGAGAACTTCAACTATGCGCTCGCCCTTTGCAAGTCTGTCCTTGGTATCCTTATCCAGATCGGAGCCGAACTGTGAGAACGACTGCAGCTCGCGGTACTGCGAGTAGTCGAGCTTCAGAGTACCCGCGACCTTCTTCATTGCCTTGATCTGCGCGTTACCGCCGACACGCGATACCGAGATACCGGGGTTTACCGCGGGACGAACGCCCGAATTAAACAGCTCCGTCTCGAGGAATATCTGACCGTCGGTAATAGAGATTACGTTGGTCGGGATATAAGCCGAAACGTCGCCAGCCTGCGTCTCGATGATAGGCAGCGCGGTCAGCGAGCCTCCGCCGTAGTCCTTGTTAAGACGCGCGGCACGCTCGAGCAGTCTTGAATGCAGATAGAATACGTCGCCCGGGTACGCCTCACGTCCCGGCGGGCGCTTAAGCAGCAGAGAGAGAGCACGGTAAGCTACGGCATGCTTTGACAGATCGTCGTATACGATAAGCACGTCCTTGCCCTTTTCCATAAAGTACTCGCCCATAGCGCAGCCCGAATAGGGCGCGATATACTGCAAAGGAGCCAATTCGGACGCTGTGGACGATACGACGATGGAATAGTCCATAGCGCCGTTGTTCGTCAGTCTCTCGACTACGTTCGCAACGGTAGAGTTCTTCTGACCAATAGCGACGTAGATACAGATAACGTCCTTGCCCTTCTGGTTGATGATCGTGTCGATGGCGATAGCGGTCTTGCCCGTCTGTCTGTCGCCGATGATAAGCTCACGCTGACCTCTGCCGATCGGGATCATACTGTCGATAGCCTTGATACCCGTTTGCAGCGGCACGTTTACAGGTTCTCTCGTGATGATACCCGAAGCGATCTTCTCGATCGGGCGGATCTCCTTCGCGAGGATATTGCCCTTGCCGTCAAGCGGCTGTCCGAGGGAGTTTACAACGCGTCCGAGAAGCTCTTCTCCGACGGGAACGGACACGATGTTGCCCGTGCGCTTTACGCTGTCGCCCTCTTTAATGCCCGCGTCCGTGCCCAACATTACCGCGCCTACGAAATCCTGCTCGAGGTTGAGCGCCATGCAGCGTACGCCGTTCTCGAACTCCAGCAGCTCGTTAAGCATACACTTTTCCAAGCCGTGGATGCGGACGATACCGTCGCCGACGGTAACTACCGTGCCGACGTCGCCGAGTTGGATCTTTGAGTTGTAGTTCTTGATGCGGTCTTTAATCAGACCCGTTATTTCATCGGGGCGTAAATCCATTACATACATCCCTTTCCTAGTTGATAGTGTTCCGGGAAACTGCAAATCCGTGCAGAATCCCTAGGCGATAACCGAGCCCAGCTCGTCCTTAAGGGCTGCGAGTCTTGCCTTTACGGAGCCGTCATAGCGGCGGCTGCCGTAGTCTACGATTATGCCGCCGATAATGCCCTCGTCGATCTTTTCGTTGATCGTTACGGTCTTTCCGATGATCTGCGACATCTTCTGCGAGATCTGCTCCTTGATATTGTCGGACAGCGGCGCGGAAGTCGTGACGGTGATCTCCGCCAGCTTGAACTTCTCGTTGTAAAGCTCCTTATAGACCTTTACAATGCCCGCAAAGCAGTTTATCCTGCTCTTTTCCGCGAGCACGCACAGCAGATTTCCGACAAGCTCGGAAACCTTGCCCTCCTTGATTATATCCTTGACGAGCGAGAGCTTTTCGTCTGCGGAAATGGTGGGTGTGCCCATAAGCTTTACAAACTCGGGCGCGTCCTCAAACACCTTGGAAAGCCCTTCCAGCTCGCCCAGAATGTCCTTAAGTCCGCTTTCGTTCTGCTCCTCGCACAGCTCAAAGAACGCCTCGCCGTATACCTTTTCAGCCTTGTCGTTCATAAAAATTTCCTCCTACATCTATGGGGCGGGCGGTCATTCTGCCGCGCCTACCTCGCTCAGGAACTTGGAAATGATATCCTCGTTATCCTTAGCGGAAATTTCTTTCTCAACGACCTTGCTTGCTGCCATAACGACCATCTCGGATATTTCGTCCTTGATCTCGTTTATGGCGCGCTGTTTATCGCGCTCTATGTTCTCCTCCGCCTTTGCGCGGATCTCCGCAGCCTTTTGATTAGCCTCGGAAACGATCTCCTCCTCGCGCTTCTGCGCCCTTAACGTAGCCTGCTTCACAATCTCGGCAGCCTCGTTCTTGGCGTCGGCAAGACGCGCGGTGTATTCCTGCTCCGCCTTTTCGGCAGCCTCCTTCGCCTTCTGAGCGTCGGCGATCTCTGCGGCAGCCATTTCCCTGCGCTTTTCAAGGATATTGCATACGGGTTTGTACAGGAAAATTCTGAAGATCAGGAAGATTATGAGCGTATTTATCAGCGTAAACACAATAGTGCCGGGGTCAATGGAGACCAGATCCAGAAACGTATTGCCCGCTTCGGGCTCTGCGGCTCCCGCTGACGCCTCCGCCATTATGCCGAGTATATTCAGCATATTTGCTCCTCTCCTCTCAATCTAAACTCGTCGTATCGGCTGAAATCAAATAAGCTTGCCGAGCAGCGGGTTTGCGTACATGAGAAGCAGAGCGATAACCAGCGCGTACAGACCTGTGGTCTCGGCAAGCGCGTCGCCTATGATCATGGTTCTTGTGATAGCGCCGGAAGCCTCGGGCTGTCTGCCGATAGCCTCAACTGCCTTGCCGCCGCAGAAGCCCTCGCCTATACCCGGGCCGAGACCCGCGATCATCGCGGTGCCTGCGCCGAGCGCCGAAGCTCCGAGAACGATAGCGTTCGCCAAAATCTTCATAGTTTCCGGTGTCATTCCATCCATCTTTAGTTTCCTCCGTAAAATAAAAATGTATTTTGAGCGTAAGCAACGCCCGATATCCCACGCGGGATATAAGACCTTTTTTCGGGAACATTCCCGTGCGGCTGTTATCCCTCACAGTCCGCCGAAGAGATGTACGACATACTCAGCATAATGAAGATGTACGCCTGCATTACGGCAGAGAATATGTCGAAGTACAAGGACGCGATCGCCGGGATAAGGATCGCCAGCTTGCCGAGCGCGAAGTAGATCAGTGCGTTGATGACCGTACCCGCGATCATGTTGCCGAACAGACGGAGCGCCAGCGCCAAAGGGTTCGCGAACTCACCGATAATGTTGAACGGCAGCATAAACGGCAGCGGCTCGACAAAGCTCTTCATGTAACCCTTGAATTTGCCTGTCTTTCCCTTGTTGTACTGCACAAGGCAGAACGTGATGACCGCCAGCGTGCCCGTTACGGATACGTCCGAGGTGGGGCTTCTCAGACCCAGCAGACCCATAAGGTTCTGTATCATAATGAAACAGAACAGCGCCATTATGTACGCGCGGTACTTATTGTACTTCTTGCCCATAGTGGTGTCTACCGTGTCGACGAAAAAGCTCACGATCCATTCCGCCGCCATCTGCCTTTTGGTCTCGGGGATCACCTTAAGGTTGCGGGAAATTGCCAGCACAACGGCAAGCAGTATCGCAATGACAACCCATTGGACGATAATACTTTCCGTCAGCTTGAAGCCCGGGATACCGAACAGGTTATCCGCGACCACCAAGGGGCCGTTTACGGTGATGCCTCCCTCCGACGCAAGCATCAATGCAGTCGGCATATATCATTCCTCCTTTTTTCTTAGTTCCCTTATTACAATGGCGATCTTCGGAAAAAACAGCGGGATCACCGATGCATAAAGGTTTATAAACGGTGCAAGCGCACCGATGGTGAGCAGTGCAAACTGACCAAGAAACCGCAGACAATACATGAGGTTCATATAGGTCTGCGCAGACTTGGCGCTTTTTTTCAGCGCCGCCTGCGCCGTTTTGCCAAGCGCGAAAAAATTCAAAACGGCTATTACAATTCCGTATACTCCGCCCGTGATAAGCGTGTAATCGAACTTCAGCGCAAAGAAAAGCACTGCCATAATAGCCATATATATTCCGCCGATCGTCAGAAAATACGGTGCAAGCGAGCGCATTTCCTCGTATACGGGCTGATTTCGTCTTGTCATAATATTAGACCACCTCGGAAACTTACGAAGCCCCGTCTGACTTGCCCTTTTACTGTCATGCTTTGCCCATTTTCCTTGAACGTTTTGCCGAAGGCATAATGCGTACATACAGTATTCCTGCGGAAAATGGACGCATTATCCTGCTTCGCAGAAAAACGCTACGCCTGACAGCAAAATTGCTGCGCAGTTGCCCAAGGGCAACAGGCGGTACTTCTCCAGTTTCCGAGGAGGTCTGTTATTTTCGCAAGTCCTTATACTCATCGTAATAATCGTTATCCCTGATTGAGCTTGTGAACGCTTTAGGTGCGGGTTTGTCCTGCTTCTCGTACATCTTTATCAGCTGATAAATATAGGACACCGCGCCGCATATCATAAAGATAAGCGCCAGCGCCACGCATATACCCATTACCCACTGCGGCAGCCCGAACTTTTGTACAGCCCAGCTTCCTCCGCCCAGAAACAGCAGCAGCGGCGTTATGATGACAAACGCCAACTGGCTGACCTTAGCGTACACCGACAGCGGATTATCATTCTTACTCATTAGCCCCCCTCGGAAACTTACGAAGCACCGTCTTCCTTGTCTATTTCGCATATGGCTTTGTGTCTCTCCCTTGAAATACAGCAAGTATTCCTGCGGTCGAGCCACTTTGCCATATGCGAAATATCCTGCGGAACCCGGCACTTCTCCAGTTCCCGAGGAGGTCTATTCAATACACCAGCTTTGTGAGCCGCCAGCCGTCATCACCCTTGAGCATAGTCGCGTCAAGCGTCATCTCCGGCGGCACTGCCGTCAGATCCGTCTCCTCGTCCGCGCCCAGGAATATCCTCAGGCTGCACTCGGTCTCGCTCAGCGGCACAAACTGTATACGAGTGCTCTCCCACGGCTTGTCATAAGTCTCGTCGGGGGTAAATCCCGCGTAGATACCGAGCGCTCCGTCGTGCTCCTCGCGCGTGCCGTAGACCTTGAGCCCGTTTCCGTCGAAGTTTTCAAGGACTCTCTCAGCCTCCTTCTCAACGAGGATAGACTTTACATACGCCGCCAGCCCCGCGTAGGTCGCGAACATACTCGACTTGGCGGTATAGTAGCCGTCCTCGGGCTCGTTGCCGTAAGGCTCGTCCTCGTGAGGAACGCCCTCGAGACGAAACAGCCGAAGTATCTCGTAATTCCCTGCGACAAGGTCATGAGCATTATTGTTACACTCATCGATAAGCTCCGCCGTCGGATGGAAGTTTTCGGGCACGCTTGTTATAAGACCGCCCGTTGACTCGGAGTTATTCCCTCCGATGCCGTTTGTGACCATAATGACAAGGAAAACGACCGCGGCAACGGCGGCTAACCCCACCGCAGCGGTGGCTATTACGGAACCGGTATGGCTGCCGCTCATTTTCTTATTGCTCATTCTGCCTGCCTTTCGCTTGTTTACACTTTATATCTGTAGTTTAGTTAGTCTTGGGAGCGGCGGCGGGACCATCCTTATTCTCAAGCGAGATAGCCTCGGGGAATACGTTTCTGCTGTCCTCCTTGGAGAGGAAGGTCGTGTTTACGTACCCCTGAATGATTGCTCCGTCCGTTACCGCGATGGTCGAGGCGTTGATATCGCCGAAAACTATCGCATCGCGCTTGAGCTCCGCCTTGCCGACTATGTCAAGCTTACCGCGTATTCTGCCGTTGATATCGGCATACTGCGAGGTGAGGTCTCCGATAAGTATCGTGTCGCGGTCCATTCTCATTCTGCCCTTGAGCGACACGTTGCCCTGCATTGCCGCGGAGTTCATACCCGCGTTGTTGCAGGTGATATCGCCGACGATCTTTCCGCTCATATCGATGTTGCGGGTAGTCTCGACGTTACCCTTAATATTGCCGTCTATCTGCATATTCGCGAGAGAACGTATGTTGCCGTCTATGACGGTGTTCTTGGAAATGACGGTGGTTTCGTCGACCTCGTTCGACGACTGCATGGGAGCGCCGGGCGCGGGAGGAACATAGCCGCCTCCGCCGTAGCCGCCGCCCTGACCGTAATTCCCCGAAACATTGGGATTATAGCCGCCCTGCTGCGGGAACGCGTTCCGATTCGCGTAGCCGTCCTGGGGGGGAGCCTGCATATTCTGAACGTTCTGCGCGTTCTGAGCGTTGACGTTCCCCGCGCCCTGAACCGCCTGCGCATTCATATTCTGAGGCTGCTGAGGATCCGCCTGCGGGTTCTGCTGAACAGCGTCCTGCGCGGGCTGAGCTGCAGTCTGTGCGTTCTGATCGGGCTGAGCCGGCTGAGGGTTCTGATTATTCTGACCGAAATTGCGGCGAATATTCTGAACGTTCATATTAACGCCCGCGTCGCCGTCCGGAATGGTATTCTGAAGCGGTACGTTCTGCGCGTTCTGAACATTCTGTGTATTCTGCGTATTCGGCTGGGCATCCTGCTGAGGCTGGCGGTAATACGGGGTCTCGAGCGGTACGCCGCCGCTGCCCATCTCGCCGCCCTGCGCGGGCTGTCCGGGAGCGGCAGTCTGCTGCTCCGCGCCCTGTCTCAGATAGCTGTCCAGCTCCGTAGGCTGACCGCTCGGCTGCGACGAGTTCTGATCCTGCCCATCCTTTTTCCACAGCTCTTTAACTGCCTGCGAAAAGTTATCCTTAATTCCCATAGCGTGATCCTTTCCAAATTTATGCAAACGGTCCGATAAACTGCACGGGTTTTGTGTCGCTGTTTATCTTATCAAACTTATAGCCCTCGTCCTTAAGCACCTTTATAATATCCTCCAGAACCCAAACGGTATTCTGCCTGTTCGGCGAATCATGCATAAGCACTATCGAACGGTAATTGCCCCGGACATCCATTGGGATGGAATTGTACATCTGCGTCCAGGTAGCCCCCGTGACATCATAGCTGTCCACGTTCCAGTCGAAGAACCTGAAGCCGCGCCGCGACATCTCCGCGATTATCGCGTCTCTTGTATCTTCGTTGAAATCGTTGTTGCTGCCGCCCGGGAAACGGAATATCTCCGTGCTTATCCCCGTAGCGCTGCGGATTATATCCCACGCCTCGTAAAAGTCGTCCAGAAACGCCTCTACGGACGCGTATATCTTTTCATACTCGTGCGACGCGCTGTGCACGCCGATGGCGTGTCCGTCGTTCGCGATAGCCCTTAAAGTCGCCGCGCACTCCTCCGAGCGGTCCGGCACGACAAAGAACGTCGCCTTGACATTATTCTCTTTAAGGTAGGACAATATCGAGTAAGTGTGATTGGACGGTCCGTCATCGAATGTCAAGTAGATAACGTTCTCCTCACGCACATACTCGGGCGGCTCGGAAACGTACATATCCTCGTAAAGCGCCGCGTACTCTCCCTGCGGCTCGCTCGTGTTATCGGGCACCGTGCTTGACGGCTCGTCGGTGCTGCTCGAGCTCTCGGGCGTACTGCTGCTCTGCGGAGGCGTGCTTGAAGCGGGCGGCGTTGTCTGCGGATTCTTTTTGTTGATATACGCGACAATGTCGTCGTCGGACAGCCCGCACTGCTTGAGTATCTCGTAATAGTCGTCGATCTTTCCGCCGCTCTTGTTGGCGATGATCGTGATGATATCCTTATCGGAGACGCCGTTTTTCGACATAATCTCGTAAAGGCTCTCGCCGCTTACGGTGTTCTTGGACGCCGCGAGCGCGACTATCTCCTTATCCGACAGCCCCGCCTTGGACATCGCGTCGTAAAATCCCTGTGCGTCAAGGCTCTCCTTTCCGTATATATAGGCAACAAAGTCCTCATACGCTATCCCGCTCTTGGCGAAGATAGTATCGAACGCCTCTATCGTGCCCGCCTTATCCTTGACAAGCATATCCGTCACCAGCTGGAGCCTGCGGTTCTCGTCCTCCACCGACTCTATCCGCGTCTCGACCTCGGACAGCTTGGCGCTGTTCCGCGCGAAAAGCACCCCGAACACCACAGCGGCAGCCAACGGAAGAAAAAACAATATAGCCAGTACTGTTTTTATCAGCACCTTAAAAAACTCAACGCTGCCAAAACGCATTTTTTAACCTCTTCAATGTTTCTGTATATTAAGAAATAATTCCCCTATTATTTAATAATACTATAAAAAATGTAATTTGTCAATAGCAACAATAGACAAAACCGAGTTATTACGCGAAAATGCTCTTTTTTATGACAAATTTATTTGCCGTTTTTTGTTGGTTTTGCACAAAAACAGAAAAAGGCACAATATTTCGTGTGCCATTTTCCGGAATAGACCTCCTCGGAAACCGGAGAAGTGCCGTATGACGCAGCAATTATGTCGTAAGGCGAAGTCCATTTTCCGCAGGAATACTGTATGTATTTCAAGGAAAATGGGCAAAGCCTTACGGCAAAAGGGCAAGTCAGACGGTGCTTCGGAGGTTTCCGAGGTGGTCTGTTATGTCAGTTATTCTTCAATATAAACGCGCTTCATACGCACGTCTTTCAAGGGACGATCGTTGTAGTCGGTCTCAACTGCCGCTATCTCGTCCACCGTCTCTATCCCCTCGACCACTCTGCCGAACGCGGCGTAGCTGCCGTCGAGGTGCGGAGCGTCCTTGTGCATGATAAAGAACTGGCTGGAAGCCGAATCGTTGGCTCTGCTGCGCGCCATGGAGATAACTCCGCGCTCGTGCTTTATGTCATTCGGCACGCCGTTCGCCAAAAACTCTCCCTTGATCTTCTCGGAAGCGCCGCCCGTACCGTTGCCGAGCGGGTCGCCGCCCTGTATCATAAAGCCGCTTATGACCCTGTGAAAGATCAGCCCGTCATAAAATCCCTCGCCTGCCAGTTTCAGGAAGTTCGCGACGGTTATCGGAGCTTTATCCGGATAAAGCTCCAGCTTGATCTCCTTGCCGTTTTCCATTTCGATTATAACCATAGTTCCTCCAAATCAATCTTATTTTCCGCCCAACTCGTAAGCCCGCTTGGTGCAAGCCTCACAAGCGTTTATTGCCGTATGCACCAGCCCCGAATGCTCGAGCACCTCCAGCCCCGCGAGCGTTGTGCCGCCCGGAGAGGATACCTGCTTTATCAGCTCGTCCACCGTCATGCCGCTCTCGGTCATCATTTTCGCCGAGCCTATCAGCGACTGCGCGAATAATCTCAGCGCCGCACCGGGGTCTATCCCAACGCTTTGTGCATATTGCACAAAGCCCTTTGCGTATACGTAAATGAACGCGGGAGAGCTGCCGTTTATCGCGATGACCTCTTTCATCTTGTCCGCGGGAATGACCTCCGTTATTCCGCAGGAGCCGATGATCTTCCTCGCGAACGCAAATTCGTCGTCCGACACCATTCCATCACGGCTCATCGCCGAAGCGCCTACGCCGAGCATCATCGGCGTATTCGGCATAACGAGCACTACCTTAGCATTTGCAAAGGTGCGCTCGCGTATGTATTCGGCGGAGATACCCGCGCAGATGGAAATAATTACCACGCCCTCGTTAGCGGCGCTCTTGATGTCCGCGAGCACTCCGTCAAGCTGCTGAGGCTTGACGGCAAGCAGAATATAGTCGCACTTCTTGGCTATCTCAAACACGCTCGGAGCCGCCGTGGCTCCGACGAACCTAAGATCCTTGAGCTTCTCCTCGTTGCTGTCATAGGCAAAGACCGCGGTGTTGCCGAGCTTGCCGTTAATTCCCTTGATGATCGCGCCGCCCATATTGCCGACGCCGATAAAACCCAATTTTGTCATTTCGGAAGCCTTTCTTAATTTTCTGTCACGGAGATCGATTTTTATGCAAACCGTTTTTGGTCTAAAATTCAATCTCTATGTTTATAGGTGGTTTTTTTGATTTGAATACTCTTGTGTATGCCGCTTTGACAGGGTACATCGTAAGCAGCAGCAAAAGCACGTCAAAAGGCATTTTGATAAAGTTTGTTCCCACTCTTGCCCACAGCTTCACCCAGAATACTTCGGGAGCGATGTAGCCCGTTAGAACTTGGAACGAGGTGTTCATAAGCAGGTTGCAGATGACAATGACCGTGAACTTCGCCAGAACTATCCGCAGGAAGGAGCTCCAATTCGCGCCTATCGACTTTATGAACGGTTTTCCTCCCGAAAGGTCGGGCTTTATTACCGCAAAGTCATAAAGAAAAATACCGTAAAGCAGACCGCCCGTCATCTCAACCAGCGTGAAGAGCGGGTTGAACGCGTCTATATTCTGCGCGATGAACATTCCGAGAATATCCGTTATTCCTCCCGCAAGGAAAGCAACAACGGGTCCGAACAGCATACCGATAGCTGCCAGCGCGACAAACGCCACGCTTATCTTACAAAAAGGCAGGTTGATCGTTACCGACTTCAGCGCCAGATCGAGCGCGATAAGTATCGCCGTAACGCACAAACAGCGCAGGTTTTTCAGTTCCAGTGCCGATCTCTTAAAATTAGCAAAAAAAGCCATTCCATTATCCTCCCATAATACGACTTTTCCGCTATATATAAAAGAATAATCAAATGGCTTATTCAATTTATGTACAGCGAGATGCGAATACCGCACCGCAAGCGCTTGGCTTTTCGTCCGCCCGACAACTCTCCGTTCGGTCGGCACTTAACGCGCGGTATTCTACTCTGTGAACGTTTTCTTGTTTCTTTTAGAAGTTGATATCGTTGAGTATCTTATACAGACGCTCGTCGAAGGGCTTCTTCATGGAGAGCGCCTCCTGGATATCAACGTCGTACACCTTGCCGTCCTTGCGGCCGACAACGCGGTTGCCGATACCCTGCTCGAGCAGCTCAACGGCATAGTAACCCATCTCGGACGCGAGCACTCTGTCGCGCACGGTGGGCGAGCCGCCGCGCTGAACATGACCGAGTATAGTGGCTCTCGCCTCGATACCCGTCTCCTCGTGGATAGTCTTGGCGATATCCTCCGTACCTCCTACGCCCTCGGCAACTACGATGATAATATGCTTCTTGCCGTCCGCGCGCACCTCCTTGATACGCTGGATCATCTTTGCCATATCGTGCTCCACTTCGGGAACGAGCACAGCCGTCGCACCGCAGGCGATACCCGCGTTGAGCGCGATGTGACCCGCGTGTCTGCCCATTACCTCAACGACGGAGCAGCGCTCATGAGAACGGCTTGTGTCGCGGAGCTTGTCAACGAGCTCCATAACGGTATTGAGCGCGGTATCGTAACCGATGGTATACTCGGAGCACTGGATATCGTTGTCGATGGTTCCGGGGATCCCGACGCAGGGAATACCCGCCTTGGACAGATCCGCCGCGCCTCTGAAGGAGCCGTCGCCGCCGATAACGACGATACCGCTCATATTCTTCTCCTCGCATATCTGCTTAGCCTTTTCGATATTCTCCCACTCCTTGAACTCGGGGCAGCGCGCCGTATATATCATCGTACCGCCGCGCTGGATAATATCCGATACCATGCGGACATCAAGCTGAACGAACTCGCGGTTGAGCAAGCCGTTGTAGCCCTTAAGAATGCCTATTACCTCAAAGCCCTTTGCGAGTGCCGTTCTCGTTACGGAACGCACAGCCGCGTTCATGCCGGGTGCGTCGCCGCCGCTCGTCAGTACGCCGATTCTTTTTTTCATAATTATCTCTCCTTGCTGAAATATATTTCTCCGAACTCTCTGTCCGGTGGGCACCTCTAAAAAACGTTTTTTCTCCAAAACAAGGTTTTTAGAGGTGCCCCGGTATTATTTCCACATTATATTTTACTACAAGCGTCCGTTTTCGTCAATAGCTTTTTTTTACTTTGTAACGTTACAAAAAAATAAAAGTGCTTTTTAACAAATTTTGGGTGATTTACGGCTGTTTTCTGTTTAAAAAGCCTATCTTGACATTTTCCGCGCCGCACAGCTTTTCCAGTCTGCCCAGCAGGGCATTGCATATCCTCACTCCGAGCAGACCGCCGACGGGGTTCACCGTCCGCTTGTCGGCAAAGCATATCCGCGCCGCCGCCGTGCCCCTGAACGACATCAGCGTCTCTCTCACCGCGCCGAGCCTGCCGTCCTCCGCGGAGGGCAGATTGACGTAAAGCACGCGTCTGCGCTCGTCGGGGAGGTTGACCGCGTTTTGTGCAGTGTCCACGAAGAAGCTCACTTTCTCGTCCTTGACGGATATCTTGCCGCGCACGGAGTAGACCGAGCCCTCGCGGAACCGCTCCAGCCTGCTGTAGGTCTTGGGGAACACTACCCCCTCAAGCTCGCCCGTGCTGTCCTCAAAGCTTACAAACGACATCGCCGAGCCGCTTTTCGCGGTATGCTGCCGCTCATAAAGGCACATTGCCATTATCGACAGCTCCGTGCCGTCCTTCTGCGCGAGCGCGTCAGAGATGAACATACAGTTCTCGGCGGCGCGCCCGAGGTAATCGTCCGCGGGGTGACCCGAAACGTACCGCCCAAGGTACTCCTTTTCCATAGCCAGCAGACGCTGTCTCGGATACTCGTCCGACGGCGGCAGCGTGAACTCCGCGCCCGCGCTGTCGAGCTCGAACAGGTCGAGCTGTCCGCTCTCGCGGCGGCTGCACTCCCGCGCGGCGTAGTCCAGCAGCTCGTTCAGCCCCAGTATAACGCGGCGGCGGTTCGGCTCAACTCCGTCAAACGCGCCGCAGTATACCAGCGCCTCCATATAGCGGCGGTTGTTCTCCTTGTCCGCCATTCGGACGGCGAAATCGGCTGCCGACGTAAACTCTCCGTTCTCGCGCTCCTTTACTATGAAATTCACGAAATTGCGCCCGAGATTTTTCACGACGGCAAAGCCGCACCGCACGGCGCCGTCCTCTACCGTGAACGAATAAAAGCTCCTGTTGATATCGGGACGGAGCAGCCGCGTGCCGCTGTTCGCGAGGTCGGAAATATACTCGTTCGCCTTGTCCGTCCAGTCGCCGACGCTGGAAATAAGCTCCGCCATATACGCCGAATTATAGTATCTCCTGAGATAAGCCGTCTGATACGCCACGGTCGCGTATGCGGCGGCATGAGACTTGTTGAACGCGTAGGAGGCAAAGCCCGCCATCTCGTCGAATATCTCGTTGGCAACGCTCTCCGGAACGCCGTTCGCGACGGCGCCGCAGTTGCTTTCGGTGCCGTAGACGAACGCGCTGCGCTCCTTTTCCATGACCTCGTGCTTTTTCTTGGACATCGCGCGGCGGACAAGATCGGCTCTGCCGTAGGAATACCCTCCGACGACGCGGCAGATCTGCATCACCTGCTCCTGATAGACGATACAGCCGTATGTGACGGAGAGTATGTCCTTCAGCAGGGGGTGCTTGTAAACGATCTCCTCGGGGCGCTTGTGGCGGTTCTCGATATAGACCGGTATCGACGACATCGGTCCCGGGCGGTACAGCGACAGCGCCGCCGTCAGATCCTCTATCGACTTGGGTCGGAGCCTTTGCAGCACCGAGGTCATTCCCGCCGACTCGAACTGAAATACGCCGACCGTGCCGCCGCTTCCCAGCATCCGATACACCTCGGGATCGTACTCGTCGATCTTCCGGATATCGAAATCGGGCTCGGTCTTGCGGATAAAATCGCAGGTCTTCTTGATAACGGTAAGGTTCCTCAGCCCCAGAAAGTCCATCTTCAGTAGCCCCAGACGCTCAAGCGCCGTCATCGTGTACTGCGTTGTAAGAGCGCCGTCCTCGTATCGCAGCGGCACGTACTCCTCAACGGGCTCGCGCGTTATCACGACACCCGCCGCGTGAACGGTGGTGTGGCGCGGAAAGCCCTCTATCCGCTTCGCGACGTCAACTAAGCGCCGTATCTCGGGAACGGTGTCGTACAGCCGTTTCAGCTCACCGTGCTCCAGCTCCTCCGCGAGCGTTGAGAAACCCGACGATACCGCCTTTGCCGCCGTGCCGACCGACTGCTGCGAGATACCCATGACCCTGCCCGCGTCGCGTATAGCGGCACGCGCCTTGAGCGTATCAAACGCGACTATCTGCGCGACGTATTCCGCGCCGTAGCGCCGACGGACGTACTCAATGACCTCGCCTCGACGCTCGTAGCAGAAATCGATATCGAAATCCGGCATCGATACGCGCTCGGGGTTGAGGAAGCGCTCGAACAGCAGCTCGAACCTCAGCGGGTCGATATCCGTTATCCCCATACAGTAGGCGCACAGGCTGCCCGCGCCGCTGCCCCTGCCGGGACCGACGGGAATGTCGTGCGATTTGGCGTAGTGCACAAAGTCCCATACAATAAGGAAGTAATCCACAAATCCCATTTTTCGGATAACGGACAGCTCATAGTCAAGCCGCTTGCGTATCTCCTCCGTTATTGTTCCGTAGCGCTTTTCCGCGCCGTTTTCGCAAAGGCGGGTCATATACTCCGCGTTGTCCGAAACGCCCTCCTTGGTATATAACGGGAGCTTGGTGACGCCAAACTCGAAGCTGACATTGCACTGCGCGGCGATCTCCTCGGTCATTGCCAGCTCCTCTTCGGAAAAGAAACGCCGCAGCTCCTCGCCGCTTTTAAGATAGTACTCCTCGGTCGGCAGGGCATACGGGTTCGGCTCGGAGAGCCGCCTGTTCTCGCCGATGCATTGCAGTACGCGCTGGGCGTAGCTGCCGCTTTTATCAACATAATGGACGTTGTTGGTCGGGCAGACGGGAATGCCCGTCCGCGCCGAAAGCTCCCTCAGCAGCGTGCACGACCGCGCCTCCGCCGAGGTATCGTGATTGCACAGCTCCAGATAAAACCCGTCGAAAGCGCTCCTATACCACTCGGCAGCCCTTGCCGCTTCGTCCGCGCGACCATCGGACAGCAGCACGGCGATCTCGCCGTTCTCCGCGCCCGAAAGCGCTATCAGCCCGCCGCCGTACCGCGCCAGGCTCTCCTTATCGGTGACGTATCCGCCGTTTACTCCGTTCGGAGTCTGCTCCGTTATGAGACGGCAGAGGTTCTTATAGCCGCCGTTGTCCTTGCACAGCAGTGTCAGGCGGTGCGGCTCATAGCCCTTTCGGCACGGAGCCAAGCGGCTTCCCTCCGCGACCGAGACCTCACAGCCGATGATCGGCTTTATCCCGTGCTCCGCGCAGGCGTCGCAGAAGTCTATCGCCCCGTACAGCGCGCCGCTGTCGGTTATCGCGAGCGCGGTCTGTCCGAGCTCCTTTGCCCTCGCGGCAAGCTCCCCGAGACGGCACGCGCCCTTCAGCAGACTGTACGCCGTATGCACATTCAGATGAACAAATCCCGCCATAAGTCCTCCCAACAAAAGCAAAAGGCAAGGGTACACTCCCCTTGCCTCAGACTGTCGATAAACCCTCATCTACTTCGTCAACTGCTTGTTCGGCAGCCATTAAGGCTAGCCGACAAGCAGTTTTCTCGTATCTGAGGGCTTCTCGACAGTCTGAATGTGGACTTTTTCTAAAAGCAGAGGCAAGGGTATTCTCCCCTTGCCTCCTCTGTCTTATCCCGAAACAATACACGGACAATATCGCTGCCAAAACCGAATTATTCGGCTTCCTTGACAACAACGACCTTATCCTTGTAATAACCGCAATTTCCGCAAACCCTGTGAGCGAGCTTCAGCTCTCCGCAGTTTTTGCAGCGCGAGAAAGCGGGAGCGGATAACTTCCACACCGCAGAACGTCTTTTATCACGTCTTGCACGAGATACTTTTCTCTTTGGAACTGCCATTATTGCACACCCCCCTCTTGTCAGTTGACAATGTAAAGTTGACAGTTGACAGCTTTTTACACGTGCTGCCGACTGATTTACTATCGAACATTTACCATTATATCACACAAAAAGGGATTTGTCAAGCGGTTTTTTGAATTTTTTACAAATTCGTCAAAACTCACGCAATGAACTTCTTGACGTTCTCGGGCAGCTCGGAGTTGTCGGCGGATACGGTGAGCGTTACGACGGTGCTCTGGGTGATCTTCTCGAGCTTCTCGAACATCTCGCCGAGCTTGTCGTAGTCTCTGCCCGTGATCTTGAGCGTTGCGTCGACAAAGATATCGGTGCAGTCGTGGTCGGAAGCGAGAATTCCCGCGATAAAGCCGTAGAACGCGTCCATACCCTCAACGGCGTAGTCCTCGATATTCACCAGACGAACCTTGTAGGTAATGTCCGTGTTCAGCGAAGAGCCCTTCTGGATAGCCACAACGTTGCCGTTGGACTTCTTCTCCGCCGCGTGGATAGCGTCGATGAGCACCTTGGTCTTTCCTGAACCGCGTCTGCCTGTAATAATTTTAACCATGATCTTTTTCCTCCGTAATATAAACTAGCGCGACCGCGCAATACTTCCGTTTACAGACCCAGCTTCTTCTCAAGCTCGGCCTTTCTGTCCTCGTAGCCGGGCTTGCCCAACAGCGCGAACATATTCTTCTTGTAACTCTCAACGCCCGGCTGATCGAACGGGTTCACACCCAACAGGTAGCCGCTTATCGCGCAGGCTTTCTCGAAGAAGTAGATCATAAAGCCAAGCTCGAACTCGTTGAGCTCCGGCACCTCGAGCACAATATTCGGCACGCCGCCCTCGGTGTGCGCGATGACTGTGCCCTCGAACGCCTTTCTGTTTACGATAGACATATTCTGATTCGACAGGAAGTTCAATCCGTCAACGTTTGTCGGCTCGTCCTTGAGGAACAGCTCCTTCTGCGGCTTGCCAAACTGGATAACGGTCTCGAACATCACGCGCGCGCCGTCCTGAACGAACTGACCGAGCGAATGAAGATCGGTCGAGAACACCGCTGAGGACGGATACAGACCCTTGTTGTCCTTGCCCTCGCTCTCGCCGTACAGCTGCTTGAACCACTCCGCCATCATCTGGAAGCTGTTCTCATAGCTGATAAGCATCTCGACGCTCTTGCCCTTTCTGTAAAGTATGTTGCGCAGAGCGGCATACTTATAGCAGGCGTTCTTATCGAGATCGAAATACTTATACTCATCGCGCGCCGCCGCCGCGCCCTTCATCAGCGCGTCGATATCGCAGCCCGCGCAGGCTATCGGCAGCAAGCCAACAGCCGTAAGCACGGAAAATCTTCCGCCGACGTCGTCCGGGATAACGAACGTCTCGTAGCCCATCTTGTCGGACAGCTCCTTGAGCGTTCCGCGAGCCTTGTCGGTGGTCGCGTATATCCTGCTCTTGGCACCCTCCTCGCCGTAGCGCTCCACGAGCAGATCGCGGAACACCCTGAACGCCAGCGCGGGCTCGGTCGTCGTGCCCGACTTCGAGATGATGTTCACCGAGAAGTCGCGCCCCTCAACAAGTGATATGACCTCGCTGAGGTATGTAGGCGACAGGCTGCATCCCACGAAGTATATCTCGGGAGTGTCCTTTTTCAGCGAGTTATACAGCGACGAACGCAGCGCCTCAATAGCGGCTCTCGCGCCCAGATACGAGCCGCCTATGCCGATAACTATCAGCACTTGGCTGTCGCTCTTGATCTTCGCTGCCGCCTTTTTGATGCGCTCGAACTCGTCCTTATCGTAATCAGCGGGAAGGTCTATCCACCCCAGAAAGTCATTTCCGGGACCTTTTCTGCTCTCCAGCATCTCATGCGCCGCTTTTACCATAGGCGCGTATGCCTCCAGCTCATGCTCTCTCACAAATCCCTTTAAGTACTTGTCGTCAAGCCTTATTCCCATAAAATAATTGCTCCTTTCCAAAGGCCGAATCTCTTCGGCGTTTTGTCCTACTCTTATTATATATTACTTTTCACTTTTTTGCAAGATTTTTTCCCTGCTTTAAACTGATTTGGAGATATTTTGCTTTTTAACCGTGTTTTTTTGTACAATATGCACAAAACACTAGAACCTGTCCACATAGCCGCTCAACGCCTGTCTTAGTGTGAACGCCTTCAATGCGCGACATCGTGTCGCGCTGGGGCGTTCACCTTAAGGCGTCGTGCCTTTCGGCATATTTTCCGCATAACTTCGTCATAAATCCTTGAAATACACCAAGTATTCCTGCGGATTTTTTCCTTGTTATGCGAAAAATCCGCTTCGAAATCCGGGCATTTCGGGCTATGTGGACAGGTTCTTACACCACGATTTTTCCGTTCCCCAAAAAGATAACAGCCGCGTCCGCGGGCGGAGTTTCCGTCGACGGCTCTTCGGTCTCGGCAAACTCCCGGAACGCCAGCCACTCCCTCATTCTGTCAAGCGTCTCGGGGGTCGCGGCGGTGCGCTCGTCGCCCTTATGGGTTATTTTGACCGTTCCTCCGCGGAATATGAGCCGATTTGCCAACGCGAACGCCTTATCGCAGCATACGGGCAGCGCGTTTTCGGCAATGTACAGATTCGTGGTCGCGCATCCGCTGCTCTCGTTGAGCCTTACCATAAGCTTCCGCTTCTTTGCCGAGAGCTTATAATTGACGCGCCGTGGAGAGTCTCCGGGAGCATACTCGCGGTGCTCGTAGCCCGGCAGACCGCCCTGCATTGACGACGCTCCCTCCTCGACCTCTTCCTCCTCGCTCGGAAGCAGGTTCGGCGGCACGTCGGGACCGTCGTATTCTATCATTCTCGGCAGCACAGCCATATGAGTGGTCTGCTCGAACGGTATCTTAAGCTGTAAAAGCCCAAGAAAATCCCTGATCACTACCTCGCTAAGTGTCACGTTATTCAGTCCGCTGTGCGACGCCCGAAACCTGCCGCTCACGGTAACGCTTCCGCGGAACAGCAGCGACGTCCGCAGCCGTATCGGGTTGTTAGCGTTCACGCACACCTCGACATACGGGATAACACAAAACCCCTTTTTATTTATCGTAACGTCAAATCCGACGCTCCTGCCGTATTCCGTAACGCCCGACAGCTCGTGCAGCTTAACGCTGAAGCGCCGCTTGGAGATCAGGAACGTCACGAGAGAGATTACGACCGCCGCGCCGATGGTGTATATCAGCGCCCAGCCGATATCCGCGTTGATGAATATCACAAACAACGCCGAAAACAGCAGCGCCTGAACGTAGCCCGAAATATGCGTCATTTCCTCCTGCTCCTTTTCATTTTAAGGATAGCCTTGTAATCGCGGTAGAGGCGCTTTACGTCCGCGTCGGGACTGCCGCTGCCGTAGAACAGCTCGTTCGCCGCGTCGGTGATCTCCGCCGCTTCCACGTCAAGCGAGAGCGTCCGCGAGATGATATCGCGCACCTCCTCGGCGGCGGTGCTGCGGGGATCGGTCTCCGCTATACGGCAGGCGAGCTTTCTCGTTTTCAGGTACACTGCGCGTATCTTGCCGTTCCTGCCGCGCATACGATATGCCGCCGCGAAGATGAGCCCGGCGAGCTGTCTGCGGAAAATAATTACAACTGTTGCCAGCACGACCGCCGCCGCTATAAATATGCCCAGCGTGACGACTATACGGTCTCCCAGATCGCTTATCGGCACGTATTTGGTGCCGTCTATCTCAAGCCAGCCGAAGCCCTCGATGAACGCGGTGGAATAGGCGTGCGCCTGCTCCGCCTTGACAATGTAGCGACCGTATTCGTCCACCGAATCCTCTTTCAGCACAAACCCCGACGTATACCTCGCAGGTATGCCCGCCGCTCGGAGCAGCAGCGTTGACGCCGTCGCGAAATCGGTGCAGATGCCGCGCTTGCTGTCAAACAGGAAGTAGTCCGCCTCCGCACGCTCGGGAACAAAGCTCAGATCGTACTCAAAGCCCGCTTCTCCAAACCATCTCTCGATAGCGAGCGCCTTTTCGTAATCGTTGGACAGCCCCGCGGTTATCTCGCCCGCGAGAGCTTTTATCTCATCGGTGAGGCTGCTGTCAAGACCCGCCATATAGTACAGCTCGGCGTCCTCGCTCTCGTAGGCGAACTCGTCGCGAACCGCGCTTTCAATAACTCCGTCTTTGACCGCGTCGTCGATCAGGTTTCTGAAATCCACGTGCTCAAGCATTTCCAGAAACTGCGTATTCGGTTCGCTGATATTATAATCAAGCACATAAGCCGCATTTCTCGGAAGCACGCGCGCGGCGGTGAATATCTCGTCTTTTTCATTGCGGTAGGTGACGGGCTGCTTATCGACGGAGGATACGGTCACGCCGACAGTCCCCGACGGGTGCATTACAACGCTCGTTGCGCTGCCGTCCAATATCCGTATCGTCATCTTGGCGGGGGTGTTGTAAAAGGACTCGGGAATATCGTCGAGCGAGTTCAGCTCATTGCTGTATTTCTCGAGCTTGCCTTCCTCCGCGCCCTTTTTCAGATCGGCTATCAGCTTGTTTATGTTCAGTCTCGATCTGCTGCGCTCCCAGTTATCATAGCCCTTTGAGAAGTCGCTGCTGTACGTCCAGCCGTCCTTGCCCTTGTACACGTCGAACGACCAACGGCTGACGTTTCTCGGAAACTGTGTGTACACCATAAAAAGTACATCGTCGGGAAATGTGTTGTTGCCTGTATTCGGCCGCGCGCTGTCGGTGAAATCGGAAAGCATTCCCCTGCCGTAAGGAGACGGGCGTTTCGTTATGTTCTCAAGATAGCGCACCATCGGCGTATAGTCGTCGCGCGGTATCACTATCAGCAGCGCAGCGGCGACGATTCCCGCCGCGCCCAGAGCCGCGAGCCGTTCAAAGCGCGCCTTTTTGTCGTCGACATAAGCATTCTCGGCAGGGAACTCCGGACGCGCTATGCCAAGCACCGCCAACAGATATCCCACTGCCAGAAACACCAGCAGACCGAGCGGGAGCCGTCCCACAAGTCTTGCCGCCAGAATGAGCGGAACAAACGCGGGAAGCAGCAAAAAACTCGGTCTCGGGAGATATGCCGTAAAATAGCATACGGGAAACGCGATTATTAACGAGCAAATCAGTATCGTCATTCCCGCAAGCGCCGGGTCGAAAAATTCCGACGCGTTAAAGACGAAATCGTAAAACGACGGCGAGCCGAACGAATTGCCCAGAACGCTCGACACCGCGTACTCTATCAGTAAAATGACAACAAACGCCAACAGCGAAAATCCCTTTTTCCGCCGCAGCGTGTAAAATATCATATACATCCCGAACGACAGCGCCGTCATTATCACCGTGCAAACAAACGCGTAGTCGCGGCACAGCACATACATCAATCCGGCACTGAGCGCGCAAAGGTAGATAAGAGACGTAATGATCTCAGCGCCGCCGAATACGGGTCTTGTTCTCTTTTTCATCGTTCAACACTTCCATGCTCACTTGAAATACGAATATAATCTGCACATCATCATACCGTTATATAGTTTTCTGTTTTTGTCGGCTTTCGCACCGAATATGTCCTCAAACTCTTCGTCGGGAGTTATCACGTAAAGCTGATTTCCGTTCAGCGGAAGAAGCTTTTCGCCCATGGTCTTGTATATCTCCCGCGCCTCGGATATTTCGAGCATTCGCTCGCCGTAGGGAGGATTAGTGAGTATCTTGACCGCGTTTTCGGGATAGATTAAATCGCGTATATCCCGCCGCTCAACGGTAATATATTCGCCGACGCCCGCTATTTTAGCGTTCGCCGCCGTCAAATCCGCACATTCCTTGTCGATATCAAAGCCGACCGCGCGAAATCCGCCGTCCTTTTTAATAAGAGACCGTGCCTCCTCGCGAGCCTCCATCCATACCTTTTCGGGGAGGAACTTCATATGCTCGCCGTCAAAGCGGCGATTCAGCCCCGGAGCGATATTCAGTGCTTTCATCGCTGACTCTATCAACAGTGTTCCGGAGCCGCAGAACGGGTCGCATATGAGATCGTTTTCGCGCACTCTCGCGATGTCAACAATGCCCGCCGCCAGCGTTTCACGAATAGGAGCGGCGTTACTGTCGCGGCGGTAACCGCGCTTGTGCAGACCCTGTCCGCTCGTGTCGAGCATAAGCGTGAACTCGTCCTTCATCAGCGAGAACCGAATGCGGCACTCCATTCCGCTCTCCGGCATAACGCCCATGCCGTAAGCCTTGCCGAGGTTCACCGCCATTGCCTTTTTGACTATCTTCTGTATCGCTGGAACGCTCGTAAGCTTGGAGTTCAACGAGTGACCGTTATTCGGGAACTTATCGTTCTTTCCGATAAACTCCGACAGCGGAAGCTTGCGTATCCCCTCGAACAGCTCGTCGAACGTCACCGCCCCGAACTGCCCGAGAACGACGCACACGCGCTCCGCAGTGCGCAGGAACACGTTAGCCTTTGCACAGACCTCCGCGCCGCCCGAAAAGAATACTCTGCCGTTTTCCGCGCGGACGTTCTCGCCGCCGATCTTCTTTATCTCAAAAGAGAGAGTTTTCTCCAAGCCGAAGTGACAGGGAGCAACGTAGTTATATATCATGATTATAATGCTTTCTTTCCGATATCATGCCTGTAATGCGCTTTCTCGAACGAAATGCTCTCGACCGCCTTATACGCGCTGTCAAGTGCCGATCTCAGATCATCGCCCGTCGCCGTAACGCCGAGAACGCGTCCGCCCGTGGTGAGATACTTGCCGTCCTCGAGCTTAGTGCCCGCGTGGTATACATAAGCCAGCGGAGACTGACCCTTTTCGTCCAGTCCGCTTATCGGCTTGCCAGTCTCGTATTTTTCGGGATAGCCGCCGCTTGCCATTACAACGCATGCGCAGGATTTACCGCTCCACTTGATATCCAGGTCGCCGAGACGCTCCTCGGTAATAGCTTCCATAATATCAACCAGATCGGTCTCCAGCAGCGGCAGAACGACCTGCGTTTCGGGGTCGCCGAAGCGGCAGTTGTACTCTACCACCTTTGCGCCGTTTTTCGTCAGCATAAGCCCGAAATACAGACAGCCCTTGAACGGTCTGCCCTCCGCGCTCATCGCCTTGATAGTCGGGAGGAATATCTTCTCCATGCACTCCGCGGCTATCTCGGGAGTGTACAAGGGATTCGGCGCTATCGTTCCCATGCCGCCCGTATTCAAGCCCTCGTCGTTGTCGTAGGCGCGTTTGTGATCCATTGACGACACCATCGGCTTTACGCTCTTGCCGTCCGTGAACGCCAGCACCGTGACCTCCGTGCCGTCCATAAACTCCTCGACCACTATCTCCGAGCCGCTCTTGCCGAATTTGCCGTCGACGAGCATGGAGTGAACCGCCGCTTTAGCCTCCTCGAAATCCTTTGCGATTATAACTCCCTTGCCGAGCGCCAGACCGTCCGCCTTGATGACCGCGGGATAGCTGTTCTGCTCCTTTATGTACGCGACCGCCTTGTCCTCGTCCGTGAACGTCTCATATGCCGCGGTCGGTATGCCGTACTTCTTCATCAGCCCCTTTGAGAACGCCTTGCTCCCCTCGAGAATAGCGGCATTTGCGCGCGGGCCGAACGTCTTGAAGCCCTCAGCCTCCATTTTGTCAACCATACCCATTACCAGAGGATCGTCGGGCGCTACAAACACGTAATCGGGGTTCAGCTTCTTTGCAAGCTCCACCGCTCCCTCAATGTCCGTAGCTTTTACCTCGGGAAAGCACTCCGCAAGCGCCGAGATACCTCCGTTTCCCGGTGCGCAGTACAGCTTATCCACTTTCGGCGACTTCGCCAATGCCGCCGCTATTGCGTGTTCACGGCCGCCACCGCCTATAATCAGAATGTTCATATCAAAAATGTCCTTTCAATAATATATTTTTATTATACCACGATACCGCGGGAATTGCAAGCGTTTTGCTTTATCGGAATATTGCCGGGTCATACGTGAGTGAGGTCAAGCTCGCGCCAGTCTTTTACGGAGATATCCGAAAATTCGCGCACGTCGCCCTCCGTGCCAGTCACCTCGTCGATTATGCCGACAACGTAAAATCCGGCTTGCTTTGCCGTCCTTGCGCTGTAATCCGAGTCCTCGAACACCGCACATTCCGATATTTCCGCGCCGAGGCGCTCCGCCGACAGCAGATAGATGTCGGGGTGCTCCTTGAATCTGCCGACCTCGTGACAGTCGATGAAGAACTCCATGAACTCCATTATCCCCGTGCGTTGAAGAAACGGCTCGGCAACGTCGCGGCGCGTTCCCGTGGCTATGCACATTTTAACGCCCTCGGCACGCGATCTTTCAAGAAATTCCCGAACGCCGTCCTTGAGACGAACGTCGTCGCGATAGTGCTCGCGCATTTTAACGTAGGCGGGCTCCATAAGCTCGAAATCGCGGAAGTTGTTTATGTGCGCCGTCTCCGCTCTCCACAGCCCCATGCTGTCGCATAATGTGCCGTCCAAGTCGAATATGTAATATTTTTTATTCAAATAAATCACCCGATTATATTGTACCACAAAACGAGCATAATGTAAAGGGTCAAAAAAAAGAAAAAATTTTGAAAAAACTTATTGACAAACTCAGGGAGATGTGCTATATTGTATATATGGTGCATACACAATATCAACAGCTGAAAGGACTGATATATTTGGTTAGTATACGGAACCTGAAAAAGAGCTACAAGCATTATCCCGTCCTGCGCGGGCTTAATATGGAGATACACGACGGCGATGTTTACGGCTTTCTGGGGAGAAACGGCTGCGGCAAGACGACCACGATGAACATCATCGCGAACGTTATACCCAAGGACGAGGGCGATATACAGCTCGGCGACGGCACCAAGCCGATACGCGTGGGCTATCTGCCCGAGAGTCCGACTATCTTCGGCTATATGACCGCGAGAGAGTACCTGGAGTATATCGCGGCGTGCGCGGGATATGACGGCGATATCGCCAAGCGGACGAGCGAGGTGCTTGAGGTGGTGGGGCTTCGCGACGCTGCCGACAGGCGTACAAAGGGCTTTTCACGCGGAATGACACAGCGGCTCGGAATGGGCGCGGCTATCTTCCGCGATCCCGACCTGCTCATTTTCGATGAGCCGACCTCAGCGCTTGACCCTCAGGGGCGCGTCGAGGTAATCTCGATAATCAACAGGCTGAAGGCTATGGGATGTACCATTGTACTGTCAACGCATATCCTCTCGGACGTTGAGCGCGTGGCAAACCGTATCGGGATAATGAACGGGGGCGTGCTCGCCGAGGAGGGCGGGATAAGCGACATACTGCGCCGTCACGGCGGCGACGTCGTGAACGTAAAGCTGCGCCAAACCACGCAGGAAAACAAGCTCACGCTCCTAAAGGTCGACTTTGCGAGAGCCGAGTTCGACAACAATACGGGACTGTTCCGTTTCGGCACCGACAATCCCGAGGAAACCGCAAAGCGACTTATGCGCCTGCTCGCGGACAATGAGATAGTTCCCGAGAGCTTCAGCATCGGCACCGCGACGCTCGAGGAAGTTTTCAGAAAGGTGGTCGGCTGATATGCAATTGAAGTACAGCTTTAAAAAGGAATGGTCGCATTTCGTGCGCACCGGCAGGATATTCGGGTTTGTCGCGGCGATATTCTCGTTCGCGCTGTCGGGTCCGATAATGTTCAAGCTCCTCGCGATGATGATGGAAATGGTATACTCGGCGGACGGCGGCGGCTCGGCGTTCGCGGCAGTGGCAGCGGCGGGCGCGGACGGCGGACTCGGAAACGCTTTCGCAGGTATCGGAATGGACGAGATAATGGAGGTCTATTCCGACGCGGGAATGATCTTTTTCACGACTGTCTCGGGCTTCTCGGGGCTGTCAATGCTGATAGTGATGCTCATTATGATGGCTGCCTCGGGCGGCGAGCAGAAAAAGCGCGCGATGATAGTGCCGATGTGCAGCGGTCTGGAGTACAAAAACTACCTTATCCCGAAATTCATTATCTACCCGCTCTGCACGGGAGGTGTGACACTCGTGAGCGTTCCCGTCGCGGGCGTGCTCTGCAACGCGATGTTCGCCAACAATACCGTCTCGACGGAGGTAATACTCCTGTGCTCGGTTATGTACGCGGTGTACAATATATTCCTCACGTGCGTATTTATGGCGGTCGGGCTGTGCACCTCGCGCCCGGGCATGGCGACGGTGATCGTCTACCTCGGACAGTCCTTCCTCCAGTTCATCTTCCAGGGGATCGGGCTTATCGACTACAACCCGTTCACGCTTATAACCCTCCCGAGCATCATGATAACGGAGAACTTCGAGCTTACGAACAGTCTGGCAAGCATTATCGTCGCTTTAGCGATATCGCTTGCGGTGGCGGTGATAATGTACTTCCTTACACTGGGCGTGCTGAACACCAAAAAGATCGACAATACCGAGGATGAGAAGCCCGAATTTTAACTGATACTTTCGCCATAGCACTTATGATTTAAAAGTGCTATGGCGTTTTTGATGTTTAATTATTTCTAGGAAAAAAGCGGGCTCGGTTTTGTTTCTTTTAATTATTGCACCGAGGTTAGTGTAATAATTAAAGGCAAGAAAACCGACCAAGCAATTACAAAAAAACTCACCGAGGTTAGTGCGATAATTAAAGGAAACAAAACCAAGCCCACAGCTACAAAAAAACTCAACACCGAAGTTAGCCGATAACAAAAGGAAACAAGACCGAGCCCACAGCTACAATAAAACCCTTAACGAAGTTAGTCCGATAATTAAAAGAAACAAAACCGAGCCCGCAGCAATAAAAAAAACAAACACGCAAAGCCCCGAAGCAGCTACCAAACAGCTGCTTCGGGGCTTAGACTTCTTTATGAGTATCGCCCTAATCCCTACGTGGCTTTTTTGAAATCGCGCAAAAAAAACCACGGACAAGGGGGTGTCCGTGAAAGTCAAATCAATTCGCCGAATTGTTTGGGGAAAACAATTCAACTGAAAATAATTGGGGAAAATATATTAAGAAGTATGTAAGCATAACCTACAATACTATCTCGCAAAATTTATTGTAATTAGATTATAACATTTTCCGCAGCTTTTTTCAACTCTAATTTCGCACAAATTTTTCTTATCGGATTTGGCGATTTTATACAAATCATGGTATGAACAATCCCTCAAGCATCTTTGCGAACGCCAGCACCAGCGGCATCGTCACGATACCCACGACCGTTGACATCGCGAAATGGTTGGAGGCGTAGCCCTCGTTCCTGCCAAATCTGTACGCGAACATTATCGTTGCGGACGCAGTCGGAGCGGCGGCGGCGAGCACTATCGTCTCGACGATCATCGGGCTGACCCCGAAAAGCTCCATAGGCACGTACAGCGCCGCCAGCAGCATTGGCACGATCAGCAGCTTGAACGCCTGCAAAAAGTAGATCCGCTTGTTTTTCAGCCCGCCCAGCAGCCCGGTTTTCGCGATAGTCGCGCCAGATACCAGCATGGCGAGCGGCGTGTTCATCGCGCCGAGGTGATCCAGCGGCTGCTGCACAATAGACGGCATACGCAGCCCCGTGAAAAAGAACACCAAGCCCAACACTATCGACAAGATAGCGGGCGAAACGAGTATTTTCAGCAGCGAACCGAGGCGTTCTTTGACGTTCTTGCTGCCGCCAGAGCCTCCCATCAGCACCACGCCGTGCGTCCACATAAACACGTTGAACGCCGTAATGAACGCGGTAAGATAGAACACTCCCTCCGAACCGAACGTCGCCTGAACGAGCGGAATGCCCATAAACGCACAGTTCGAGTATCCGACCGCAAAACGCTCCACCTCGAAGTCCTTGTGCCCGGTCCTTACCATAATGTATGACGACGCGACCAGTATCGTCTGCCCGATAAACGCCAGCAGCAGCGCGTACATCAGCCCTCTGAACAGAGCGGGGTCAAAGTCGGTCTGATAGGCGTTGAAGATCACTATCGGGTTGATGACGGTCAGCGCGATATTCGAGAGCTGCCGCACAGCCTCGTCGCCGAGAAGCTTCTTCTTGTACAGAAAATACCCGACCGCGAGCAGTATGAACATCACCGCCGCCTGAAATGCTATTACAAGCGCGGACTTCATTTATCCAAACCCTCGATCACGGCGTTCAGACGCGATCTGAGCGGTACGGATACCGCCGTTGCCAATACCATCTTGAGCGTATCCCCGATGAGGAACGGCACAACGCAGCTCATAAGCGCGGCTCCGAGCGGCGTACCGTTCATTATCATATACCACGCCGTTCCGAACGCGTACATCACCGCCGTGCCGAGCACCATTCCGATGGGCATCAGCCAGCGCTTTTTCGCGGATCTGTCCGCGAATATCCCCGTCAGCAGCACAAGCGGGATATACCCGATTATGTAGCCGCCCGTAGGACCGAACAGCTTGGCAAAACCGCCCGAAAATGCCGTAAATACGGGTAGTCCGATAGCTCCAAGCAGTATATACACGCATACCGCGACTGTTCCGCGCTTGCCGCCGAGCATTGCGCCCGTCAGATAAATGGCAAACGTTCCCAATGATATCGGCACAAGCCCGGGCATAGGTATCGCATACGGCGCGGCAACACAGATAAGCGCAGCAAAAATCGCCATAAATACCATGCTTCTTATATTAAATAAGTCCTTTTTCGCCGTTTTCATAATAAAATCTCCTAACTTATTTTAACCGCAGCTCGGACAGCTTTTCCTCCGAGACGAACGCCGACAGACCCTTTGTCGTCATTTTCACGGCGACCTCCGTCAGGAAGTCCAGATCGCCCGTGCAGCCGCCGTCGAACCACGCCGAATACAGCGACAGCACTCCCGAGACCGTAAACTCCGCGGCAGCGCTCAGCGTTGCCTCATCGTCCACGGCTCCGACGTTTTTAAGCGACACCGATATCATTCTGCACAGCATAGCCTTGATCTTGCCGTTGCTGAACAGATCGGAGTTGAGCTTCATCAGCCCCATAAAGAACTCCTGCCGCTGCTCGATAACCGCGCTTATGTCGCGTATCGCCGCGCCGACGTCCAGCACGCTCTTATTGCCGGTGCGCATTATAGCGGAGAACTCGCCGAGTATCTCATTCTCGAGTTCCTCTATAACGTCGCTTATCTCGCGGTAATGGCGGTAAAAGGTCTTGCGGTTTATCTCGGCGCGCGCGCATATCTCCGAAACGGTGATCTTTGCCAGCGGCTTTTCCGACATCAGACCGAAAAGCGTGTTGCGGATAGCGCGGCGCGACTTGATAACTCTAAGATCGTCAGACATTACTTGATCTCGGTCTTGCCCTTGGACTTCTTGCCCTCGATCGCGGGAGCGGAGTTCTCATGCTCGGTATTGCACTTTGCGATGGCGCTCTTTACAACGCGGATCTTGGTGCGGTCGGAGCCCGTCTCAATAAGCACGGTGTCTTTCTGTACGGACAGGACGCGCCCGATGATGCCGCCGTTTGTGACTACCTCGTCAGCCACCTGGAGGCTTTCGAGCATACTCTGCATCTCCTTGGTGCGCTTCTTTTCGGGACGAATTATCAAAAACCAGAATATCAGCACCATAAGTCCCAGCGGCAATATCGTCATAACAAGCCCCATAACGCCGCCCGCAGCGTTCGCGTCGGCTGCCGCAGATGCCTGTGCCATTAACGTAAATAAATTCATAGTTGTCCTCCAATTTCTTTCTTATCTTAAGTGTTAATATATTGACCCTTTCGGGTAATAATTACTGCGCGTAAACGGGTATCCCCGCCTCCTCGAACGCTCTGCGAACATCCTCGAGAGCCGAGCCCGAGAAGCCCTTAACCAGCACCGCGATCTCCGCGCCGCCAAGCTCCGCCTTAGCCTTAGCGGCGAAGTCCTTTGCGGTCTGATACGCGTTCGCGGCGCCCGAGGGAGCTGCCGCTCTTTCCGCCGTTACGGTCGTACTGATTTCCGGCTCCCGGAATCCCCCGAGGCTGCTCGTCGATGACGATGCGGGTGGCGTAACGGCACTGCTTGATGAAGTTGATGACGAAGCAGGCGGTGTAACGGTGCTGCTGTGCGGGGTCGAGGAGCTCTGAACCGGCGGCGCGCTCGACGTGCTCGATGTCGTACTCGACGTACTTGTCGGTGTGCTTGGCGTGCTTACCGGCGCACTTGATGAGCTTGTCGGTGTGCTCGATGTGCTTGATGTGCTCGACGGCGCGCTTGACGTACCTGTTGTCGTCGAGCTTGCGGGCGGCGCCGACGTTGTGGTCGCGGCATAGTCGATGATTATCCTCGACTCGCCCGTCTTAGCCTTGTCGGCGATTATCTCCGCGTCGGTGCAGCTCTTGTTCTCGGCGAGCAGACTCGCGGAGCTAATCTCTATCCACATCTGCGCATCCTTGCCCGAGGCGGCGGAGTTCACCGCGTCAAGCACCGTCCAAAGCGCCGAGGCGCGCTTAGCCGCGTCGGAGAGCGGCAGATTCTTCAGATATGTCGATATGTCAACGGTATGAAAAGCGGGATAGCGCGTGTCGGCGCAGATGATATACTCAAATCCCGCCGCCGTAAGCTCGTTTGTGATGTTGGTCATAAACGCCGCCGTCTCCGTCTTGAACGGCGAGAGCCACGGCTTGCCGCCCTTGGTGGGAGCGTTATCGAGCCAGTAGCCGTCTCCCGTCGCGAGCTCGTAACCGCCGTCGACGCGGTTGGGGTTCGTCCTGTCCATAAGCGTGCTTATCTTCGCCGCGGGGGTGAGCCCCGCCTTGGTGATGATATCGCTTATCTGTGCGGCAGTGAGCGTTCCCGTTATCGAGTCGGTGTCCTTAACTCCCGCGATGTCGGTCTTGTACAGGAAATGCCCCGTCTGATCCTTGAGAGTTACGGCAACGACGGTGTGACCCGCGTTCTTTGCCGCGGCAATGGCGCTGTTGAGCGACGTTGAATTCGCCGCGGCGCTCTCCGGGAGAAAATACATCGCGTCCAGGATATGCGGCTCGTCCACAACGGACGGTTCCGTGGAGCTATCCGTTGAGCTGCTTGACGGCTCGGAGGTCTCCGAACCGTCGGAGCTGCCCGTGCTGTCCGTCACAAAACCGGAATCGGAGCTGTCGGACGGATCGGATGTGTATTGCCCTTTGTTCTGAAAGTACTCGAGGACGGGCTTTCCGATACCGTAGCCGACCACGCCGAGCGCACACGCCGCGAATATCGTCAGAATGACGGTGAGCGCCTGACGCGCTTTGCTTTTTTTCTTATTGTATAGGTTGAATTTTCTGTGCTTTATTTTGATATTTGTCTTTTTTTGTGCCATTGCATTAACTCCTTTCGTAATATATTTTTGCTAAAAATCAGCAGTATATCCAACCAGAACGTTAAACGCCAGCGAAACGATGCCGATATATATAAGCATTATCGGATATCCGCGGAAAATGCGCGGTATCTTTTCCGAATCCAGCCGCTCGTGCGCTATGTTTAGCATAAAGCAGGCGAGGAAGAACCCGATTCCCGTGCCGAAGCCGTAGCCGATGTAGCTCGCGAGATCGCTGCCGTAATTGGAGTTCAGGAACAGCGCGCCGATAACGGTGCAGTTGAACACCGCGAGGCTCGCGTATTGCTTGACCTTGCGGAACAGCTTGTGGAAGAACTTCCACAGTATCAGCAATCCCGCGATATACAGCACGCCGATTATCCCGACGTATATCAGCGGCATATACAGATTCCCGTTCGTCAGCGGCATAACGAGTTTGTCAAAGAAGTACGAGACCGCGCTCGCGAGCGTCGTCATAGCGGTTATACCGAACGTAAAGCCTATGACGTGCGATTCCTTACGCGACGCGTAGATCGCGACGTTCGCGCCGAACGCCCTGTCGAATATCGCGTTCTGCATAAACACGGAAAGCATTGTCAGACTCACTATTTTTGCAAATATCTCATTCATACGCCGCGCTCCTTTCTCGGAGCTCGTTTGCCCGAGATCCCTCTGCAAACCGCCGCCATTATCCCGACGAGTATAAATCCGAAGAACGGCGATTTCGCCGCGGGCACAACGGGCTCGCACAGATGGAAGCCGCAGACCGTGCCGTATGCCAGCACCTCGCGCAGCACGCCCACCAGAAACGCCACGACCGCGTAGCCGATAACGTAAATGAAAGCGTCCAGCACCATCTCTCCGTAGGGCTTGAGGTAGAAACGCGTTTCCGTCTTGGCCAGCAGGAACGAATTGACTACCAGCAGCTCCACATACAGCATAACTCCCGACGAAACGTTGGGGAACAGCTTTGCGATGCAAAGCGCCGTCGGTATATACATGACCGCCGCGACCACCGCGTACAGCAGGATACGCACCGTATACACTATCTTCCGCGGAATAAAGCGGCAGAGCAGTATGCTCGTGTACGATATCAGGAAAAAGCTCACCACCAGCACCGCCGCGCGCTCGACCGAGGTCGCCGCAACGATGACGGGCGCGGTAACGAGACCGCTCATGAGCACGATGTTCTGACGCAGCAGACCGTCCGCGCTGACAGAAAATTTACTTTTTTTCATTGCGGTCCTCCTTGCGGCGTCTGCGTTTTTTCTTTATCTCGCCGTCGATAGGCGGGGTGTTGAAGCGGTATTTTTCGGGCAGGACTATTTCCTGAGTATCGGTGAGCTTTATGTCGCCGCGCTGTACCTGCGTCTTGGACTTCTCGAAAGAGTTGATGTACGTCCTCTTCCAGTACACGAGATTTTCGACCACTCTGTCAAAGCTGCTGCCGAGCGCGCCAGTTATCAGCAGCGCGAACAGGAAGCTGCCCTCGGTCTGACCGAACACGCGGAACATTATCGTTATATAGCCGAGCACCATTCCGTAGATGACCCTGCCCATTGCTTTTTCGGGCATCCTGTACGGCTCCGCTGCCAGGAATACCACGCCGAACAGCAGATATCCCGAGCTCAGCTCATAGAACACCGACTGCATACCCGAAACGTTTATCCTCGGGAAAAAGAACGCCAGCACTCCCGCCGTCACAAGGCAGGAGATTACGGCGCAGCCGCTGTTGGAGCGGTGTATCACCATACAAATGCCGCAGACCAGTATGACAAGAATATAAACCGTGCCGAGCGCTCCCGGCACAAAGCCCATAAGGATATCCCATAAGCTGCCCGTCGGGGTGTTCCCGAGCTTCAGCGAGTACTCCACCGAACGTGTGAGGATGTCGGTATACTCCTCGAAAACGGGTATCTTCTCGCCGTATTTGGGCGAGTAAAGCAGCTCTGTCGGATAACAGATTATCAAGAACGCCACCGCTATCGCGGGCGGACAGAATACGATGTTGTCGGAGCCGCCGAACAGGTGCTTGCCCATAGCTATGCAGATGACCGCCGACAGCGCAACCAGCGCAAACGGCACCGACACCGGCATCATAAGCGCTGCCGCGAGCCCCCAGAACGGCACCGCCATATCCCTCGGGCTGTACGGTATCCTCCGCATAAGACAGCACAGCAGATCGACCGCCATACATAACACGACGCTCAGCACGCCCACCGCCAACGCACGCATTCCCTGCAACCACGTCGACAGCACAAGCAACATCGCCATTATCACAAAACGCTCGAGATAGACCTTGTTTGGCTCCCGTGCAGTAAAAATCGTCATTTAAAGAGTTCCTTTCAGCGCGGCATTCACCGCTTTCATATCGTCCGCCTTAAACAGACCCGTACCCGCGACCAGGACGTTTGCGCCCGCTTTTTTTGCGTCCGCTCCCGTCTTTTCGTTGACGCCGCCGTCGACCTGTATATCGAGCGACGGAAAGCCGTTTTCGTCGGCGTATCCGCGCAGTTTTTTCACTTTTTCGAGCATTTCCGCGATAAAGCCCTGACCGCCGTAGCCCGGCTCGACCGTCATCACCAATACCATATCGCACAACGGCAGGTACGCAAACGCGTCCTCTATCGGAGTATTCGGCTTGACCGCAAGCGCGGGCGACTTTCCAAGCTCGCGTATGTGCTTCAGACACGCGCCGATATCGCACGGGCTCTCAATGTGGATATCGATGATATCCGCGCCCGCCTCGGCGAAAAACCTCGCCTGCCTGTCGGGATTGTCCACCATCAGGTGCACGTCAAGCGGCTTGTCCGTTATGCCGCGCACCCGTTTCAGCACCGGTTCGCCGTAGGTGAGCTGCTCGACAAAATGCCCGTCCATAACGTCAAAATGTATCCAGTCAACGCCCGCGTCCTCGCAGCGACGTATCTCCTCCGCCATTCTCGTCATATCGCTCGCCAGCAGCGAGGCGGAAATTTTTATATCGTTAATAGCTATCAGTCCTTTTTGACCGCAATAAGCGGAATTATCATCTCGTCCTTAGTCAGCCCCGCGTGTGCGCCGACAAAGTTTTTGCTGTCCATATTGTATATCGAAACATCGTCGATCGCAACCGCGATATAGTCGCCCAGCATTCCGTCAAAGTGCGGGTGCGGAGCTCCCTTGCCGAACAACTGCCGCTCCTTGACCTCCGCCTTTGACATCAGCATAAACTTCCCATCAAAATGCTCCTTGAACGCCGCTTTTAGCTGCTCCTCCATTCCGTCCTTAACGAACAGGTTAAGGCAGCGCGGCTCTATCGACGGCATTCTCACCAGACACTCCATTATATCGGGATAGTGCGTAACTACCGCCTTCGGGCTGTCGATATGCCCGTGATCCGCCGTGATGAGAAGCAGCGTATCGGTCAGCTCATTAGCAAGCTCCTCGACCGCTTTTTCAAGCTCGCGAACCTTAGTCTTTGCAGACTCGCCGAAGCAGCCCTTGCGGTGCATTACGGTATCGGGCTGATCCCAATACGCATGAATGTACTTTTCGCCGTCCTCCGCGCACAGACGCTTGATCTCGCGGCAGAACGCGCCGAAATCCTCGGGATAAGGCTCGGTAAACGGCGCGCGATAGTGCGCTCCAAAGCCCGCGTCCTTTATACGGTCGTAGATACTCCAATAAGGCACATACTTCCATGCAAGTCTCTCGCCATTTATATCAACAAAATACTCAATGTTCTCATCGACCTCGGGAAAATAGCACGACCAGCCCAGCCACGCCGACTGCACGGGGAAAAGCCCGCTGTCCATTGCCGTAGTCGCGGCGACGGTGGTCGGCGGAAACACCGAGGAATACGTCCCCACGAGATGACTGCGAAAAAAGCCGTCGGGCGCGAGATTCGCCTCGATGATATTATTGCCCATTCCGTCCAAAAGCAACACTACAACATTCTTATATCGTCTCTCCGAAAGCAGACTGTCCGCGAGCGACAAACCGGGATTGGGCGGCGTAACTCCGAAATGCTTCATCACCGAGCAGGAGAGGTTGGCTATACAATTGTCATAATCGGGATATAAAATTTCCATATTTTGCCTCCATTCCTGCTTTTGCCGAATAAACCGGTAAAATCCACTTTTACACCATACAAATATATTCTATAATAAAAATGCCGTTAAGTCAAGAAGTAAATCCATTTTTTCTCGGATTTTTTGTCAAGTGCGTTAAAATGTTCCAAACTCGTTGAAAAAAAGTGAAGATATTTGTCTATTTTTCTTTTTTGTTTTACTTGACAATAAAATCTCGATTGGTGTATAATAGTAACAATAATATTCGATATTGTGAAAAAGGAAAGAACAGGAGGAGATTGATTATGTTAAACTGTAACTTCAACGAGAAATTCATCAAGGAGGGGCTGACCTTTGACGACGTTCTGCTGATACCCGCGAAAAGCGACGTAACGCCGAATATGATCGACATCAAAACGCAGCTCACCAAGACGATCACGCTCAACACGCCCATTATGACGGCGGCTATGGATACCGTCACCGAGTCCAAGATGGCGATAGCGATAGCGCGCGAGGGCGGCATCGGCATTATCCACAAGAATATGACCATCGAACGGCAGGTCGACGAGGTGGATAAGGTAAAGCGTTCCGAGAACGGCGTTATCGTGAACCCGTTCTTCCTCTCCCCCGACGACACGGTGACCGACGCGGATAAGCTCATGGGCAAGTACAAGATCAGCGGCGTGCCGATCGTTGAAAGCGGCAAGCTGGTCGGCATCTTCACCAACCGCGACCTCCGTTTCATCTCCGACCCCAATCAGCATATCGGCGAGGTAATGACCAGGGAAAACCTCATCACGGCGCCCGTAGGCACTAACCTCGAGCAGGCACAGGATATCCTCCGCAGACACAAGATCGAAAAGCTGCCCCTAGTCGATGAAAACGGCTATCTCAAGGGCTTGATAACCATAAAGGACATCGAAAAGTCCGTTCAGTACCCCAACACCGCGCGCGATAAGAGCGGCAGACTGCTCTGCGGTGCGGCTATCGGCATCACTCCCGACGTGCTCGACAGAGCGGGCGCGCTTATCAAGGCGCAGGCGGATGTACTCGTGCTCGATTCCGCGCACGGTCACTCAAAGAACATTATGGTAACGCTCGATAAGGTAAAGAACGCGTTCCCCGATATGCCCGTTATCGCGGGCAACGTTGCGACCGCCGCTGCCGCCGAGGATCTCATCAAGGCGGGCGCGGACGCGGTAAAGGTCGGCATAGGTCCCGGTTCTATCTGCACTACGCGTGTTGTCGCCGGTATCGGCGTTCCGCAGATCACGGCGGTGTACGACTGCGCGTGCGCGGCGGCAAAGTACGGCGTTCCGATAATCGCGGACGGCGGTATCAAGTATTCGGGCGATATCGTCAAGGCTCTGGCCGCGGGCGCTAATCTCGTAATGCTCGGCTCGCTGCTTGCGGGCTGCGAGGAGGCTCCCGGCGACGTTGAAATTTATCAGGGACGTTCGTTCAAGGTATACCGCGGCATGGGAAGTCTCGCGGCAATGAAGCAGGGCTCCGCCGACAGATACTTCCAAGGGAACGCGAAAAAGCTCGTTCCCGAGGGTGTTGAGGGGCGCGTACCGTATAAGGGCTCCGTTGCGGATACTATCTTCCAGCTCGTAGGCGGTATCAGAAGCGGAATGGGTTACTGCGGCTGCCCGACTATCCCCGAGCTTCAGGAGCGCGCGGAGTTCGTAAAGATCACCGGCGCGGGCTTGAAGGAATCTCACCCCCACGACATCTACATCACCAAGGAAGCTCCTAACTATTCGGCGAGCATATAAGATTAATCGAGTTTTCCCCGCCGCCGGCGGGGAAAACTCATAAAAAAATGCTTTAAATAAAAATTATTTGTAGTTTACGCAAAAAAGCGGCGTCGGGATTAGGAAGTGTACGATATAAGTATTGCGGTGTCGAGCGAAAACGCTTGACACCGCAATTTTCTGTGAAACGCCTTGATTTATGCGACTACCTTATAGTCCTTATCCTCTACCGCCTTTTTAAGCACCGCGAAATCCGTCTCGGCATTCAGCTTTACGACCGCCGTGCCCTTTTCGTGCGAAACCTCCGCGCTGTCCACCGTGGGGAGCTCCTCGAGCGCCTTTTTAACGGCAGCCTCGCAGTGAGCGCACATCATGCCCTCGATCTTCATAGTAATTTCCATAGTAATATCCTCCTTATTATCAAGCGGTTTTCCGCTTTTATTAACTTTCTTTCTCAGCTTATGATCGTGCGCCGTGCTGTAAATCTTCGTAAAGTTCAGTCTCAGCGCGTTTGTTACGACGCAGAAGCTCGACAGGCTCATAGCCGCCGCTCCGAACATTGGGTTCAGCCGCCAGCCGAACAGCGGTATCCATATGCCTGCCGCGAGCGGTATGCCGATAACGTTGTATATAAACGCCCAGAACAGATTTTCCTTGATGTTCAGCAGCGTGCTGCGCGAGAGCCGTATCGCCGCGGGAACGTCCGATAGGCGCGACTTCATCAGCACCACGTCCGCCGCGTCAAGAGCAATATCCGAGCCCGCGCCGATGGCGATTCCTATATCCGCGCGGGTAAGCGCGGGCGCATCGTTAATACCGTCGCCGACCATCGCCGTCTTTCCGCGCTTTTTCAGTTCTCTGATAACGTCCTCTTTACCGCCCGGGAGCACTCCGGCGATCACCTCGTCGACACCCGCGAGTCTGCCCACCGCGTCGGCGGTGCGCTGATTGTCGCCCGTGAGCATAACCGTGCGTATGCCCATATTTTTTAGCTGCGCGATCGCCTCGGGGCTGTCCTCCTTGACCGCGTCCGCGACCGCGATAATGCCGATAAGCAGCTGATCGCGGCAGAAGAACAGCGGCGTTTTGCCCTCGTCGGAGAGACGCTCGGCAGTCTCGCGAATTTCGCGCGAAATGTCGCAGTAGGTCTCACAGAGCCGCAGGTTGCCCGCGATATACTGCCGTCCGCCAAGCACTGCCGAGATGCCGTTTCCGCGCAGAACTTGGAACGAGCTCGGCTCCTGTACCTCGAAGTTGAACGAGCGTCCATAGGAGATTATCGCCTTGGCTAAGGGATGCTCGCTGCGCTGTTCTATCGAGAACGCGCTTTGAAGCAGCTCCTCCTCGGATACCCCGACGGGGATAACGTCGTAGACCGTAGGCTCGCCGCTCGTGATCGTACCCGTTTTGTCAAGTACGACTATCTCCGTCTTGCCCGTCTCCTCAAGCGAAACGGCGGTCTTGAACAGTATGCCGTTCTTTGCGCCGATACCGTTTCCGACCATTATCGCCACGGGAGTTGCCAGACCGAGAGCGCACGGGCAGGAGATAACAAGCACCGAGATACCGCGCTCCAGAGCATATCCCACGCCGTTTCCCGTAAGCAGCCAGACCGCGATAGTCACCAGCGCGATGCAGATGACCGTCGGCACGAAAACGCCCGAGACCTTGTCGGCTATTTTGGCGATGGGCGCTTTGGTTGCCGCCGCGTCGCTCACCATCTTGATTATTTGCGACAGCGACGTATCCTCGCCGACGCGGCTCGCCTTGCAGCGGATATAACCCGATTGATTTATAGTAGCCGCCGATACCTCGTCGCCGACTATCTTGTCAACGGGAATGCTCTCGCCCGTGAGCGCGCTCTCGTTTATCGCCGTTTCGCCCTCGATTATCACGCCGTCCACGGGAATACTGTCGCCGACCTTGACCGCAAAAATATCCCCGATCTTCACCTGCTCGACGGGCACCGTGACCTCGCCGTTATCCGTCACCAGCACGGCGGTTTTCGGCGCGAGCTTCATCAGGCTTTTCAGCGCGTTGGTGGTCTTGCCCTTGGAGTACGCCTCGAGAAGCTTGCCGAGCGTTATCAGCGTTAAGATCATACCCGCGCTCTCGAAATACAGCTCGTGCATATACGTCATGACCGTTTCATGGTTGCCGACTGCCTGAGCGCCGCTCATCACGAACATCGCGTACACCGAGTACCCGAAAGCAGCCGCCGCGCCGAGCGCCACGAGCGTGTCCATATTCGGGGCGCGGTGGATAATGCCTTTAAAGCCGCTGACGAAGAATTTCTGATTTATCACCATGATTATCCCGGTCAGCAGAAGCTGCGCCAGCGCCATTGCCAAATGGTCGTTCGCGAGAAAAGGCGGCAGCGGCCACCCCCACATCATTCCGCCCATAGAGATGTACATCAGCACCGCCAGAAAACCCAGCGACCAGAACAGCCTCATTTTCATCTTCGGGGTCTCGCGGTCGGCGAGCTCTCCGTCGCCCTCGGACTTCTCCGCGCCCTTTAAGCTCGCGCCATATCCCGCCGCCGTGACCGCCTTTATTATCTCCGACGGCTCGCCGCCCTCGACGCCCATTGAGTTCGTCAGCAGGCTCACCGAGCACGCGGTCACGCCCGCGACGGCGTTTACCGCCTTTTCAACGCGCGCCGAGCACGCGGCGCAGCTCATGCCCGTTACATTATATTGCTGCATAATTATCACCTTATTTCATCAGCTTTTGCAAAGTAGTTACAAGCTCATCAATGACCTCGTCATTGCCGCTCTTAATATTATCCGCAACGCAGGTGCGGATATGCTCCGCGAGCAGCTCCTTGCTGAAAGAGTTCAGCGCGGCGTTAGCGGCGGCGACCTGCACGAGAATATCCGTACAGTAGGCGCTCTGCTCCACCATTTTCTTTATCCCGTTTATCTGCCCCGATATGCGGTTCAGGCGGTTGATCAGCTTCTTATACTCGCCGTCCGTGCGCTCCTTCGTCTTTTTGCAGTGCGGACATTCCTTTTCCATAATTTACTCACCCCTCAGCTATATTATATACCCTATGGGGGTATTTGTCAAGAGGGATATTAAAAAATTTTATTTCTTGACAAAAAAACTTTTACGTGATACAATATATTATATATTGTACAGACTTTAGAAAAAGTTCTTTTTAATAAAAGCAGCCTTGATTTTATGCGGTTCTCCCCGCCTGCGGCGGGGAGAACCGCGGGTTTA
>CAMWVP010000011.1 GCA_947177735.1 uncultured Clostridia bacterium
TAGCCGAAGTATCCGACCAGTCCGCCCGTGAAGCTGGGGAAGCCGTCAAGCTTCGGCGATGTGAAACCGTCCATCAGCTCTCGGATATACTCGGCGGGGTGAGCGGTCCGGCGCGTTTCGGATTCGCCGGTACGGACGTTTTTCACGGTCAGCTCACCGTTCAGGCAGGATATCTCCAGCTTCGGGTCATAGCCGAGGAACGTGTAGCGCCCCCATTTCTCCTGATTCTCGACCGATTCGAGAATGTAGCAGTGACGGCTGACGTTCTTGAGAATCCTCAGAACCTCTATCGGCGTTTTGATATCGGATAAAATTTCCCGCTTTACCGGGATAAGGCTGTATCCGTTCAGCCCCTTTGCCTCCTCGATCGTAGGCGTCAGCATAATTATCTCTCCTTTCGTCTGTAAACGCAAAAAATCCGCCCTTAAAGACAGTACAATTCTGTCATAAGGACGGAGAAAAAATCACCGCGTTGCCACCTTACTTCGCGGAAAACCGCGCACTCTGCGGATACAAACATATCCTTGCAATTAACGCTTGCTCAACGTTGCGGGATACGCAACGACCGTCCGATCGACAGCCGCCTTCGCCGCACCCTCGGCGGTCCATTTAATGCTCTGCGTTCTGCGGTACTCTCAGCGCCGACCGCTCTCTGTGAGTGCACAAACATTTTTATCTCCGCTTCATAGGTTTGAAAGGGCATATTTAATTGTTCGTCTTATATTTTACCACAGTCCGCGTGATTTGTCAAGAGGTCGGACGAAAAAAATTAAAAAAAGTCGGCGGGTTGATTGGCGGGCGTTAAGGGCGGTGTGAGCGCGAGGCGGGCGGTCATCCTCGTATCCGAGGGCTTCTCGACGGTCTGAATGCAGACTTTTCTGCAAGCTTTGAACGCAGGGAGGTTATTCGTCCTCGTATCCGAGGGCTTACCGACAGTCTGAATGTTGATTTTTTCCGGAAGATGTTATGCTTTAAAGTATCTTTTTGTAAGTAATGAGAAATCTTACCGTACAAACTATATACGGTAGTGTGATGAAAAGCGTTACAGAGGCGGTTGTAGAAAATGTAGAAAAATAGTCGAAAAATTTGTTAAAAGTGCACATACGTTCCCGAGAAGCCCCTTAAAATGGTGTTTTGGGGTGTAAAAGACTCGGTCAAACTTATGATAAAGTGCCATTAAATTCCAATAGTGAAAAGGAAAAACCAAAAAAAAGGTTGAAATTTTTTTTTGGATGTTGTATAATAGAGTATGGAGAACTACGGACTAAGGGAGCAGTATGCTTTAAAATAAGAGCTTCCTATTTATACTAGAGCATCGGAGAGGTAGATACTATGGCACTTTTTGATACGACGGCTTTCAGGATACTCGAGCAGGGCGCCGCGGTTATGTGGCAGAAACAGCAGGTCATCCAGCAGAATATCGTGAACCAGGATACGCCGAACTATAACTGCAAATACCTCGATTTCGGAGGCATACTCAAGGAAAAGCTCCGCGCCAACGGTTCGATAAAGAAGGAGCTCAATCTCGTGACGCAGCTGCGTATCGACAAGCTGACGAGCGACCAGGGCGACCGCAACAACGTTGACAACGATGTCGAGCAGGCTGAGATGCTCAGGACACAGTATCAGCTCGAGGCGATCATAAATCAGATGAACGGCAACTTTACGCGTATCAGAAGCGCGATCGTTACCAAGTAACGTAGGAACGGAGGCAGAAAATGGCTTTTTTGAGTTCGCTTAATATTCCGCTGTCGGGCATCACCGCACAGCGCTTCAGACTGGATATCATATCGCAGAACGTCGATAACGCGCATAATTTCTACACTACCGCCGAGGAGGCATACAAGCGCCAGATGGTGGTGTTCGAGGAGGATAAGACCTTCAAGCGCATACTGAGACACCATATGGGCGAGGGCGAAGCTTATATGTTCAAGTATAAGCAGCTCAAGGGCGTAATGGCGGCAAGGGTCGTTGACGATCCCACTCCTCCCGAGCCCGTGTACAGCCCGAACAATCCTCTCGCCGACGAGTTCGGCTACGTTTACGAGGCGAACGTTGACGTTCAGATTGAGGAGATGGACGCTATGGAGGCGCAGAGATCGCTCGACGCGAACGTAGCGATGTATCAGGCGATGCAGTCGATGATACAGGCGTCGCTCAGCCTCGGCAAGGGTTGATGATCAAACGCCGGCATATACTTAATTATATTTGAAAGGATACATAGTTATGGCTTCTTATTATATCCCGCTGCAGTCGGCGGATACGCTTGACAGACTTGACAGGCTCGACAGAATGAACCGTATGTCGAGAATGAGGGCGATGGATCAGGATTACGTCGAGGTCGATGTTGAGCACGCTTCGTTCCTTGATATTTTTAAGGGTCTTGTCAATAATGTTATCGAGACCAACGAGCAGGTAGACCGCGACGCGATCGACCTTCTGCTCGGCAATATCGACGACCTCGCAACCGTACAGAACAACATCGAAAAGGCAAATACCGCCGTTGATGTTCTCGTAACGGTAAAGAATGAGGTTCTCAGCGCATATAACTCTATTATAAATATGCAAATTTAAATAGCGCGGCAGACGTTATTTCGGAGGCATTTTTCTAATGAATGAAAGAGTAAAAAAGGTCACTACGTTTGTAAAAGAGAAGTGGACGGGCTTCACTACGCCGATCAAGGTCGTTATTTGCGCTATTCCCGTAGTGCTGATCGCGATCATTATCATACTTGTGATGCTGCTGAACCACAAGAACGAGACAGTACTGTTCACCGGTGTTAATACCACGGAACAGAGCGAGATAAGCAAGGCTATCACCGATCTTGGGGTCACCGACGTCCGTATCAAGTCAAACGGCGATATCATCGTACCTGAGGATCAGGCGGACTATCTGCGTATGCAGCTTGCCATCAAGGGTATCCCCACGGATGCGTCGAACTATGATATCTGGAACAACGGGGTCAATCTCTGGTCGACCGATAAGGATAAGCAGGAGGTCGCTCGGCAGCAGCGCGAGGCGCTCATTGCAGCGGCACTCACCAATCTTGACGCGGTAAAGAGAGCGACGGTCCGCTTGGCGAATCCGACGACGAAGGATTACGTTATAACCCAGAAGGAAGAGGTTCCGTCCTGTTCCGTGCAGCTTGAGCTTGTTGACGGCTACGAGCTGAAGAACTCGGAGGTGCGCGCGATATTCAACCTCGTCACCACAAGCGTTTACGGGCTTGAGAGAGAGAATGTCTCCGTCACCGATACTATCGGACGTCCTTACGAGTGGATATCTCCCGAGGAGGAGCTCGATCTCCAGAAGGATCCGTCGGGCGTTACCGTCGCAAGAAGACGTATGCTGTTCGAGCGCGATATGCAGCTTGCCATCAAGCAGGATATCGACGATATGATGACGTCTATCTTCGGAAAGGACGGCTATGCGCTTAACGTTTCCGCGCTGCTGAACTATGACGACGTTGATATTACCAAAACCGAATATATTCCGGTTGACGAGAACAATACGGGCGTGCTTGATCACGTTGACCATGTGCAGGAGTACATAGGTCAGGATAACCCTGACGGGATCGTCGGTGTTACTACGAACGCGAATCAGTCGCCTAACTATCCCACTCTCGACGATCTGGACGACGGCGAAAGCTATTATTACAATAAGGATGAGCGTCAGTACGACGTTTCCAATATCGTCACCAAGATAAAGGGCGACGGCTATAAGATCGACAATCTCTCCGTGGGCGTTGCGATCGACAGAACGGATATGAGCCAGACGGAGCGCGACGCGCTGGCGGCTATGATCGCAGGCGCGACGGGCGCGGAGGTCGATAACGTGTACGTGTACAACACCGCGTTTGCGATCTCGCCGGATGTCGGCGGCACGTCATGGGGCAAGGGCGACACGGGCGTTTGGACGACACCGCTCGATACCTACCGCAATATCCTGTTGTTCGTTGTTATTGCTCTCGGTATCATACTTATCGCGCTGCTCATCTTGTCGCTCTTCATGAGCAGAAGCCGCAAGAAGAAGATCAGACGCAGACAGGAGCAGGCTCTCGCAGCGGCTCAGGCTGCCGCGGCTGCCGACGTATACAGCGGAGGTGCGGAACGCGAAATGCCTCAGGAATATGATTTCAACATAGCAAGCCTTACCGAGGAGGCAGGCAAGGAGTCCCGCGAGACGATCCTCAAGCGCGAGATCGCGGAATTCGCGAAGTCCAGCCCCGAGATCGTGGCTTCCATCATAAAGAATATGCTGCGCGAGGAAGGCTAAGCGCCGCGTTTCGGTCAAATAAATTTTCGGCTGCCGTTGAAATGCCGCGGCGGACGTGACGGTGTGAACCGTTGGGAGGTAATTTAATGGCAGGGAATGATACCAAAGCGAGCGGATCGCTCACCGCGGCGCAGAAGACTGCGCTGGTTCTTGCCTCAATGGGCGCGGAGAACGCTTCCGCAATATATAAGCATCTTTCGGATGACGACGTCGAGGCGATATCCGTCGAGCTCGCGCGTATGGAGTACCACCCGATAGAGGTAGTCGAGGAGACCCTCAACGAGTTCTACGAGCTGTGTCTGACGCAGAAGGTAGTCGCCGAGGGCGGTCTGGATTACGCGAGGAGCGTACTCGAAAAGGCGTTCGGAGCGGACGCGGCAACCGCGCTGCTCAACCGTATCACAAAGCAGCTTGAGACAAAGTCGTTCGACTTTGTCAGAAAGGCAGACTATAAGAACCTGCTGGCGATCGTGCAGAACGAGCACCCGCAGACGATAGCGCTTATCCTCTCCTATGCGAGAACGGATCAGGCTTCGGCGATACTCTCGGAGCTGCCCAAGGAGAAGCGCGTTGAGGTAGTTGAGCGTATAGCGAATATGGATAGGGCTTCACCGGAGGTCGTAAAGGCTATCGAGGGCTCGCTCGAAAAGAAGTTCGCGACGCTCGCAAGCACCGATTCCATGGAGGTCGGCGGTATCAACTATGTTGCGGAGATTATGAACAACGTAGACCGCGCGACCGAGAAATATATCTTCGACGAGTTGTCCGCCCGCGATCAGAAGCTGGCAGACCTCATCAAGCAGAAGATGTTCGTATTCGAGGACATCGTCAAGCTGGATTCCAAGGATATCCAGGAGTTCGTCAAGCAGGTCGATGCCAAGGATCTGGCGGTCGCTATCAAGGGCTCTACGCAGGAGGTCGCCGAGTGTATCTTCGCGAACATCTCCTCCCGTGCGAGAGAGAACCTGCAGGCGGATATCGAGTACCTGCATAACGTGCGTATGCGTGACGTTGACGAGGCGCAGCAGCGTATCGTCGGCATCATAAGACGTCTCGAGCAGGAAGGCACGATCACTATTTCCCGCGGCGGCAGTGACGAGATCATTGCTTAATCGCAATTTCGCCGTGATTCGGAGGGATTTTATTGGGCGTATTAAAATACAGCTCCGTTAGGTACGGCGGGAGCGGAGTGGATATCAAAAATACCGTTGATATCCGCAAACCTCATACGATGCTCGAGGACCTGCAAAGGCAGTCCGAAGAGGAAATGACGACCGGCGCGGTGGCGGAAGAGATCCCCGAGGAGCCCGAGATTTCCATGCGGGAGCTGCTTGCCGAGCGCGAGTCTAAGCTTATCCTCCGCGAGCGCGGTATTGAGGAGCGCGAGACCGAGCTTGCCGCGCTTAAGACAATGTACATAGAGCAGGGCAAAGAGGTCATTCTCGAGGCGAAGCGCCGTGCCGAGGGCATAATCGGAGACGCAGAGCAGCAGGCAGCCGAGATCGTGAGCGATGCCGAGCAGAACCGCGACGACGTGTTCATAAAGGCTCGCGCGGAGGGCTTCGAGCAAGGCAAGAAGGACGGCGTTGCAGCCTGTATCAGAGCGGGACAGGGAATCCTCGACGAGGCTCGGGAGTTCTCCGACAATATCAACGAGCAAAAGGCTGAGCTTTTTGAGCGGTACGAAAAGGAAATTTACGAGACTGTTATGGAGATAGCCAACAAGGTAACTCTCGGCAGTATGAGCGTAAAGGACGGCACCGCGGCGAAAAAACTCATCAAGAAAGCCGCCAAGGAGTTCCGAAACGCGCAGCTGATCCGCATAACGCTGGACGAGAACGGCGCTTCCACGGAGCTCGCGGGCGATTATGAGTTCCTCAAGGAGCTTTGCCCGAGTGCAGAGCACGTCGAGGTCGAGCTGCTGAGAGACGCGGATCCCGGAACCGTTATAGTGGATAACGGCGAGGAGATAACCGACGCGGGCATTCAGACGCAGCTCAAAATGATCAAGGAGATTGGTGACGGAAAGTTCCGTACGACCGCTCCGAAAAAACGAAAAAAAGCCGCCGAGCCCGATGATAACAAGGACGAGGGCGGTGAATAAAACCCTGCGGAGGATAAGAAATGCTTGATCTTGTTTCGTTCAGAGAGGATATTGAGAACAGCGATCTTTTCCGCTACATGGGTAAAATCGAGAAAATCGTAGGTATGACTATCGAGGCGAGCGGACCGGCGTGCAATATCGGCGACGTGTGCCGCATATTCTCCAAGGATATGTCATCTTATATAAATGCCGAGGTTGTGGGCTTCAACAAGAGCAATATCCTGCTGATGCCGTACACCGAGATAGAGGGCATAGGTCCCGGGAGCATCGTTGACAATACGGGCGACAAGCTCAATGTCAAGGCGGGAGAAGGGCTTATCGGAAGGATCATCGACGCGATGGGTAATCCGCTGGACGGCGGCGCGGAGATCGATTACACCGAGGAGGTCTCCATTACGGGCGAGCCCGTTAACCCGTTTACCAGACCGCCGATCCGCGAGACGATAGAGCTCGGGGTCAAGGCGATAGACGGTATGCTCACGATGGGCAAGGGACAAAGAATGGGCATTTTCGCGGGCTCCGGCGTCGGAAAATCGACGCTTATGGGCATGATAGCGCGAAAGGTCAAGGCGGACGTAAACGTCATCGCTCTTGTTGGAGAGCGTGGACGTGAGGTTCGCGAGTTTATCGAGCGCGACCTCGGTCCAGAGGGTATGGCGCGTTCGGTGTTGGTCGTTGCTACGTCCGATCAGCCCGCGATGATGCGAAGCAAGTGCCCGCTCACCGCGACGGCGATAGCGGAATACTTTATGAAGCAGGGCAAGGATGTGCTGCTTATGATGGACAGCTTGACGCGTTACGCGATGGCGCTGCGCGAGGTCGGTCTGTCAACGGGCGAGCCGCCGATCGCCAGAGGCTATACGCCTTCAATTTACAGCGCGATGCCGAAGCTGCTCGAGCGCGCGGGGAACTTCCCCGAGGGCTCTATCACGGGCATTTACACGGTGCTCGTGGAGGGCGACGACACAAACGAGCCGATCGCCGATACCGTCCGCGGTATCATCGACGGACATATAATTCTGTCGCGTAAGATCGCGGCGCAGAACCATTATCCCGCGATCGACATACTGTCGAGCGTATCCAGACTTATGAGCGAGATCGCAACGCCTATCCACAAGGACGCGGCGGGCAGGCTCAGAAATCTGCTTTCGCTTTATAACAGCAACTTCGACCTGATAGCGATCGGCGCGTACAAGCACGGCACAAACCCGCAGCTTGACGAGGCGATAAATAAGATAGACGCGATAAACGGCTTTCTTATGCAGTCGGTGGACGACAGCGTCGGGTTTGACGAGACGGTGCGCCGCCTTGTCGAGGCGGTCAGCGACAGAAAGTAATGAAGGGTGATTTTCGTTGAAGAGGTTCCAATTCTCCCTGCAAAAGCTGATGGATTTCCGCGAGCAGGAGCTTGACAGGCAAAAGAACACGCTGTCGATGCTTCAGGCAGATCTCAAGCGGATCCAGGAAGCTCGGGAGGTGCTTTTGGATAAGGTAGACGAGCAGAGCGAGCAGCTCGAGAGAGTGTGCAGACTGGGCTCCACCGCGTACGATATCGCGATGAGAAAGCGCTACATAGTCACGCTTCAGCAGGAGATACACCTCAAGGAGCAGCAGGCGCTGATGAAGCAGCAGGAGATCGAGGCTCAGCTCGGCGTAGTCGTTGAGGCGACCAAGGACGTAAAGACCCTTGAAAAGCTCGAGGAAAAGCAGCTTGAGGAGTATAATCATCAGGCGGGCAAGGAGAACGAGCAGTTCATCGAGGAGTTTGTCAGCGGACAGACCGTCCGCGCGGCAAATCAATAAGTTATCACGGCGCAAGCCTTGATATATAAATTTTTAATTAGGAGGTGAAAGAATGGCAGTATCTATGAACGCAGGCATGCGCGCGGATATGATGATCTCCGACGCTATGCTCCCGCAGAGAATGGCTGAATTGGCTGAGATGGCGGAGGAGCAGGCAGGAGAATTCGCGAAGCTGCTGGGCGACATAGGAGACACAAAGGGCGAACTCGCGGCAGAGCTGACGCAGACAGCGCAGAAGTACTCGGATATGAAAAAAGCGGGCGAGGCGGCTATTTACCACGACAAGGAAACGGGTCAACCGCTCCCGGACGATCCGAGAAAGCTCGTGAGGCTGGTGCTGAGCGGCAAGGTCAAGATCGAGAACATCCCCGAAGAGCTCATCACACCGGAGTTTCTGCGGCTGCTCATGCTTATGAGCAAGGCTAAGGAGTTCGGCAAGAAGGATGAGGACGACGAGGACGAAGATGATAACTCGTATCTGACGGAAGCTATCGCGGCGGAACAGAAGTTCCAGCAGGAGATTTCGTACATGATGCTCAAGGAGTTTTACGAGATCATCGAAAAGCACAACGAGCGCGAGTCCGAAAAGAAGGTGACGATGCTTGACGGCATTTCGGAGCCTATCGACGAGACGGAAACTCTTCCGTCACTGCTGACAGCCGAGGATCACAAGGAGGCTGACGAGGGCATATTCACGGAGCTTATCGACAATCTGGTCGAGACAGTCACCGAGGGGCTTGAGGAGGTCAGTGAAGCGGTTGCCGAGGCAGCGCCGAACATGGACGTGTTCGTACCGAGCGGCAGCGTTGAGGTTCCCGAAACCGAAGCGGCGCCCGAAATGGCGGTACAGAGCGTGCAGGAAGCGCCGACAGCGCAGTATGTACGCGCGCAGACACCCGAAGCAGCCGAGGTTACCGAGATTGCTGCGGACGATGTACAGACCGTACAGTATGTGCGTAATGACATTCCTCAGGATGTCAAGGTCGACGTGAAAACGCCGGATGCACCCGAGACAACGGTTCAGAGTGCTGAAGCGAACGTCGAGACGCCGAAGTATGAGGCACCGGAGGCTTCCGAGCAGATGACGGCTCAGACAGCGGTATCGCAGAACGAGCAGACGGTTGAGACCGCTGCACAGCAGACTATCCCCGTCGAGCAGTTCACCGTAAGGACGGTCAAGACCGAAAAGCCCGAGGTAGCCGAGAATGTCATTCAGCAGCAGGAGGTCGAGGAGCCCGTCGTAGTCAAGACGGTAACGCGCAACGAGAACGCGCAGCAGCTTGACAGAATGCCGGAAAAAGCGCCCGAGGAAGCGCCGAAGTCTTTGGAGCCCCGCACGGAGCGCGTGAAGTCGGCAGCCGAGGAGTTCGAAATGCTGAGGAACGCGAAAGCTAAGGCGGCAGGAAGATTCACGGCAGAGGAAAAGGTCGAGGTAAAGACCGAGATCAAGACCGAGCCCAAGCCCGCAACCACCGCGCACCCGCTGAACACGGATCAGCCGATCGTTTTCAAGAAGGCGGACGGCACCGAGATCGAGGTTCGCCCGAGCGAGGTTATCAAGCAGACCGCTAAGCTGATCGAGACGGCTGTCAAGGAGAACGACGACAGAACCGAGTACAGCATCACGCTCAACCCCGAGGAGCTTGGCAAGATCACCGTAAAGCTCACCAAGGCGGCTGACGGCGCGGTATCCGTTACGATCGCGGCAGAGAACGCGAGAACGCAGCGTATCCTCGAACAGCACAGCGACCTTATGCAGAGCAATCTGCGCTCAAACGGAGTAGACCTCGAAAGCTGGCAGACAGTCGGCGAGCGTCAGCAGGAAACTATGGCGCAGGACTACAACGGCAGCAGCAAAAACCCCTATTTCCGCAATGACGAGCAGAACGCGGAGGATAACTCCGACGACAGATCGTTCGCGGACATCATAGCTTCGATGTAAGCTGAATCTTAATGAAAAGGAGGAATTACAGTGTCGGATTTTATCCCCGAAATAAAGACTTCTTCCGACCAGATAAGGGCTAACTACGAGAAGTACGCAAATAAGTACAAGGATTCGACGAAGGAGCTTGTAAACTCGCAGACGTTCCTGAACCTTATGATCGCCGAAATGACTAACCAGGATCCGCTTGAGCCTACCTCGAATACCGAGTTCGTTTCTCAGCTCGCACAGTTCACGCAGCTGACCTACGCGCAGGATTCCAGTAAGTTCGCGATGGCGAATTACGCGGCAACTCTTGTTGGCAAGATAGCTACCGGTTCCAAGATGGACGGTCCCGATCTCGTTACAAAGACGGGCGTTGTTCAGTCGGTAACACAGTCGGGAAGTACCTATATGGTACGTATCGACGGAGTTGAGTTCGATATCAGCAAGATCACCGCAGTCAGAGACAAGTCGGATGCTACGGACGATACGGCGTCGAACGCTCTCGCGGACAGGATCGCAAATGCGGCGAAAATGGTCGGAATGTATGTCACGGTAGATATCGGCAAGGACGAGGAGACCGGAGTTTCCGCGACAAAAACGGGCTTTATCGATTCCATCAAGGTAAAGGACGGCAAGATCACCGCGGTCGTAGCCGACGCATACGGAGAGTGGACAATTGAGACGCCTCTCGATAAGATCACCGAGGCAACCGTTGCGGAAATCGTTTATGAACCCGATGACGGAAATAAGACGGACGCTGCCGACAAGGAAGGCGAAGGCGCGGACGACGAGACGGGCTCTACCGAGGGCACAGAAGAAACTTGATACGGTTTTTTGAGCAAGGAGGCTTACAATGCTGATTAGCGAGTATTTAGCGCTCCGCAATCAAATCAGCGTTACCACCGGAAACACTATCGGCACGGGAAATGTCGTACAGCCGAACGAGCCCGCACAGGACGGCGAAAACAGCTTTGCCGCGGCTCTTCAGCAGAAGTTCGAGGAAAAGCAGGGCGTTGGCTTCACAAAGCACGCTATGCAGAGACTTTCCGAGCGCAGTATCGACATCACCGAGGGCGACACCCTTGAAAGGTTGAACAAGGGCGTTGAGATAGCTGCCGTAAAGGGCAGCAGCGAGACCTTGGTTCTTGTGGACAGAAACGCGTTTGTTGTGAGCGTGAAGAACAACAAGGTAATTACCACCATTCCTCAGGAGGAATTGAAGGGTAATATTTTCACCAACATAGATTCTACCGTAATTATGTGAACGGACCTTCGGGAATTCACTGCGGAGCTTGTGACTGAAGCTCCGCACACGGAGAATCGCAATTAAAATTTGGAGGTCAAACTAATGGTTAAATCACTTTACACCGGCGTAACCGGTCTGAAAACCCACCAGCAGAGAATGGACGTTATCGGTAACAATATCGCTAACGTAAACACCGTCGGCTATAAGACCGACGTAGTAACCTTTGCGGATATTTACTATCAGTCAAAGCGTTCTCCCTCGGCGGGCACCAGCACCCGAGGCGGCGTAAACCCCAGACAGGTAGGTTACGGCGTTAAGGTAAACAGCGTTACCGCGAATATGACCGCGTCGGGTTACACCCAGTCGGATAAGACTACCGACCTTGCGCTTGACGGCGAGGGCTTCTTCCAGGTAATGTCTCCTTCCGGACAGATATACTACACCAGAGCGGGCGATTTTTATATCGATGACGACGGCTACCTCGTAAACGCGGACGGCTACTATGTTCTCGGTGTTACGGGCGACAGCACGGGCGTTGCGGCAAGCAACGATCTTATCCGCATTTCCGCGCCCGCGACCAACGCGAACCGCTCCTCTATCACAAAGCTGGTAAACGGCACCAACGTAACTCTCACGGTAGACGCGCCGTCCGAGTACACCGATATGACGGTTTCTTTCAAGCACGCGGAGTTCCCGTATGCGACGTTCCAGAACAACATTCTGACCGTGTTCATCAACACCGATCAGCAGTATAACTCCGAGGACGAGTTCAACCAGGCTGTCCTCAAGGCGCTCCAGACGGGCGGCGTTACGCTCCCCGATGACGTTTCGCTTAACGTTACGTTCGAGGAGATTCCCAACGATTACCTCGCACAGGCTGCGAAGAACGACGTTCAGGATATCGTGTTCACCACGACGACCTCTACCGCGCGTTTCCACTATTCGGATACCGTAGGCGGCAAGACGCTGCACTCGTACATCGACTTCTCGGTTATCGGAAGCGGCAGCACCGACAAGGTAGACATAGCTTATGACCCAGCTGTCAACAAGGCAAGAGCCAATTACGAGAACGGTACCTGGACTATCACGGTTCGTGAGGACACTACCGCTGCCGACATCAACTCGGCGATCAAGTCTTTCCTGAACGATAATCCCACCGTTTCCGTTGAAGAGCTTAAGTGCTCCGGCTTCCTTATCCCGTCGGGTCTTGACAAGAGAACCGTTCTGCAGGCGTTTGACACCGGCACGGCTGCCGGCGATACGGCAGTTGTTGAAGCGGGAAATGCGGGTGTAATCGATCTTAAGGGCGTAGAAAAGGGCGCGGGAATTACGGGCGCATTTGACTTCAACGTTAAGGACGAGGGCGAGTTCGCCAACAACTATAAGATCGTCTTTGCTTACAAGTCGAGCTACGGCGCTACCACCGCGGTCTGGGAGGAAAACACACTCACCGTCAATATCGCTCCCGATTCCACCGTTTATGACGTAAACGAGGCTATCAAGAAGGCTGCGAACGGCAACACCAAGAAGCTTATCAAGTTCAATAATATCAACGGTCTCCAGTACGGTTACGGCGAGGTCGGCGGAACCGGAAAGGTTACAACGTCCACTACTACCGATGCGGACGGCAATCCCGTAACGGTGACTACGACGGAGTACAACGCAGGATTTTATTCGATAGAGCAGGGCGGTACGACCACTTGGTACGATAAGGACGGTCGTGAGCTTACCGGAGATCAGGTACCGACTGCCGACGATACCGCCGAGAAGGATCCGACAGACGCAGCTGCGGTATGGAACGTAGGTATCAGACAGGCGTTCTTCGGCGACAACCCCAAGGTTAACCCCAAGGGCGGTAAGGATTCGTTCTTCACCCAGACCGCCAAGAGCATGTCCTCGTTCAACCTCCAGGACGGCCGTCTCGGCTCCGAGCAGCCCCTGAAGTCCATCACCGACCTTATTATCCAGAACGACGGTACCATCATCGGTTACCATGCCGTTCACGGTTATATGAACCTCGGACGTATCGACATCGCACTGTTCGATAACCCCAACGGTCTCGCTAAGGTCACCGGTACAACGTTCAGAGCAACGGTAGCTTCCGGCGATCCCAGACTCGCGGTTGCGGGCGAGGACGGCGCAGGCTCCGTACTCAGCGGCACGCTCGAGATGTCCAACGTAGACCTCGCGGACGAGTTCACCAACATGATCGCGACCCAGAGAGGTTATCAGGCAAATTCCCGTGTCGTAACGGTTTCCGATACGATGATCGAGGAGCTGCTCAACCTCAAGAGATAATAGCGTAATTTAAATTAAATCGGCTCGCCGCAGATCGTTTCGGCGGTCTGCGGCAATGAGCTGATATTTTGAGGTAATTATGGTTTTTTTGACAAAATTAGACGGTAAAACCTTTATGCTCAACGAGGAGCTTATAGAAACGGTAAACGAAACGCCCGACACGGTCATCGTTCTTGAGAACGGGCACAGCTACATTGTTCGCGAAAGTATGAACGAGCTGCAAAATAAAATTATCGAAAGCACCAGGCTTCATAGAAAAGCGCGTCTGCACAAGCACGACGACGAAAAATGAGCCTTTGACATAAAGCAATCGGCAGGAAGCCGGAGCGGATAAATCGCAAATAATCACAGAAGTGAGGGATTACTTTGAATTTAACACTTATCATAGGTTGGGTTCTGTCGTTCGGACTGGTAGTTTTTGGTATCATCGTTGATATGACCAATGGCTTTGAGGTAAAGCTCACAGCGTTCAAAAACTTCGTCGACGTACAGTCGCTGGCTATCACGGTCGGCGGTACGATCGGATGTCTGGTCGCGTCGTTCCCCGGCTCGTATCTGAAGGGTCTCGGAAAACGTTTCGTTTTGGCGATTAAGCCCCCGAAGTATGACCCCAAAAAGTATATCGACCAGATCGTAGAGTATGCGCAGGTGGCGCGTACAAGAGGTCTGCTGGCGCTTGAAGAGAGCGCTAACCAGTGCCAGGATCCGTTTATGAAGTCCAGCCTTATGATGATCGTTGACGCGAACGACCCCGAAAAGGTTCGCGGAATGCTTGACGATACAATAATGTTTATGTGCGAACGTCACGAGCAGGGCCGCGCGTTCTTCGAGAAGGGCGTCGGCATCTTCCCCGCGTTCGGTATGTTGGGTACGCTCGTCGGACTTATAAACATGCTTGCGTCGCTGGACTTGTCCAATCCTCAGGCTCTTACGGGCGGTATGGCGGTCGCGCTTATCACGACCTTCTACGGCTCGCTGTTCGCGAACGTCGTATTCGCACCTCTCGGTATGGCGCTGAAGAACCTGCACGAAGACGAGCTTTTGTGTATGCAGATAGTCGAGGAGGGCGTTCTCGCGATAGCGGGCGGCTCAAACCCGAGATATATCCAGGAGAAACTGGAGTTTATGCTCCCGAAGAGCCAGCATACAGCCGACAAGAAGTAACGGTAAAATCACAAAACTGCCGTTTTCGGCATTGTCGTTTTGTATAATTTTCATAATAATATCGATTACATACTAAAAATCCAAAAAAAGTATTTGCAATTTTTGAGGATTTGTGGTATAATTATTCAATGGGTAGTTGTGTGCTCGAAAGGAGTGCTGAGACATGGCAAAATTACCACCTAAAAAATCAGAAGACAGCACCGGCGATTGGCTTAACACCTACGCCGACATGGTAACGCTGCTGCTTACGTTCTTTGTTCTGCTGTTCGCTTGTTCGAACCTTGATGAAACAAAGCTTCAGTTCGTGTATCAGGCATTTCAGATGCGCGGAAAGTATATAAATCCCATTGTGGCGGATCAGGGAGACCCGAACGCCGAAATGAACGGCGGTATAACGGATGACGCTACCAACGCAGGCGGCGAGGGAACGATGCCGCAGAGCTATCCCGAGATGTATCAGTATCTTGCCGAGTTTATAGACAGCAACTCTCTGAGCGCGAACGTTTCCGTAGAGAACAGCGCGGCTTACCTCACGCTGAGATTTGACTCGTCCGTATTCTTCGACGGCGACAGTCATATCCTCAAGGAGGAAGGCAGACAGATGCTGGTGAAGTTCGCTCCGATGATCCACGCGATGGATCCGCATATAAAAAAGCTCACTGTCGTGGGTCATACTTCTGTGGGCTCGTCGAATGTGAGCGACTGGAACCTTTCCTCGCTGAGAGCGTGCAGCGTTACTAACTTCCTCGAATCGGGAGTATTTGAAAATCTGACCGTTCCGGTAATAGATCCGTCGAAGTTCAGCGTAAAGGGCTGCGGCAATACCGAGCCGCGTTTCCCGAACGATACGGAAGAGGGCAGACAGAAGAATCGCCGCGTTGAACTGATGATGCTCAAGGACGATCTCGATCTGACCGATTCCGACGTTATCCAGGATATCCTCAAGCACGACTGGAATTTGGATACCGAGCCGTTTGACGAGCATAATCCGAACAAGGATCAGAATCCTTCGACGCTTCCCGACGGCTCCGCCGATAAGATTGTTGACTTTATCGAGAGCAAGTTCAAAGGTGACGGTGCAACGCATGTGGGAACGATGGGTCCCGGTGCGATCGACGGAAGTATGTTTATCGCGTCCGACGCCTCCGACACGAGCGGAGACGAGGGCTGATCCTAATAAAAATCAAGGCAGGGGGGATAGCAGGTGGCTGACGTATTAACACAGGCGCAGATCGACGAGATGCTTAAAAGCGTCGCGATGGGTGCTGATCCTGTGGTTACGACGACGGAGGAGGCAAAGGTCAAGGAATACGACTTCCGTGCCCCCAAAAAGTTCACCAAAGAGCAGATCAAAATACTCGAAAGTATTTTCGAGAGCTATGCGAGACTGTTATCATCATATTTAACGGGTAAGCTCAGGCTGTATTGCCGCGTAAGTCTGGTAAATATCGAGGAACAGCGGTACAACGAATTTAACAACGCCCTGCCCGACTATGTTGTCATGGGAATGGTGGATCTGGGCATCAAGAACGACGAGATCAGCGAGACGGATGTTATCGTTCAGATATCCAACACCATTACATATACGATGATAGACAGGCTTCTCGGCGGCAAGGGCGAGTATTCCGATATAAACCGCGATTTCACGGAGATAGAGATCACGATAATGACCGACGTTATGAAGTCGTTTTCGGAGATGCTCAAGGAGCCGTGGATGACGCATATCGACCTCGAACCGAGATTTATCGGCATAGAGACCAACTCAAGAGTGGTTCAGACCATCGGTCACGAGGATACGGTAATAATCGTAGCCCTCGAGGTTGAGATAAATAACCAGAAATCAATAGTTTCGGTATGTATTCCCGCAATAAATCTTGATGAGATCATGGGCAAGTTTATACCGAGATACTCGGGAACGCGCCGCAAGACCGACGCCAACCGCGAGGCGGAGCGCCGCGACAGCATTATGACAGGCATCAGCACGACAGATCTTGTTGTAAAGGCGGTTCTCGGCGAGATCAATCTGGATATGTACGAGGTGCTCACACTTCAAGTCAACGATGTTATCCCGCTTGATAAGAAGATCAGCGAGAACATAATCATTAGGGTTGGAGAGAGAGACTGGTGCGACGGCAAGCTCGGCACATATAACAATAAAAAAGCGGTAATGATTGAAAATTTTATAGAGAATTGAGGTAAAGTTACTGATGGCTAACGGAAATGACGAGAACATCGAGTTTAACTCGTATGAAATCGACGCGGTCGGTGAGATACTGAATATCAGTATGGGCTCGGCGGCTACGGCAGTCTCGGAACTGCTTAACGCGAAAGTATGGATAACCACCCCTCAGGTCAATGTAGTCAAGGTCAGCGAGCTGAATTACGACAACCTTGAGCCCGCTATCTGTGTAAAGATAGTCTATGTCGAGGGTATAACAGGTCTCAATATGATGGTTCTTAAGCAGAACGATGTTCAGCTTATCTTAAATCAGTTGTTGGGTAATCCCTTGGTTATAGATCCCGACTTCGAGTTTGACGAGATGAGCATCAGCGCCGTCAGCGAGATCATGAACCAGATGATGGGTGCTTCGGCAACCGCGTTGTCCGATCTGCTCGGAATGACGGTAGATATTTCTGTTCCGACTCCGTACATCATTGAAAAGACCAGCTTCGGCGATCTTTGCGAGATGGACGCGAGCGAGACGGTAGTGGCGGTTACATTTAACCTGACGATCGACGGCGTAATGGAAAGTGAGTTTATGTCTGTGCTTTCACTGCCGCTGGCTAAGACGTTGTCGGGCAAGATGATAGAGAAGTTTGAGGTTGCGGAGGAGGAAGCAGCGGCTCAGCCAAGCGCTCCGGCAGCTCCCGCTCCCGCGGCAGCACCTGCGGCGGCTCCCGCACAGCCTCAGCCGATGCCCCAGATGCCGCAGATGCCTCAAATGCCGATGGGCGAGATGCCGCAGCAGCCGATGTACCAGATGCCTCCGCAGGCAGGGTATGGCTACCCCAATCAGTATGCGGCTTACGGCGCGTATCCGCCGCCTCCCCCTCCCGTCAATATCCAGAATGCGCAGCTGCACCAGTTCGACGCGATGGACTTCGGGATACCCGCCGATCAAAAGGACAACCTCAAGCTGCTTATGGGCGTACCGCTCGAGATCAGCGTGGAGATCGGTACTGCAAAGCGCAAGGTAAAGGATATTCTCGAGTTTACGCAGGGTACGATAATCGAGCTTGAGCGCCAGGCGGGCGCACCCGTTGATATAGTTGTAAACGGGAATCTTATAGCGCGCGGCGACGTTGTCGTAATCGACGATAACTTCGCAGTAAGAATTACCGAAATTGTCAAGTCGAAGTTTATGGACAGCCTTGGCAAGGAATAAAATGATTATAAATCCCTAAATAATTTATCAAGGAGAGAAGATAATGGACAAGAAGATTTTATTGGTGGATGACGCGGCTTTCATGAGAATGCTTATCAAGGATACGCTGACAAAGAACGGCTATACCAATATCCTTGAGGCAGCGGACGGCGCTATTGCCTGCGAGGTCTACGCAGCTGAGAAGCCCGACCTCGTTATCATGGATATCACCATGCCGAACAAGACCGGTATCGACGCTCTTAAGGACATCAAGGCGGGCGATCCGATGGCCAAGGTGGTAATGTGTTCTGCAATGGGTCAGGAGGCAATGGTTGTCGAGGCTATCAAGCTCGGCGCGCTGGACTTCATAGTAAAGCCCTTCAAGGCTGACAGAATTCTCCAGACTGTAAAAAAGGTACTCGGCTGATTTCTGCATATTACACAGGCGGGGACAAATACCCGCCTTTTGGCGTTTTTTTCGGACGGTTTGCCAAAAATGTGCAGACCGCGTTTTGAGGATCACGCTGTGCGGGAGGCGTTGAAGGAGGCGTAGCTTTGGAATATTTTCAGATGATCATGGCGCTTGTCGGCGTTCTGGCGCTGGTGTTTGTGCTGTTCTGGATAATGAAGAAGTTCAACGCGCGCGTTTCCCTGTACGACAGTAAGAATATGAAGATACTCGAGCGCATAAATCTCGGTCCCGACAAAATGCTCCTGTTGGTGAGCGTTTGCGGGAAGTGTATGGTGCTTGGCGTTACATCGAGCCATACGGAGAAGATATGCGAGCTCGAGCAGACCGAGGAGGAGCTCACCGCCGTAAACGGCGATAACCCCTCTTTCACGGAGAGCTTTAAAACGGTTCTCGAAAATATGAAACGCAAAAAATAACGGAGGTACGGTTTTGATAAAACGTTTGCTTGAAACGGATAAAAAGCTTGTGCTGAAGTTTGCCGTTTCCCTGTTTTTGACGATCTTGTTCGCGTTCGTGCTGGTCGGGGCAAGGTCATACGCCGCCTCGGCGCCCGATGATACGTCGGTCTCCGCACCCGCGGACGATACTTCGTCTAACGGAGACGAGACCTCGAATCCGGACGATGTCAATTCCGAGAGTCTGCCGCACGGGGACGATTATCTGGGCACACCGGACGAGATAGTCGGGCGCGATCCCGGGTCGTCCCTGCTTCAGGAGATAGTCGGCGTGGACGCGTCGCAGCCGTTGGAGATTATCATTCTGCTGACTTTGATCGCGCTGCTGCCGTCAATGCTGATAATGATGACCTGCTTTGCGCGTATCGTTATCGTGCTGGGCTTTCTGCGAAGCGCGATGCAGACGCAGAACACCCCGCCGAATATGGTGCTGACGGGTCTGGCGCTGTTCTTGACGATATTCATTATGGCGCCCGTTTTCGCGGAGATCAACGAGGTCGCGTACCAGCCCTACGCGAACGAGGAGATAACCACCGCCGAGGCGCTGGAGAAGGCTTCGGTGCCGCTCAAACGCTTTATGCTCAAGCAGACCACCAACGACGACCTCGAGTTCTTTGTCAATATCGCGAAGATGGAGGTTCCCGAGGGCGGAATGACAGAGGAGTATAAGGAAAACGAGCTGTCACTGACGGTTATAATCCCGTCGTTTATGATAGGCGAGCTGAAAAGGGCTTTCCAGATGGGCTTTATGATCTTCCTGCCGTTTTTGATAATCGATATCGTAGTCGGTTCGACGCTGATGTCGATGGGTATGATGATGCTGCCGCCCGCGATGATCTCAATGCCGTTCAAGATACTGGTGTTCGTGCTGGCGGACGGCTGGAATCTGATGATAGGCTCGATAGTTTCGAGCTATAATTTGTAGCGGGCTTAAGGGGATTTTGCAATGACACAGGATTTGGTAATGGAAATATTCCGCGAGGCGATCATGCTGGCGTTCAAGCTGGCGCTGCCCGTGCTGCTTGTGGCAATGATAGTGGGTCTTGTTATCGCCATTTTACAGGCGGCTACGCAGATCCACGAGCAGACGATCTCTTTCGCGCCGAAAGCGGTAGCCGTGGGGCTTACGCTGTTTTTCCTCGCGCCTTGGATGACGAACGAATGTATTGATTTCGTTAATTTCATCTTCGAGAAAATGGCGCAGATTCCGATAACATAGAGGGCTTGCCGTGTCTGAGATATGGACGATCATTCAAACCAACTTTATCGTTCTGATAATGGTAATGGCAAGGGTGACGGGGATTTTCAGCTTCAACCCGATATTCTCGCGCCGCGGTGTTCCGAATACGATAAAGGCGGGCGCGTCGATACTGCTTGCGGTCGTGATGACTGCGGCGGGCGGATTTGATTATACTATGCCCGCGGGGCTGCTGCCGTTCGTGTTCGATCTGGTCAAGGAGTTGCTTGTCGGGGCAATACTGGGATTTTTTGTGAACCTGCTTCTTCAGGTGTTCTCAATGGCGGGCGAGGTCACGGATATGCAGCTCGGTCTGTCAATGGCAAAGAGCTATGATCCGACCTTCGGAAACGCGGGCTTGTCCACGCAGTATTACAGCTACTGGTTTATGCTATACTTCTTCGCGGTGGGCGGGCATAAAAGCTACATCGAGCTTTTCGCGATCTCCTACGAGCATATCCCGATGGGCTATACGAGCTTCAATATCAACCTGCTGAGTATAATGGTGCGTTTCTTTGAAACGGTAATGACGCTGGGATTAAAGCTCGCAATGCCGGTAATAGTCGCCTCGCTGATCTCCGAGTTCTGCGTGGGTGTGCTGATGAAGGCGGTGCCGACGATACACGTTTTCGTGTTGAATATCCAGATCAAGATGCTGGTCGGTTTTGTCGTGCTTGCGGCAGGCTGCGGCGTTACGGGCGAGTTTTTGGAGAAGATAATGGGTATCCTCTTCGATAACCTTAACGGTATCCTCGAGGAATGGATAGTTCAGTAAGATAATAACCGATAATCGGTAATATAGATAATCGCAATGTGAAAATACACATTGGTGTAATCGGCTGCCCGGAGGGGGGAGAACTTTGGCGGGTGAGGAAAAAACCGAAAAAGCCACCCCGAAAAAGCGGCGGGATCAGCGAAAAGAGGGTAACGTTCTCCAGTCAAAGGAGATCGTCACAGCCGCCTCCGTACTGGGAATATTCGCTTCCGTGCGGCTGCTGGCGGAATTTATGATAAAAAACCTGCTCTCGTTCAGCACGATAATCTACGAGCAGAGCGGCACCTACGAGGTCAACGCCGATACGGTGATGCCGCTTGTAGTCCGGATAATAACCGTTATCGTAATGGTCGTGGGTCCGGTATGCGCGATAGCTATGATACTGGGAATTATTCCCACGGTAGCTCAGACGCGCGGATTGTTCACGATGAAAGCGCTCCAGCCGAAATTTTCACGGCTGAACCCCTTGGAGGGGATAAAGAAGCTGTTCTCGATGCAGGCGATAGTCGGTATCCTGAAGGGGCTTATAGAGGTCATCGTTATCGGATATATGATCTTCAACGAGATCTCGAAGCGTATGCCGATAATACTGTCGCTCGTGGACGCCGGGCTTATGCAGGGGCTTGCCTATGCGGCATTGTCCATATTCGATATGGTAATGCTCATCTGCATTTTGCTGGTGTTCGTGGCGGCGGGAGACTTCCTTTTCCAGTGGTGGCAGTTTGAGAAGAAGCTCAAAATGTCCAAGCAGGAGGTCAAGGAAGAATTCAAGCAGATGGAGGGCGACCCGCAGGTCAAGTCCAAGATAAAGCAGCGTCAGCAGCAGATGGCGCAGAGCCGTATGATGCAGGAGGTTCCCTCCGCGGACGTTATCATCCGTAACCCTACTCACTACGCGGTAGCGCTGCGGTACGACCAGGACAAGAACCGCGCCCCCGAGGTAATTGCCAAGGGCAAGAACTATCTGGCGCTGAAAATAGTCGAGATAGCCGAAAAGCACGATGTAATGTGCGTTGAGGACCCGCCGCTCGCAAGGGCGCTGTACTCGCAGGTCGATCTCGGACGGGAGATCCCATACGAACTCTACAACGCGGTCGCGGAGGTATTGACTACCGTATACCGCGAGAAGAATAAGAGCTTAAACGCTTAATAAACGAAAGAAAGGGCGTGAGAACATGATAAGGAAAATACTCAGCAACTCCATGGTGCTGTTTATCATTTTCATAGTTCTCGCTATTATCATTCCGCTCCCCGCTGCGATACTGGACTTTATGATAATGCTGAATATCGCGCTGTCGCTGATAATTCTCATAATGACGATGTTCATTAAGGAGGCGCTGGAGTTCTCGGTATTCCCGACGATACTCCTTATCTCGACGGTTTTGCGACTGTCGTTGAATATCTCGACCACGAGAGGTATCCTCCGCGAGGGCTATGCCGGAGAGGTTATCCGCGCGTTCGGTAACTTTGTTATGGGCGGCGACGCTATCGTCGGTTTCCTGATATTCATAATCATCGTATTGGTAAACTTTATCGTCATCACCAAGGGTTCGGAGCGTGTATCCGAGGTCGCTGCGCGTTTCACTCTGGACGCGATGCCCGGTAAGCAGATGGCGATAGACGCGGACTTGAATTCGGGTCTGATAAACGAGGAGCAGGCGAAAACGCGCCGCTCCAATATCCAGCGCGAGGCGGACTTCTACGGCTCCATGGACGGTGCTACGAAGTTCGTAAAGGGCGACGCGATAATGTCGATCATTACCACGCTTGTCAACCTCATAGGCGGCGTTATTATCGGAATGGTGCGCGGAAACGGCGATTTCAGCACGATCCTCAACACCTACTCGCTCGCGACCGTCGGCGACGGTCTGTGCTCGCAGATCCCCGCGCTGCTCATCTCCGTGGCTACGGGTATGATCGTTACCCGCGCGGCAAGCGACGACAGCCTTATGAACGATATCAAGGCGCAGTTCACCGCGCAGCCGTTCGTTATGCTGATAGCGGGCATGGTAGTGCTGGTAATGATGGTTATCCCGGGATTCCCGTGGTATGTGCTGCTGTTCCTCGGCGTTGCGCTGATTGCGGGCGCTATACTGCTCGATAGGAACAAGAAGAAAATGGCGGAGCTGGAGCTTGCTCAGCGCGCTAAAGCGGAGCAGGCGGAGCTCGACAAGCCAAAGACCGACAACGACTACTACCGCGATATCGACAACGTTTTCAAGCTGCTGAACGTCGAGCCGATAGAGATGGAGTTCGGTTATTCGCTGCTGCGGCTGGTCGACGAGAAGAGCGGCGGAAACTTTATAGACCGCGTCGTCATCTTCCGAAAACAGTTTGCTATGGATATGGGTATGGTTATCCCATCGGTGCGAATGACGGATAATCCCGAGATAAACCCCAATTTGTATATTATCAAGATAAAGGGCGAGGAGGTCGCGCGCGGCGAGATACTCGTCGATCACTACCTCGCGCTCGACAGCGGCGACGTTACGACCGCGATAGACGGAATCGATACGGTGGAGCCCGCGTTCGGACTTCCCGCGAAGTGGATAAGCGAGGACAAGAAGATAATGGCGGACGTGGCGGGCTATACGCTGATCGACCCCGTTTCCGTTATGATAACGCACTGGTCGGAGATCATGAAGCGCTATTCGCATGAAATGCTCTCCCGTCAGGACGTCAACACGATGATCGAGAACGTCAAGAAAACCAATCCGATCGTGGTGGACGATCTTATACCGAAAGTTATATCCGTCGGATATCTACAGAAAGTATTGGCGAATCTTCTTAAAGAGGGTATTCCGATACGCGACCTCGAGACTATTCTCGAGACGCTCGGAGATCATACAAACGTGCTCAAGGATATCGACATCGCCACCGAGTACGTCCGTCAGTCGCTCAAGCGCACCATCACGCACCGCTTCGCGGAGGCAAATTCGCTGCGTGTGATAACGCTTGACACTCAGATAGAGGATATGATAGTAAGCGCCGTAAAGAAGAACGACCAGGGCAGCTATCTCGCAATGGCTCCCGACATTATTCAGAGCATCGTTGCGGCGACAAACGAGGAGATCGACAAGATCAAGGACGTTATCCCGACGGTCATCATACTTACTTCGCCCGTCGTGAGGATCTACTTCAAGAAGCTTACCGAGCAGTTCATTTCCAACATAACAGTGCTGTCGTACAGTGAAATAGACGCGTCCGCCCAGATACAGGCAATAGGCAACATTTCGCTTACAACAAAAGTAATGGCGGGTTAAGTACAGCTTGAGGAGTTTGTAGAAAAGTGGGGTGGTGCGCATAATGGATAATATTTCCAATAACGCCGAGCAGATAGCTCTCTATCGGCAAAACGGCGAAATTGCGCTCCGCAACGAGATCGTGCTCAATAATATGGGGCTTGTGCGCTCCTGTGCGCTGTCGATGAGGAATATGTACATCAAGTTCGGCGAGACCGACGATATCATCAACGAGGGCGTGCTTGCGCTTATGGACGCGATCGAGACGTTCGACCCCGCAAAGGGCGCGAAATTCGAGACCTACGCTTCATTGAAAATCCGCGGCGCGGTCATCGATTATCTGCGAAAGCAGGACTGGATACCCAGAAACGTGAGAAAATTCGCGCGTATACTTGACAAAGCTAACAGTATGTTGTATAATTTAAATGGGAGGGCACCTACTACCGAGGAGCTTGCGGAGCACTTGGGGATGGACGAGGATAAGCTCCTAAAGCAGATGGCGGAGTGTTCCTGCACGATAACGCTGTCGTTCGAGGAGCTGCTCTACGAGGACAACATAGACGAGCCCGCTGTGGACGCGCCATCCGATAACGGACTGCTCCGCGAGGAGATGAGCCGCGAGATAGCTAAGGCTATCGATGAACTGCGCGACAAGGAGCGGCAGGTGATCACGCTCTACTACTACAAGAATATGAAATATTCCGACATCGCGAAAGCGCTCGGCGTTTCTGAGAGTCGCGTGTGTCAGATCCATACAAAGGCTGTCTTGCTGCTGAAAGCAAAGCTCGAGCCGTATTTTAAAGGAGGAACCGCATGAACAGAGGGTTTTACTACGCCTGTAACGGTATGATATTGAATCAGAGAAGGCTGGACTGTATCGGCAATAACCTCGCGAACGCAAGCACGCCCGGTTATAAGCGCGATACGCTCCTTGTTGAAAGATTTGACGAGCATATGATCCTCGTAAAGCACCGTCAGGAGCTTTCGGGAACTTTCGCGCATACCTATGTTGACGATTCCTATACCGACCTTGAGCAGGGCTTTTTCGAGCAGACGGAGTCTCCGTTCGACGTGGCCATCTGGGGAGACGTTTACTTCAACATCGCGGGCTACAACGGCGAGACGATGCTGACGAGAAACGGCGACTGGGAGCTTGACGGCGAGGGTTACCTCTCGCTCTCGAACTCGGGCAGAGTGCTCGGCGAGAACGGCGAGATATACCTCGGCAACAAGGACTTCATTATCGACGTTGACGGCAGCATTTATCAGGTCAACGAGGTGGGCGAGCGAGTGCTTGTCGACAGGCTTCTGCTGAGCTACATCGACCCCGATTCGGACGTTACGAAGTTCGGCGTGAATATGTTCACCTCGGTGAACGCACAGCCCGTGCCCGAGGGGACAAGATACGACATCGTTCAGGGCGCGCTCGAGCGCTCGAATATCGACTACAACTACGAGCTTACAATGATGATGAACGCGAGCAGACTGTTCGAGACCAACAGTAAAATACTCCAGATCTGCGACGCCGTGAACAATTCCACGAGTTCGCTCTGCAAGAAGGCATAACGGGGGAGGACAGGTCTTATGAATATATCGTTCCACACGGGTAAATCCGCGATGATCGCGCAGGCTAAGGCACTGAATATCTACGGCAACAACATCGCGAACGTAAACACCGTTGGCTATCAGACGATCCGTCCCGCGTTCGCGGATTGTATCTATGATGTTGAAAGAGCGCCGCAGCCCGATTGGCAGACGGGTCACGGTACATATATACAGAAAACCGATCTGATGTTCTCGGAGTCGCACTTCGAGTTCACCGACCGTCCGCAGGATATGGCGATAGCGGGCGAGGGCTTCTTTGCGGTCGAGGATCGCTGGGGCGACATAAACTACACCCGCGACGGCGCGTTCGGAGTTACACAGCTTGAGGATGGGCAGTGGTACCTTGTTTCCAGCTCGGGAGAATTTGTGCTCGACTACGATCGGAACCGTATCATAGTACCGTTCGAGGAGATCGACAAGGGCACCGTCCGCAACAGTATCGATTGGGAAGCGGTAAGTCAGCAGATCGGAACGTTCACGCTGGACACGGACGCTACCCGTAGGATACGCTACAAATACACGGGCGAGGGCTTTATCGCGGGCGACGACGGGGAGAATGTTCCCGATCCCGCTTTCATTGAGGACGCTGTTGTGGAGATCACGGGCGCTGACGGAACAGTGCCGAGTGCCGCTACGATAACGACGGCGAACGGCTATTTCGCGGTGCGCGACAGCTACGGAAATATAAGCTACACTCGCGACGGAACGCTTTCCATTCAGAAGTATAAGGGCAAATGGTATCTCGGCTCGTCCGAGGGAGAGCTTATCCTCGACAGTGATAAGAAGCCCATTGAGGTGACGTTCAGAGACCCCGCTATTGAGGACGTTGAGACGGCTGTCATGGAGAGGATCGCCGTTAATGATGAGGGTCAGGTCTATGTCCGCGATCTTGAAACGGATGAGGCTGTTTATAAAGAGACCGCCGGTTATGCGGTGCAGAGAGACGGAAATAAGTGCTATATCGTGACGGCGGAGGGCGAATACGTCCTTGACAGCAGCGGAAGCCGCATTGAGGTTCCGTCGAGAGAGGGCGACTATTACAGCGTCAACTGGGAGGAATTGGTAACTCCCGCCGGCGAGGGCGAGGAGCTTCGTCAGAGGATCGGAGTGTTCGAGTTCGCGAATCCCGCCGATCTGACGACGGACGACCACTTGTTCTACGAGGGCACGGGTACCGCGTCGGACGTAGAGAGGGTAGTGGACGGGTCGAGCATTAAGCTCAACGGTCCCGATTCGTTCTTTGCGGTGCAGGGTGAGGACGGTACAGTCAGATACACTCACAGCACGAGCTTTGACGTCGTTCAGGCTGAGGACGGCGCGTGGTATCTCGCGACGAGCCGCGGAGAGTATATTCTCGGCGCTGATAATCAGAGAATTTTGGTGGCTGAAGCGAATCAGTACACGCCCAACGTGGATTGGGACGAGCTGACGGAGATGGTGGGCGTGTTCGAGTTTCCGAATCCGTTCGGTATCGAGGCGCTCGGCACGAACCGTTATGTTGCGACGGACAGGAGCGGCGAGCCCGTGGCTTGCCGTGAGCAGAGAGAGGTAAACGGCGAGATCGTGTGGGTGAATACTATGGATAAGCTTCCCGGCACGCTTATCGTATCCAACGTTGACCTCGCGACACAGATGGTAAAGCTGATAGAAACGCAGAGAGCGTACCAGCTCAGCTCGAGAGTGGTGACCACCTCCGACGAGCTCGCGCGTATCGCAAACAATCTGCGCTGATTAAATTAGAACTCGGCAGAAGGGGAGTGAGATTATGCTGAGAAATTTTGAGGAGCTTTCTCCCGTAGCGATCGACTGTCTGAAAGAGATAGGAAATATCGGCTCGGGCAATGCCGCGTCGTCATTATCGGCGATGCTGTCGCAGTCGGTGCGCATGCGCGTGCCGGATATCCGCGTGCTCGACTACGGAGCTGTCATCGACGAGGTGGGCGGTCCCGAGAAGGTCATCACGGGTATTCTCGTGACGTTCAAGGGCGACATCAAGGGTATGATAATGTTCCTGCTCGAGGATATGTTCGCGAAGATAGTTGTCAAGACCTTTATGGGCAAGGAGAACGTCAACGTAATACAGCTTGACGAAAACGATATTTCCGCCGTAAAGGAAATGGGCAACATCATGGCGGGCTCGTATCTTAACGCGCTTGCGGCGCTGGCAGGCTTTACGGTTGCTATGGATGTGCCGTCTATGACAGTGGATATGATGGGCGCGATAATGAATGCGCCTATGGTAGAGTTCTCCGAAGTCGGAGACAAGGTGCTGTTCATTGACAATAGGTTTGTTATTGATGACGTTGATATTAACTCAAATATCATTCTGATCCCGGAGATGGAATCTCTTGACATACTAATGAAGAAGCTTGGTGTTAACTGATGGGTACATTAACGATTGGAATTGGTGACTTAAAGGCATGCAGAGCTCCCGACGTACTGATAACCTACGCGCTTGGTTCCTGTGTGGGGATCTGCCTGCTTGACAGCGCTGTAAACGTCGGCGGTCTGTCTCATATCATGCTTCCCGACAGTACGGCGGGAGTGAATGGCGCGACTACACCCATGCGTTTCGCGGACACTGCTATCCCTATGCTTATACGGCAGATGGAGAGTATGGGCGCGAGCAGGGCGCGCATGAAAGCGAAGATCGCGGGAGGGGCGACGATGTTCGCGACCGCGAGCGACAAGTTTAACATCGGCGAGCGCAATGTCGCCGCCGTAAGGAAGATACTTATGGCTAACCGTATCCCGATAATAGCGCAGGACACGGGGCTCGACTACGGGCGAACGCAGCTGTTCTATCCCGAAACGGGAGTTATGGAGATACGCGCCGCCGCAAAGGGTACAAGACAGTTTTAAATACTTATTATCCGCCAATACCACGGCGGATAATATTTTTGAGGAAAATATGAGATTTACTTTCAAGCATACGATCTTTTCCTGCTTTCTGGGATATATCGTGCAGGCGGTCATCAACAATTTCGCGCCTCTGCTGTTTCTGACGTTTCAGTCAAGCTATAAAATACCGCTGTCGAGGATAACGCTGCTTATCGGTTTTAACTTTGTAGTTCAGCTTGCGGTCGACCTTGCGTCGGCGGGGTTCGCGGAAAGGCTCGGCTACCGCAGGTCAATGCTTATCGCGCACGGGTGCAGCATTACGGGGCTGCTGGCGATGGGCATACTTCCCGAGCTGCTGCCCGATCCGTTTATCGGGCTGCTTATAGCGGTGTTCCTGTACGCGATAGGCGGCGGGCTTCTTGAGGTGTTGGTGAGCCCGATCGTGGAGGCGTGCCCGACCGACAACAAGGAGCGTATGATGAGTCTGCTGCACTCGTTCTACTGCTGGGGCGCGGTGGGCGTTATCGTGCTGTCGACGCTGTTTTTTTCGGTTTTCGGCGTGGAGAACTGGCGCGTATTGGCGTTTCTTTGGGCGCTGGTGCCGCTGACGGACGGGATAATGTTCGTGTTCGTGCCGATAAACACCCCCGTGCCCGAGGGTCAGGGAATGGGGCTTCGGGAGCTGCTTTCGAGCGGCGTGTTCCGCGTGCTGTTTGTGATGATGCTGTGCGCGGGAGCAAGCGAGATGGCGGTCGCGCAGTGGTCGTCTACGCTCTGCGAAAACGCCCTCGGCGTGAGCAAGACGGTGGGAGACCTGGCGGGCACGGCAACATTTGCTGCGCTTATGGGCACGGCGCGGGCGCTCTACGGCAAGCTTGCGGACAGGCTGCCGCTCGGCGGAACGATGACCGCGAGCGCTGTGCTGTGCGTGCTGGCGTACCTGACGGTGGCGCTGGTGCCGAGCGCGGCGGCGGGGCTTATCGGCTGCGCGGTGTGCGGATTCGCGGTCGGGATAATGTGGCCGGGAACGTTCAGCAAGGGCGCGGCGGCGCTGCCGAGAGGCGCCACGATGATGTACGCGCTGTTCGCTCTGGCGGGCGATCTGGGCTGCATGGCAGGCCCCGCGCTGGCAGGCTTTGCTGCCGAGCTTTCGGGAGGCGGTCTGCGGACAGGAGTGCTGTTCGCGGTGATCTTCCCGATAACGATGGCGGTGCTGTCGGCACTGCTGACGAAAAAAAGAAGCTGAGAGGCGTGCCGCCTCTGTCAAGCCGTTTCATAGGAAATTGCGGTGTCAAGCGTTTTCGCTTGGCATCGCAATACTTCTATAACGCACGCTCTATAATTTTCCGGATTTATTAAAGGTAATCTCTGAAAACTACTTTCTTCTTGTTTCTCCGCCCCGCGAAGCGGGGCGGAGAAACAAACTGGAATTTGGTGTTAAAGAAAAAACAGATTTTTTAGAGATTTTCTAAAAAAGTGTGACGAACTGTACTTCCTTGCTGACTATATAGACAGGAGGTGATAATTTGGAGGACGCAAAAATAACCGAAATGCTTTCGAGCCGCGATCAGACGGGGCTTGCGGAGCTGAAGCGCAAATACTACCGTCTGATAATGAAGGTGTGCAGGGGGATACTGCGCTCGACCGAGGACGCGGAGGAGGTCGCGAATGACACGCTCCTCGCGGTCTGGAAAGGCATACCGCCCGAGAACCCCGACGATCTGAAAGCGTATATCTGCCGTATCGCGCGTAGAAAAGCGATAAACCGCTTTCACTACAACACCGCCGCAATGCGCAACGCCGACCTGTTGACCGAGCTTGACGAGTGCATACCGTCACGGAGCTGCGTGGAGGATGAATTTGAGCGCGCGGAGCTCACGGTGGCGCTCAACGAATGGCTCGGCACGCTCGACGAAAAGAAGCGGGAGCTTTTTATTCAGCGGTACTTCTATATGCTGTCGGTCAAGGAGGCGGCGAAAGCCTGCTCGATGAGCTGCACAGCCGCGTCCACGGCGCTGCTCAGACTGCGCGAGTCGCTGAAAGAATACTTAATTGAAAGGAAGATGTTTAATGAATGAACTTAATCCGTTACTTGATGCTCTGAATGATATCGACACACGTTACATTATCAATCCAAAAAAGAAAAAGCGCCCGGTGGTATTGATGATCGTGGCGGCAGCAGCGGCTGTAACACTGCTTACGGGATATACCGTCCGCACATTGAAAACGGGTACAAGGGGAGTTAATATCGATAACGAACACCAGTTTTATCACGATATAAAGCTGCAAAACAAATTGACTATACCCACTAAAGACGAATTGCTTCAAATGGGAGCGGTTGAGGCGGTAGACGGCTGTTATGAGGATGGGTTTTATTGGTTTGATTTTAACGATATGCTGCCAAGTGACGTTTTTAAAATTTTTAATGTAGCCCCCTTTACGATCAACGATAATTTTATCGAAGAACGCTCCGGAGTTAATGTTTTTGGATTTTCAAATAAAACAGGAAACGATTTGGAGTTTGTCAATTTCGATTACTATCTGATCCAAAAGAGTTCGGGTAAAGAACTACAGTTTGAAACAAACTATATAATTGATGAAGTGGGTATACCTAACCAATACTATGAATTTAAAGAGGATATGTTTGAGATCATTGAACTGAGTAACGGTTCAGAGGCTATGGTTGCGGAAACGCATGTCGGTGATAACGTATACGCTTATGCAAATTTCTCTTATAATGGTGCTGTTTACAAAATCAATTCATTCAACAGTACTATGGATATGAACGAAATGAAGCAAGTCCTCGTCGACCTCGGTATTCTCTAAACGATAACTTAACTCCCTGCTCCCCTTGCAGGGAGTTTTGTAAATATACCGACACAAGAAAACCCGCCCTTGATTCAGGACGGGTAATGGTATTCGGCGGGTGTGCCCCTTCCCGCATCTCTTTGTAACCGCAAGGGTGTACGAGTTATACGCTTCGCGTATAACCCTAATTAAACGCTTCGCGTTTAATTATAGCAGCACATTCTCTACTTCAAATACCACTGTAATTATAACATATTTCCCGCAATTTGTCAACAAAGCCCTTTTTAACTAAAAAATTTATCCCAAGGTGTGACAAAACCCTCTCTCCTTTCGACTATATAAACAGAGGAGGTGATGACTTGGAGGACGAAAAGATCACCGAGCTGCTGACGAACCGCGACCAGAGCGGGCTTGCGGCGCTGAAAGCGAAGTACGAACGCCTGATACTTAAGGTCTGCCGCGGCTTTCTGCGCTCGCCCGAGGACGCGGAGGAATGCGCGAACGATACCTTGCTCGCTGTCTGGGAGCGTATACCTCCCGACCGCCCCGATAATCTCACGGCGTACATCTGCAAGATAGCGCGCCGAAAGACTATCGACAAGCTGCGCTACAACACCGCCGCAATGCGTTCGACCGAGCTTATGACGGAGCTTGACGAGTGCCTGCCGTCAGGGTACTCGACCGAGGACGAAGCCGAAAAAGCGGAGCTTTCCGCGGCGCTGAACGAATGGTTAAGGTCGCTCGATGAACGTCATCGGAAGCTGTTCACTCTCCGCTACTTCTACATGCAGTCGGCAAAGGACGCGGCGAAAGCCTGCTCCATGACCCCGACCGCCGCAACGACCGCGCTCGCACGACTTCGCGGCTCGCTGAAAAAATACTTAGTTGAAAGGGGATTATTCTATGAATAAGATCAATCCGTTATTTGATGCAGTGAGTGAGATCGATGATAAAACCGTTGCCGATTTCATTCCGAAATATAAAACTAAGCCGCGAAAAGCTTTGAAGATCGCTGTCATTACCGTTGCCGCGGCGCTGCTGCTCGGAACTACTGCCGCTGCCACGACACTTGGCGACAACCCCATCGTCAAGATAAATAACAATCAGGTTGTTCCATTGCATTCGAGCTACGTCGACGAGAACGGCTGGACTGTTGAGACTACCGCGGTGAGGCTGCCTTTTGATACAACCTGCTATACGCCCGTCGGAGAAGTCAGGGCGGTATTTGACAGCGAGCTTCACGAGGACGGTATCTACGACGAGCTCGGCGTTCGGCTGGACGATGTCTCCAACGGTATAAATTTTTACATTAACGCGGAAAAAAACGGGGAAATACCCATGACTCTCATGCATGGGTGTTACTATGACAATTATCATCAGCATGAAACAATTACTCCCGAGGGTGAAATAATCATTGAATTTTGGCAGGATCCTATTCAGGCATTGGAGAGCGCGAACAGGGAAAGCATGACTGTTGATGAGAAGCTCGAGGAGTGGAGGCGATATGGGAACGACTTTTTGGAGTACGGCGGCTTTGAACACCCGTCTATGCGCGAATTGTATGAATCCGGTTCAGGAGTCTCTGTCGGTTCCGCCGACGTGCATAAGTTTGAAAGCACTCCGAGCGAGGCGATGAAGCTGTACGGATACGCTCCCGTTTCAATGGACGGCTGCTCCGAAAAGGCGGGAATGACCGCCGTTATGTACAAGGGCACCGATAACGATACGGGAGAATACACGATATTTCAGCAGATGTTTGTTTATACGCTTGTCGATGAGCAGAGCGGCGCAGAAATTGTGTTCACGGTATGGCGGTCGGCGGAGAATAAGGACACATACACCGATCACTTTGATTTTGAGTACGAGTATATTCAGCTTAACACCGGAACGCAAGCGCGTTTGCACCAAAGCGCGGATAACTCCTATATCCTCGAATTTGAGAAGGACGGAGCGGCTTACGGATTACAGCTTGGTCGCGAACGCAATTTAGCGGAGTCTATTCTGGAAAAAATGGAGCTGCTGTAAATTAAATACAAAAAATTCCCCCCGATCACTCGGGGGGAATCTGTTATTCACTTGGTGAATTACTTTTCAAACTCTTCCTTGTATGCCTTCTGCATCTCAACAAGGTGATCGTACTTAGCCTTGGAGTTTGCAACTGCCTTGTCGAACAGTACGGTAGCTCTGTCGGGGTTAGCACGCATGAGCGAGTTGTAACGTACCTCTCTCATCATGAACGCCTTGTAGTCGCCTGTAGGAGCCTTGCTGTCGAGCGTGAACGGAGACTTGCCCTCGTCGGCGAGCGCGGGATTGAAGCGGAACAGATGCCAGTAACCCGCCTCAACAGCTTCCTTCTCAACCTGCTGAGCGATTGTCAGACCGCCCTTGATACCGTGGTTGATACACGGAGCGTATGCGATGATCAGCGAAGGTCCGTCATAAGCCTCAGCCTCTGCGATAGCCTTGAGCGTCTGGTTTCTGTCGGCGCCCATTGCGATCTGAGCAACGTATACATAACCGTAGCTCATTGCGATACCCGCGAGATCCTTCTTCTTAACGTCCTTACCGCCCGCAGCGAACTGCGCAACAGCGCCTACGTTCGTAGCCTTGGAAGCCTGACCGCCGGTGTTGGAGTAAACCTCGGTATCGAATACGAAGATGTTTACGTTCTTGCCGGAAGCGATAACGTGGTCAAGTCCGCCGTAACCAATATCGTAAGCCCAGCCGTCGCCGCCGAAGATCCACTGGCTCTTCTTGGAGAGGTAGCTCTTGAGCTTGAGCACTTCCTTGACTGCGGGCTCGTTATTGCACTGGCAGTTCTCGAATGCCTCAACGAGGTTCTTGGTAGCCTCTGCGTTAGCCTTGCCGTCGTTCTCGGTCTTGAAGTACTCGTCGATGAGACCCTTAGCCTTTTCGTGACCGTCAAGCGCCGCGATCTCCTTCAGCTTGCTCTGCGCTCTCTTGCGGAGAGTATCCTGAGCCAGGAACATACCGAGACCGAATTCAGCGTTGTCCTCGAACAGGGAGTTCGCCCAAGCGGGACCGTGACCTGCCTTGTTGGTGGTGTACGGAGTGGAGGGCTCGGAGCCTGCCCAGATAGAGGAGCAGCCCGTTGCGTTCGCGATATACATTCTGTCGCCGAACAGCTGAGTGATGAGCTTAGCATACGGAGTCTCGCCGCAGCCTGCGCACGCGCCGGAGAATTCGAGCAGCGGCTGCTTGAACTGAGCGCCCTTAACGGTGGAATCCTTGAACTTCTCAACGGCAGCGTCGTTGGAGTTGTCGTTAGCCACAGCGTAGTCGAAGAACTTCTGCTGCTCCATAGCCTCCTCGATGGGAGTCATAACGAGAGCGTTCTTAGCCTTATCCTTAGCGCCTGCGGGGCAGATGTTAGCGCAAACGCCGCAGCCCGTGCAGTCCAACGTAGAAATAGCCATTGTGAACTTCATACCGGGCATTCCGGTAGCGTCCTTGACAGCGGTGCCGGCGGGCAGCTTGGCAGCCTGCTCGTCGCTGTATACGAACGGACGGATAACAGCGTGCGGACATACCATTGCGCACTGGTTACACTGGATACAGTTCTCGGGAATCCACTTGGGAACGTCAACCGCGATGCCGCGCTTCTCGAATGCAGCGGAGCCCTGCGGGAATGTGCCGTCCGCGATGTCCACGAAGGTGGAAACGGGAAGCTTGTCGCCGCGCTGAGCGTTTACGGGAACCTGAATGTTGTTTACAAAGTCAACGAGGAACTTGTTGTCGCCCTCGAAGTGCGGGTGAACCAGCTCGCCCGTGCAATCAGCCCAAGCAGCGGGAACGTCTACCTTGACAACCGCGCCCGCGCCCTGATCGATAGCGGCGTAGTTCATGTTTACGATGTCCTCGCCCTTCTTGCCGAACGAAGCGAGAGCCTTTTCCTTCATATACTTCACAGCGTCATCAGCGGGGATGATGTTCGCCAGCTTGAAGAACGCGGACTGAAGAACGGTATTCGTTCTGTTGCCCAGACCGATCTCCTTGGCGATCTTGATCGCGTTGATGATGTAGAAGTTGATGTTGTTCTTAGCGATATAAGCCTTTACGGGCGCGGGGAGCTTCTCGTCGAGCTCTTCAACGCTCCACTGGCAGTTCAGCAGGAACGTGCCGCCCGGGATAACGTCCTCGACCATATCGTACTTGTCGATATAAGAGGGGTTATGGCAGGCAACGAAGTTCGCCTTGTTTACGAAGTAGGTCGACTTGATGGGGCTCTTACCGAATCTCAGGTGAGAGATCGTTACGCCGCCCGACTTCTTGGAGTCGTATGCGAAGTATGCCTGCGCGTACATATCGGTGTGGTCGCCGATGATCTTGATGGAGTTCTTGTTCGCGCCGACAGTACCGTCGGAGCCGAGACCCCAGAACTTACAGCAGGTAGTGCCCTCGGGAGTGGTGTTCGGATTCTCGGTGATAGCGAGCGACAGATTGGTAACATCGTCCTCGATACCGATCGTGAAGATGGGCTTCTCCTTGTTGTTGTAGACCGCGATGATCTGCGCGGGGTTGCAGTCCTTGGAACCGAGACCGTAGCGTCCGCTGAATACGGGAACGTCGTTGAACTTGTTCTCGCGCTTGAGAGCAGCAACAACGTCGAGGAACAGAGGCTCGCCGAGAGAGCCGGGCTCCTTGGTTCTGTCAAGAACGGTGATCTTCTTAGCCGTCGCGGGGATAGCCGAAACGAATGCCGAAGATACGAACGGTCTGTAAAGTCTTACCTTAACGAGACCTACCTTGCGTCCCTGTGCCATCATATAGTCGATAGTCTCCTCAATGGTGTCGCAAACGGAGCCCATAGCAACGATAACTTCCTCCGCGTCGGGAGCGCCGTAGTAGTTGAACAGCTTGTAGTCGGTGCCGATCTCCGCGTTTACCTTGTCCATATACTCGGTAACTATGTTCGGGATATTCTCGTAGTACTTGTTGCAAGCCTCGCGAGCCTGGAAGAAGATGTCGGGGTTCTGTGCGGTACCGTGGAGCACGGGCTGCTCGGGGTTGAGCGCCTTGTCGCGGAACGCCTGGATAGCATCCCAGTCAACCATCTTAGCGAGGGTATCGTAGTCCCAAACCTCGATCTTCTGGATCTCGTGAGAGGTTCTGAAGCCGTCGAAGAAGTGCAGGAACGGAACTCTGCCCTTGATAGTCGAAAGGTGAGCGACAGCGCCGAGATCCATTACCTCCTGCGGGTTGGTCGAGCAGAGCATAGCGTAGCCTGTCTGGCGGCAAGCGTAGATATCGCTGTGGTCGCCGAAGATAGACAGCGCGTGGGAAGCTACCGCACGAGCCGAAACGTGGATAACGGACGGAAGCAGCTCGCCCGCGATCTTGTACATATTGGGTATCATCAGGAGCAAGCCCTGAGAAGCAGTGTAGGTGGTAGTAAGCGCACCTGCGGAGAGGGAGCCGTGAACCGCGCCCGCTGCACCTGCCTCGGACTGCATTTCTACAACCTTAACCTGCTCGCCGAAAATATTCTTTCTTCCTGCCGTTGCCCAGGAATCCGTGACCTCCGCCATAACGGACGAAGGGGTGATGGGGTAAATAGCCGCCAAGTCGGTAAACGCGTAAGACACGTGACCTGCCGCGTTGTTACCATCCATCGTTAACTTTTTTCTAGCCATTGGATTTTTTCCTCCTAAATACATAGTATTATTATCGGCAATCGTGTTGTACACAACTACCGCATATTACACTTTATATTGTATCACACTTTTTTGTAAATTGCAATATAATTCCAAAAAATTTTTCGGAAATTTCGTGCATTTTTGCTTAAAAATGTATATTTTTCACCGAAAAGGAAAGGACTGCCGGTCGGGCAGCCCTCGCAGACTGTCGATAAACCCTCATCTGCGTCGTCAGCGGTACGGCGGCAGCCACAAAGGCTAGCCGCCGTACCGAGGTTGACCGCGAAGCGGTCATTCGTCCTAGCATCTGAGGGCTTCTCGACAGTCTGAATGCGGATCTTTTTTACAGGCTGAAAGAGCTGCCGAACGGGGCAGCCCTTGAAAATATTTCCGAAATCTTATTGTTTCTCCCGCCGCAGGCGGGGGAAACAATAAAAAAGATGAAATTGGTGGAGCGATACTTATTGCAGGATAATTATTTTGGTGCAGATCATTTGCCCGGGGAATGTTTCGAGAACGGTTTCGTATTGAACGAGCACCGCCGTTCCGGGGGTTAAGTCGTCCTCGGAGGCGGGCGTGCCGTCCTCGAAAACTATTTCCGCTTTCTCCGTATTCAAAAAATCCATGGTTATGTGGCGGTTACCGTCGTAATCGATATAGATATCTCTCTTGTGCTCGTCTGTGTTGTAATATGTCATATAGCTGATCATCAAGCCGTTTATATCCGTCATTATGCCATAAACCATTTCGTTGGGTATGCCATCCTCATACTCCAACGGCAATCTGTCGCCATACTTCCTTTCCTGTTCATAGTACGCGTCAAACCCATCCAATACGGGCTGCTCTTCGGGTTCGGTCACGGGCGGTTTATACTCAAGTACTCCGCCGTCGGGATAGGGCAGATAAGTCTCAACGCCGCCGCTGGGGAATTTCGTGACCGTCACGCCGTCGGGGTAATACGTTATCACCGAGCCGTCCTCGAGCGTCTCGTCATACGGAGACTCGGCGGGCGAGGGCTTAACGTCGAGGATCGTGATCTTGGTGCAGAATGCCTGTCCGGGAAAGCTGCACAATACCTCGCCCGTAGTCTCGAACAGTATCGCCGTACCCGTTTTCAGGTCGTCCTCCGAAGCGGGCGAGCCGTCCTCGAACGCGATCTTTGCGTTGCTTGTGAGAAGTAACAATGCCGTTAGGCTGTCATCCTCGGTAAGATAGGTAACAAGTCCGCTGCCGCCCGTGACTATCGTAAGATCGCCGTGCAGGTCATCTCTCAGCGGCATTGCGTTATTGAAAAGCTCCGCTCCCGAGTACGGGCAGATATCGTCCTTGCTTTCAAATTGAAGCTGGATTATGCGGTCGTCAAAGGTGCGGTACTGCCGATAGTCGGTACAGCCAAACGCCGCCGTCGAGCCCAGGGTATCCAGTATCTCGCCGTAGGTCATGCCCGCGGTGATCTGCTCGAGCTTATGATAGCCTACCGTTCTCGTATTGGCGAACAATTCGTTGTCAACGGCTCCGCCGTCGTTTGCCGGGGAGAACGCGCCGGTTCCGGCATAGCTTGCGTCAGCGCCGCCGACAGAGGCCGGTCCCCGTGATCCGTCGGCATTCGAGATGTTCGGGGCGCGCGATGCGTCCGTATCTCCGAAGCCAGCGCCGTACGGTGCGTTATTTTCCGCGCAGCCCGTGAGCAGCGCCGTAAGTAATGCCGAAACAATGATGATTTTTTTGTTAAACATAAAGTCAGTCCTTTCCTAAAAAGCGTGTTCGTTTGAACGTCCGTGTTATTTCCTCTGTAAATAAGTTCGCAAAAACGCGGCGTATATGTCGGTATTCTCTAGAGCGTGTTCACATTAACGCTCAACGCCCGTCTTTCGGCGGATTTTCCGCAT